>MNEW01000056.1 GCA_001917895.1 Actinobacteria bacterium 13_1_40CM_66_12
TGCCGACGTACTTGGCGACATGGCCCAGATAGCCCGCCACGGCCTGGCCGAGGAGGAGGCCGGCGATCGGCATCAGCGCCTCGAACAGGCCGAAGGCAATTCCGACCCGGAGCCGGGTGCGGGCGCTGATGCCGCTGAGGCCGATGCCGATCGCGCCGGCGAAGTTGCTCAGGCCAACCGAGACGCTGACCAGCAAAAGCCCCAGAAGCCCAGACATTTTGTTGGCTGGTAACTATATGGAGCCGCAGTGCGGCGGCTCGATCGGCGGCGCTTCAGGCACTTTGCAGTCAATCCTTAACAACAACACATTGCCTGGGGCATCAGGTGGGCGCAGAATGGCGCCGAAAGTTGCACCCGTCCTGTAACCCAAAGTTAGGCCGCCGATCGTCCAAACGGTATACTCCGCCGGGCCAAGAAGATTATGAAGATCAGGCAACGGGCCTCTGCAGCCACCTCTCCGACGACCCGCGACGCGGGTATCGACCTGGACAAGCCCATATTCACCCTGAGTGTGGCGTCGGAGATTCTTGAGACACATCCCCGCACTCTCATGATGTACGAACACCTTGACATGATTCATCCCAAGCGGACGGTCACGAATCGTCCAGACCCTGACCCGCGAGCACAGGGTCAACCTCGCCGGCGTCCGCTACATCCTTGCGCTCTTGAAGCGCTTGCAAACCGCAGGAGTTGAGCCACCGGAGGGGTTAAAGAACCTGGATGTGACGCTACTCGACGTCTGAATTGCAACCCGGAGATCGGGTTGGTTGCTGGCAACGAATTTGAGAACGGTTTAAGCAAATGTCCAAAAAGCGACGGCGGTTAGAGATAAAAGTGGACCCCCTGCCTCGTCCATTCATGGACGAGACCGCGTCCTGTCCCGTGTGCGGCCGGGATGCGGCGGCGATTGGGAGGCGGCAGCTCCAGATCGTCTTCCGTTGCGATGGGTGCAAGGTGGTCTTCAAGCGCAACCGGAGCTGGCCGTATATCTACTAGGTAGCGCGGCTGCGTAAGCGGCTTCGTAGGGTTTTCGTAACCTGGATGTATGAGTCGGCGCGTCGGTAAGGCGGCGATGTTCGGCGTGCTCGCCGGACTGGCCACGGCGGCGGCCTCGACCAGCCGGCAACCTCGGGAGCACTGCTCGCGGCAGCCGAGAAACGCTACCGGGCGATGGCCGGCAAGCTCGAGAAGCCGCTTCTCGACTTCGTGGGCAGGCTCCCCGTCGGGGTCCAACTGGCCCGTTTCGAAGCCGTCGACAGAGAGGGCTGGCTCGACCTCAACCTCGCCATCCTGAGCCGCGTCATCGATCCTGTTCTCGAACAGGGCCGCGTACCCAACTCGCTGATCGTCGATGCCGGCCGCGCGGGTATCGATCGGTATGTCGGCCTGATGCTCGGCTTTCTCGGGCGCAGGGTACTCGGCCAGTACGACCCGCAGCTCCTCGGCGCCGAGCCAGTCGCGGCCGACGGGCTGTACCTGGTCGAGACCAACGTCGAGGAGTGGGCCAAGAAAGCCGACCTGCCCGGTGAGGACCTGAGGCGGTGGCTGATCCTTCACGAGATGACGCATGCCTGGCAGTTCGCGGCCCATCCGTGGCTGAGAGTGGATATGGAGCAATCGCTCAGGGTGCTCCTCGAATCGACGACGAGGAAAGCGCCGGCGGCCGCGCGCATAGCGGCTTTCGCCGGAGTCCTCCCCGCGCAATGGCGGGTGATGAGGCGCATGCAGGGGACGATGTCGCTGGTCGAGGGTTACAGCAACCTGGTCATGAACGAGCTGGGCGCCAGGCTGCTGCCCGGCTTCGAGCGCATCGAGGAGGCGTACCGCGCGCGGAGCTCAGGCAAGAGCATCCTCGAGCTTCTGATCTGGAAGCTGTCCGGCCTGGACCTCAAGCTGCAGCAGTACCGCCGCGGCGAGGCTTTTGCCAAAGCCATCTATGACGCGCATGGGATGAAGGATCTCAATCTTGCGTGGCAAGGTCCGGACGCGATGCCGCGCGTCGAAGAGCTGTCGAATCCGGAAGCGTGGTACCGCAGGGTCGCCCGCGCCTAGGCGCCTAGTCTCGGAGCTCTTCCTCCGCGGTTTCCTCGCTGATGGGCATCACCGCGATGGGAAGATCGGAGATGTCGAAGTAGCGCACCGGTTTGTTCATGCGCTTGGCGATGCCGACCTGGACCTTGACGCCTAGCGACAGCCGCCCGAACACCCAGACCTCGTCACAGCGGGCGAGCAGATTGTTCATCGCCTCGCGGACGATCTCTTTCGAGACGGTGTGCATGAGGTAGTAGTCGAAGAGCATGAACGGGCTCACCGGCACCATCCCCGAATCGAGCACGAACTTCTGGATGTGGGCCCGCCAGTAGAAAGCCTTGTTGGACATGGCTACATAAACGAGGCGCTTGGGGTGCCGCAGCGTTTCCTCGGCCTGGTCCATGGCGCTGGGCTTGGTCGTGGGCTGGAAGATGCGCTCGAGGATGTCCTCCGCCGCTTTCCCCGTAATCGCCATTGAGTCGGGCTATCGTATCAGCCGTGTCGCCGAGCTCCCGGTTCGACCTGGACGGCCGCGTTGCCCTCGTCACCGGTGCGAGTCGCGGCATCGGCAGCGCCATAGCGGAAGCGCTGGCTGAACAGGGCGCCCAGGTGGTCCTGTCGAGCCGCAAGCAGGTGGACCTGGACGACGAAGCCGAACGGATCAACACGAAGTTTCCCGAGCGCGCCGTGGGAATCGCGGCCCACGCCGGCAGGCAGGAGGACCTCGAGCGCCTGGTCGAAGGGGTGATGACGCGCTTCTCCCGAATCGACATCCTCGTCAACAACGCAGCCACCAACCCTTACTTCGGCCCCGTCCTGGGGGCCGAGCTGTCGGCGTGGGACAAGACGTTCGAGGTCAACCTGCGCGGCATCTTCATCCTGACCAAGCTCGTCTATGAAGCCTCGATGGAGCATCACGGCGGGGCGATCGTCAACGTGTCCAGCATCGGCGGGCTGCGGCCCGGTCTTGGCCTGGGCGTTTACAACATCACCAAGGCAGGCGTGATCATGCTCACGCGCCAGCTCGCTCGAGAGCTCGGCGGCAAGGTTCGCGTCAACGCCGTAGCGCCCGGGCTCGTCAAAACCCGTTTCGCAGAGGCGCTTTGGGGCAACGAGGCGATCCTCGACCGGGTGATCAGCTCCAACCCGATGGGCCGGATCGGCGTTCCCGACGAGATCGCCGGGGCGGTAGTGTTCCTGGTGTCAGACGCGGCGAGCTACGTGAACGGAGAGGTGCTCGTCATCGATGGGGGCGGGGGCGAGCCGTAGCCGGAGCGCCAACCTCTTCGCCTTCGCCGTTTTCGGAAGCCAGCTGCCGGCTGTGGATGAAGTCCTCCAACTCTTTCTCGTACTGGTAGGCGTGCCGGTCGGGCTCATAGCGGAGCACGCGCCGTTGCTGGATGAAGTCCTCAAACGCCGCTCGCGTATCTCGTGCGGCGCGGAAGCGCAGCTCCCGCGCGGCCTTCGCCGTCGATAGAGTCCGGCCCCAACGAAGCAGATCCATGAGCTGCGGGGAAAGCGACGCCAGCCCGCTCCGTCGCAGCGCAAACGCGGTGAGCTCGAGACCAACAGGGGGCAGCACCGGGGCATGGAGCTTGCCCGCGGCGTCGAGAAGGGCCGACAGCGGCTCAGCGCCTTGAGCGGCGATGTTGTATGCGCCGGCCGGCCCCCGCTTGGTCGCCAGGTAAAGGGCCTCGACGCAGTCGTCGCGATGGATCAGCTGCAGGATGGGATCGTACCCGGCCACCGTCGGCACGAACTCGAGGTCGAGGTAGCGAGCCAGCGGCTGGGGCTCGTCCGGGTTCAGGCTGTTGCTGAAGCGGAGTGTCAGGAGGTCGATGCCGGGGTTGCGGTCGGCGAAGTCGGATACGTACGACTCGACCTCGACGATGTCGCGAACGAACTGGTGCTTCGAGTTCGAATCGAGCCTGTGGTCCTCGCGAAGGTTGTGCGGCAGGTCGTAGCGCGAGCCGTACACGTGACCCGACGATTTGAGGACGAAGCGCTTGACCGGGCTGTCCGCGCCGGCACAGCCGGCGAGGAGGTTCAGGGTCCCGATCACGTTCATCTCGTGAGCGCGTCGAGGATCGAGGTCGAACGAATCGACCCGGGTGAGCGTGTGCACGACCGTGTCGATGCCCACCGCTCGCACGAGCTTGCCGATCAGCGAATGGCGGATGTCGAGCTTCAGGTAGTCGGCTCGGCCTAGGTCGTATCGAGGTTCGCGGATGTCGATTCCGATCACCTCCGCAACGTCGGGGTCGTCGACCAAACGCTGGACGACCAGCGCCCCCCACCAGCGCGCGACGCCGGTGACGAGGATCCGTCGCTTTTTTCCAGCCATCGTCCTTTAGTGTGCCCTACGTTCTTTTGATAACGTCGCGTTCCATCTGCGCGACCGCGCGTGAAACGACGTCGAGGAGCGGCGATTTCGCCTGGCGCAACGCGAACTCGAGCTGCCGGAGCAGCGAGTAGAGGCTCTTCATCGCTTTGATCGCGTCGCCGATGTCCACGTTGGCGGGCAGCGGGATCTTGTCCAGGGGCTCACCGGCCGACCATCGATACGCGAAGTCGATGTAGTCGTGTGACGGCTGGCGCAGGTTGGGCTCGTCGAGGTCCTTCTCCATGTCCGCGAAACGGAAGTACAGCGAGCGGACGAGCCGTGCGGTCTGTGAGATGGCGGGCGTGGGGTACCGGCGAGGTCCGGTCGGGGCCCCGCCGCGGCTGCGGCCTCGCTCGCGATCCTCGGCGGCCAGCATGACGAGGACCCCGCACAGCTCTTCGGCCGTCAGACCCTCTAGCCATCCGGCCCACACCGCCTCTGCGACGAGGATCGTGTTCTCGCCATAGATGCGAGCCGCGAACAGGCCTTTGTCGGTCGGCCGGTCGGCCGACAGAAATCCGGTCTCGGCGAGGATCCGGGACAGGCGTCGCAGCTTGCGAGCATATTCGTCCATCTGGCCGGTCGCCTCGCGCTCTCCGGCTTCGAGCTCCTTCTGCAAGGCTCTGATCTCCGCATAGCGCTGCAGGTGATCGCCGAAACGCGGCGAGCGCACCACCTTCAGCTTTCGCTGCCGCTCGAGCAGGCCTTTGGCTTCGACCTCCAGCTTCTGGACCAGCCTGCTGGAGTGACCCTGCGCTCGTGTGTGGCGTCCGCGCCGGTTGCGCCTCTCGGCGCCGGCGTCGCGCCGCAGCCGCCTCAGCTCGATCCGGATCGCCCTGCGCCGATCCTCGAGCT
Organism: Actinobacteria bacterium 13_1_40CM_66_12; assembly: GCA_001917895.1. The sequence goes on from MNEW01000056.1 coordinate 5,270, forward strand.
TGAAGTACTGAACGACGTCGTCCAGCGAGACATCCGAGTCGTCCCACATCTTGCGGATGTCATCGAGCCGGGCACGCACATTTTGCAGCCGCCCGCGCGTGGCGTCGGCCGCAAGCCGCTTCTGGAATTGCCCGAAGGACCGCTCCATGAGGCCTTCGGCCTCGGCCGGCGTATAGACGCGAAGCAGGTTGAGGGCCATGTTGTAGCTGGGCAAAAACTTCGACTCGACGACGAGCGTCGGCCCCATCGCCACCTCGTAGATGGTCCCGATCTCGACATCGGATTCCTTGAGGATCACGCCGTGTCCGATCACGTCGATGCCCCGGCGGCCGGCTCGGCCCATGAGCTGCGTCATCTCACCGGTGGTCAGGTTCGAGAAGCTCACGCCGTCGAACTTGGTGAACGAAGAAACGACCACGCCGCGCGCCGGCATGTTGATGCCGAGCGAGAGCGTCTCCGTTGCAAAGACGACTTTTATGAGGCCGCGCTGGAAGAGCTCTTCGACCATCTCCTTGTGGTAGGGCAGGAGCCCGGCGTGGTGCTCGGCCATGCCGCGGCGCAGCAGCCGCGCATCGACCATGCGGCGGAACAGCGCTTCTTCGTCGCGATCCTTGAGGCCGAGCAGCCGCTCGGCCGCCACCCGGTCGATGGCCTCTTTCTCTTCGGCCGTGGTGAGGTCGAGGTCGTGATACGAGCATCGCTGTAGCGCCTCCCGGCAGCCGCGCCGGGAGAAGATGAAATAGATCGAGGGCAGGATGTCCAGGCGCCGCAGCTCCTCGATGACTTTCAGCAGGTCGTTGGAGGGAAGGCGTGTGAAGCGGCCCACCCGATAGGACGCTTCCTCTTCCTCGGCGGCCTTGGTCCACGTGCGTTGATCGATGCCGCCGTCCTCTTTGAAAAGTGGGAAGAAGCGGTTCTGGACGGCGAGCCACATCTTCAACTCGACCGGGCGGACGTTGTGGAAGACGGTCTCCATGCCGCCACGGTTTTCCGCCATCCACTCGGCGATCTCGCGGTAGTTGCCGATGGTCGCCGAAAGGCCGACGAGCTTGATCGATCGCGGCGCCTGGATCACGATCTCTTCCCAGACCGAGCCGCGAGGAAAGTCGTCGATGTAGTGGACCTCGTCGAGGACGACGTAAGCGACAGCGTCCAGGCGCTTGGGATCCTCGTAGATGAGGTTGCGGAGGATCTCGGTCGTCATCACGACCACCGGCGCCTCGTCGTTGATGGTGTTCTCGCCCGTCACCAGGCCGACGGTCCGCTCGCCGTACTCGCGCACGAAATCGTGGTACTTCTGGTTGCTCAGCGCTTTCAGCGGCGTCGTGTAGATGACCTTCGTGCCGTCACGCAGAGCGCGAAAGATCGCGTATTCGGCCACCACCGTCTTGCCGCTGGAGGTGGGGGCGCTGACCAGGACGCCGCCGGTGCCGCTGTCCAGCTTGTCGATCGCCTCGCGCTGGAAGGCGTCGAGCTTGAAGGGAAGGGTGGCCTCAAACTCCGGTGCGAGCGACTCGATGGTTTTCACAGGCGCACCAGCTCGGTCGACACGTCCGTGATCCGGGCGCCGGCGGAGTGGGTCTCGATGTATGCGAGGGCGGCGGCCAGCACCTCGTCGGCATGGCGGCCGTCTGCGCTGACGCAGGCGATGGCCAGCTCGGCCAGCTGCCAGCGGTCACGCTCGCCAACTTCGGCCGCGGCAACCTGAAACTCGGCCCGGACGCGGCGCAGGAGGCCGCTGATCACCTGGCGTTTGGACTTCAGGGACCCGCTTTCAGGGAGGTGCAGGACGACTCTGGCGACGCCGACCGCGACTGTGGAGGCCATCAAAGGCGGTTTTTGACCATTGGTGTGGACTGCACATATGATGGCCTGTGAGCTTGACGCACCCTTGGGGGTGGCCGGCATTCAGCTGGAGGTGGGTCAGATGAGTGGAGACGTGGACGCAGAAGATAAGGGTTTCGAGCAGTTCGAGCGATTCCTGGAGCACTGGTCCCGAAGAGACTTCCTGAAGCGAGCCGGTGGTGCGACCGCCTATATGGCCTTCGCGGCCGGCGGCCTATCGTTCCTAGAGGCTTGTGGCGGGGGCAACACCTCGACCAGCCTGACGCCCAAGAAGGGCGGCCATGTGATCGAAGGCAACTTCACCGACATCCGCACGCTCAACTCCATGCTGAGCAGCGACACAGCCAGCAACCAGGTCATCGGGCTCATGTTCGATGGGCTGCTGAACTACTCGAAGAACGGAGATCTGGTCCCCGCCCTGGCAAAATCCTTCACCACCTCGTCGGACGGGCTCACCTACAAGTTCACGCTTCGCGACAACCTGAAGTTCTCGGACGGACAGCCGCTCACGGCCGACGACGTCGTCTTCACCTACCAGCTCGCCTACGACCCCAAGTACAAAGACGTGGCGTCGCCGCGGCGTGGTGACCTTCAGAAATACATCGCCAGCGTCACCGCCCCCGATCCAAAGACAGTGGTCATCACGACGACCACGGTGTTCGCGCCCTTCCTGGCCAACCATGCCCTCTACGGCATTCTGCCCAAGCACGTGCTTGGCAGCCTGGACCCGAAGGCGATCAACACCGCCGATTTCAACACCGCTCCTTCAGTGACCAACGGCGCGTTCAAGTTCGTCAAGTGGGAGAAGGGACAGCAGGTCACGCTCGCGCGCAACGACAACTATTGGAACGGTCCCGCTTACCTCGACTCTTACGTCTACAAGGTCCTGCCCGACTCAGTCGCGGTGACGAACCAGCTGAAGACGGGAGAGATCGACATCGGCCCGGTCGACCCATCGCAGTTCGACGACGTGAAGACGGCGACCAACGTGGCCATGTCAGAGTTTCCAGTCCCGACCTTCACCTTCTATGCATACAACCTTGACTCCACCAAGCTGGGCGGCCAGCTGTTCGGGGACAAGGCAGTGCGTCAAGCATTGCTTTACGCGCTCAACCGCCAGCAGATCGTGACCGCGGTGTTCTTCGGCCATGGTTCAGTGGCCAACGCGGTGGAGCCGCCGACCTCGTGGGCCTACAAAGACAAGCCTCAGGTCCTGATCGGCTTTGACAAGGCGAAGGCCGAATCGTTGCTCGACGGCGCCGGATGGGCCAAAGGATCCGACGGCATCCGTGCCAAGGGCGGGCAGAAGCTCAAGTTCACGATGATCACCAATGCCGGCAACAAACAGCGCGAAGCAATGCTCACCGTCATGCAGCAGTCGTGGAAGGACGTCGGCGTCGACGCCACCCCGAGCCTCATCCAGTTCCCGCAGCTGGTGAGCCAGATCGTCAGCATCCGCACGTTCGACCTGTTCCTGGTCGGCTTCAACTGGGGCGCGGACCCCGACGTGTCCCCGCTCTATCACTCGAGGAACACGGCGCCCGGCGGCTTCAACGGCGCCGACTTCAAAAACGACACCGCGGACCAGCTCCTGGACCAGGCGCTCGGCACAGTCGACAAGGCCAAGCGCAAGTCGCTGTACTTCCAGTTCCAGGACCTCATGTCGGACCTGCAGCCGTCGCCGGTCATCCTGTTCAACAGCGGAATCTATGGCGTCAACACGCGCGTACAGGGGACCGACTTCGGCCCGTTCAACCAATTTGCCCAGCGGCCCTGGAACGCCAAGGTTTGGGTGACGGACGGCAAGTAAAGAGGAATAGGGGAGCCGCCGGAATAGGCTTGTAGCGGATGCTGGCCAAGTACCTGCTCCGGCGGTTCTTCGCCTCGATCGTCGTCGTCTTGGGCGTGACGGCCATCACCCTCGTGCTCATGGACCGCACGCGCGGCACCTACGTGCCGGGCATCGATCTCAACCCCAATCTTCGGCCCGACGATATCGAACGCCTGAGGGCGAACCTGGGCCTCGACCGGCCTTTCTACGTTTGGTACATCACCTGGCTCTGGAACGTGGTCCATGGCGATTTCGGCCGCTCGATGATCGATGGCAGCCCGGTGATGAGCCACATCCTCGACCGTCTGCCCAACACGTTGGAGCTCACGGCCACAGCGATCCTGATCGGCGTTGTGCTCTCAATTCCGCTTGGCGTGATCGGCGCACTCAGGCGCGGCAGCAAGGTCGACCACGGGTTGACCGTGGTCTCGGTGGCGGGCTTCGCGGTGCCGCAGTTCTGGCTCGGCCTGCTGCTGATCCTGTTCTTCTCGGTCACGTTCGAGCAGCACGGCTGGCCGTGGCTTCCATCCAGCGGCGCCACGAGCGCGCTGGGCGGCGGCGACATCCTCGACCGGCTCGAGCACCTGATCATGCCGGCCACGGTGCTCTCCTTCTTCTATCTGTCCCTGTGGTCGCGCTTCACTCGCTCGAGCATGCTCGAGGTTCTCTCGCAGGACTACATCCGCACCGCGCGCGCCAAAGGCATGGGCGAACGGCGAGTCGTATACCTGCACGGGCTGCGCAACGCATTGATCCCTCTGATCACGCTGGTCGGCCTCGAGCTGCCGGGCCTGGTGAGCGGCGGGCTGGTCGTCGAGGTCGTCTTCGGCTGGCCGGGCATCGGGCGCCTGCTGTTCGAGCGCGCCCTCCAGTACGACTACTCGACGGTGATGGGCGTCACCTTCTTCGCCACACTCCTGGTCATCGCCGGCAACCTGCTCGCGGACGTGCTGTATGCAGTCCTCGATCCGCGGATCCGCTACGCGTGAAAGCCCCACAAAATCTTCCATTTTTCGGGGACCCCGAATGAGCATGCTGGGTCAGACACCCGCGACCGAGATCGAAGCCCCGATCAGCACGTTCGAAGGTGCCGCCACCCGTCCGGCACAGTCGTACTGGAACGAATCGTGGGAGCGGCTGCGCGCCAACCGCATCGGCATGGGCGCCGGGATCCTGATCGTCATCCTGGGCGCCATCGCACTCGCGGCGCCGCTGTTCACACAGTTCCTCACGCACTACGAGCCCTACCGACTCGACCTGCTGTCGACTTTCCAGCCGCCAGGCCATCCACATCTCCTGGGCACAGATGATCTCGGACGCGACACGCTCACGCGGCTGATCTACGGCGGCCGCGTATCACTCGGCGTCGCGTTCTTGACGGTCGGGCTTTCACTGACCCTCGGCACGACCGTCGGCCTCGTCGCCGGCTTTTACGGCCGCTGGGTCGACGACATCCTCATGCGAATCGTGGACACCGTGCTGTCGATCCCGGCGATCTTTCTCTTCATCCTCATGTCGATCTTGTTCCGCCCGAACCCGATCACCCTGGCGATGATCATCGCCTCAGTCGGCTGGGGCGGTGTGGCGCGACTCGTTCGCGGAGAGGTGCTCTCGGTCAAGCAGCGGGATTTCATCATGGCCACGCGCTCCATCGGCGCCCGCGACCTGCGATTGATCGCCATCCACCTCTTGCCCAACGTGCTGCCGGTTTTGATCGTCGCCGCCAGCCTCGGGGTCGGCCAGATCATCCTCATCGAGGCGGCGCTCGACTTCCTCGGTCTTGGCATCCAGCCACCGACGGCGAGCTGGGGCAACATGTTGACCAACGCCCAGAGCTACTTCTTCCACTCCGTCTGGCTGGTGTATTTCCCGGGGGTGACGATCTTCATCACGGTGCTTGCATCAAACGTATTCGGCAACGCGGTCCGCGACGCCTTCGATCCCAGGCTCAAGTAGTGCCCGAGACGCTGCTCGAGGTCCAGGACCTCCACACCGTCTTCAAGACCAAGGCCGGCATGGTGAAAGCGGTCGACGGCGTGTCCTTCGAGATCAGCCCCGGAGAGACGCTGGGCATCGTGGGCGAGTCGGGCAGCGGTAAGTCGGTGACGGCGCTGAGCGTCATGCGCCTCCAGCGTCCCGGGAAAGTCGTGAGCGGCAAGGTCATGTTCAAAGGCCGCGACCTCACCAAGGTTTCCGAAGGCGAGATGCGCGAGATACGCGGCCAGGACATCGCAATGATCTTTCAGGACCCCATGACGTCCCTCAACCCGGTCTTCCGGACCGGGTGGCAGGTGGCCGAGCCTGTGCGCCTGCATCACGGCCTGGACAAGGCCAAGGCCATGGGAGTCGCGGTCTCCATGCTGGGCAAGGTCGGAATTCCATCGCCCGAGACCAGGGCGCGTGACTACCCGCACCAGTTCTCGGGCGGGATGCGCCAGCGCGCCATGATCGCCATGGGTCTGACCACCACCCCGAAGGTCTTGATCGCCGACGAGCCGACCACGGCCCTCGACGTCACGATCCAGGCGCAGATCCTCGACCTTCTGCGCCACGTCAACCGCGATTTCGGCACCGCGACCATCCTCATCACCCACAACCTGGGCGTGGTCGCGGGCATGTGCGAGCGCGTGATGGTGATGTACGCCGGGAGGGTGGTCGAGGCGGGACCGACCGTGGACGTCTTCGATCGAAGGGCTGCCGCCCGACCTCATCGACCTGCCGACCGGTTGCGCGTTCCATCCGCGGTGCAAGTTCACGATCGAGCGGTGCTCGCGTGACGTCCCGGCGCTGAACCGGGTGGGCGAGACGCAGCTGGCGGCATGCTGGGTCACCCAATCGGGGGTCGAACTCTAGGTGTCCCGTCCGGGAAGCCGCTCACCAATCCATCGGCCTAGTCGGCCGGGCGCCTTCGGCGCTGAAGCCAGCGTCGCCTCCTGCGCTCGCTCGGTCACGCATCTACGCGATGCGCTCCCTCACGTGCTCGTCGGCTCCTTGGCTCCGGCCGCCAAGGCCGCGTCTTGGCGAGCTTGTTCCCGAACAGGACACCAAGGTGCCTGAGACCGCCCATGTCCAGCTGAAGAGGGCCTGGACCACATCCGATCCACTCGTGTCCGTGGAGGGGTTGAAAACGTGGTTCCCGATCTCGTCGGGCGTCCTCCAGCGGACGGTGGCTCATGTGCGCGCGGTCGACGGCGTCGACCTCGAGATCAAGAAGGGCGAAACGCTGGGCCTGGTTGGGGAGTCGGGCTGCGGCAAGTCGACGCTGGGGCGCACGATCATCCGCCTGCTCGACCCGACGGCGGGAACGATTCATTTCAAGGGTGAGGACATCACCCATCAGCACGGTACGGCGATGCGCATGCACCGTCGCGACATGGCGATGATCTTCCAGGACCCTTACGCGTCGCTCGATCCGCGGCAGACGGTCGGCGACATCATCGGCGAGCCGCTGGATATTCACAGGCTCGCCAAGGGCAAAGAGCGGCAGAACCGGATCTACGAGCTGCTGCAGGTGGTGGGGATGAATCCGCGATTCGCCGACCGCTATCCGCACGAGTTTTCGGGCGGTCAGCGGCAGCGCATCGGGATCGCGCGGGCGCTCGCGGTCGGCCCGACCTTCATCGTCTGCGACGAACCGATCTCGGCGCTCGACGTCTCGATCCAGGCCCAGATCATCAACCTGCTCGAGCGGCTGCAGTCGAAGTTCGACCTGACGTACCTGTTCATCGCGCATGACCTTTCGGTCGTGAAGCACATCTCGAACCGCGTGGCGGTCATGTACCTCGGCAAGATCGTCGAGGTCGCTCCCGGCGGGCAGCTCTACCGGCGGCCCCGACATCCCTACACCGGCTCCCTGCTCTCGGCAATTCCGATCCCTGACCCCGTCATCGAGCGCGGGCGGGAGCGTGTCATCCTGCAAGGCGCGCTCGAATCGTTCGGGGCCGAGCACATGGCGGCGTGTTTCTATCCATTAGATTGAGTTCGTGATCGGGGAGCTGGAGACACTTGGGCGCGACCTGGTCGCGGCCTCTTATCTCAAAGGCGATTTCGTGCTTCGGTCCGGCAAACGGTCCAACCGCTACTTCGACAAATTCCTCTTCGAGACCGATCCCGCATTGCTGCGGCGGCTGGGCAAGCATCTGGCCGGTCTCGTGCCACTCACGACGCAGCGCCTCGCCGCACCGGAGCTTGGAGCCGTGCTCCTCGGCGGCGCCGTGTCCATGGAAACAGGTCTGCCGCTGGTCCTCGTGCGCAAGGAGCCGAAGGGCTACGGGACCTCGAAGCAGATCGAGGGACGATTCGAGCGGGGCGAACGCGTGACCGTGATCGAAGATGTCGTGACCACCGGTGGCGACTCGCTGCGTTCGGCACAGGTCCTGCGCGACGCAGGCGCCGACGTGATCCATCTCGTCGTCGTCCTCGATCGTGGCGAGGGTGGCGAGGAGAACATCCACAAGGCCGGCATTCGTTACTCGCCTCTCTTTCGCATCACCGACCTCGAGCTTGACTGAGCCGCGCTCCAACGCCCTCGTCATCGCGGGCGGCACCGTGCATACGCCCGACGGCCCTCGTCAGGTGGACGTGCACGTCGCCGGGGGTGTGATCACCAGCGTCGGCAACGACCCGGCTCCGGCCGGAGCGCAGACCGTCGATGCGACCGGGATGTACGTCCTGCCGGGCGCGATCGACGTCCACGTGCACAGCCGCGACCCGGGCTTTCCGCAGAAGGAGGATTTCGGAACGCTGACTGCTGCAGCGGCAGCAGGCGGTGTGACGACTGTGATCGACATGCCGAACACGGTGCCGGCCGTCGATGCAGCCGGGGTGCTGGAGTCCAAGGCGGCGCTCGCCCGCGGCAAGGCCCGCGTCGATTTCGGGTTGTGGGGCCTGGTGCGTTCGACCACGACGCCCGACGAGCTCGAAGGCCTGGCGGCTGCCGGTGCGGTCGGCTTCAAGGCCTATCTCGGCTACGCCTACAGCCTCGCGCGGAAGCAGGTGCATTACTCGCTGAACCTCGATGATCCCGACCTCGAGGCGCCACCTGACTACGGGACGCTGGCCCGACTCGCCCCCGACATCGCACGCCTCGGCTTGCCGCTCGTGATCCACGCTGAAGACCCGGCGATTCTCGTTGCGTTCACGCGCCCGCTCGAGACGTATGCGGACCTGCTGGCCGCGAGGCCCGCGGAGGCTGAGGCCGTCGCGATCGCCGCGGCGGCCGAGATCGCCGGCGCCTCAGGGGTGCGCTTGCACATCGCTCATCTGTCGAGCGCGCCCGGCCTGGCCGCGGCGCAGGAGGCGATAAGGGCCGGCGCGCCGCTGACCCTCGAGACGTGCCCTCACTACCTGTGGCTGTGCGACGAGGATTTCGAAAGGGTCGGGACGGCGATGAAGATCTTTCCGCCGGTCCGCGCCGAGCATGACCGTGACGCCCTCGTCGACGGGCTCAGGAAGGGAACGATCACGACCGTCGCCACCGACCACGCACCGCACACCGATGCGGAAAAGGCGGCTGCGTTCGGTGACGCACCGGCCGGGAGCCCGGGTGTGCAGACGCTTTACGTCAGCTGTCTCGAGCTTGCCAAACGCATGGGCGATGTCTGGCTGGCGCCACGCTGGGTTTCCGAGGCCCCGGCAGCGCTGGCCGGGCTGCAAGGAAGCAAGGGCATGATCGCGCCTGGATACGACGCGGACCTCGTGATTGTGGATCCAAACCAGCCAACTCGAGTGCGTCCGGAGATCATGCGGTCACGGCAGCGGCACAGCGCGCTCGACGGCATGGAGTTCGGCTTCACCGTGCGCGAGGTCTACCTGCGTGGCTCGCTGGTCGCGGGCGAAGGCGGGCGTCGAGGACGTACCGGCGGCCGTCTGCTTCGGCCGGCCCGACGCCAGTCGTGAGCGCCTTGATGCGCGTCGCCCTCGTGCTGCTCGTCGGCGTTGCAGTCGTGTGCTCTGCATGCGGCGAGTCGGCGACTTCGAATGGGTCCCCAGGGACCTCCAGCTCGGCCAGGGGAACCGGCAAGCTCGATCCCGCCGTCGCGATGCCGAAAGGATTTCCGTCGGACTTTCCTATCTATCCGGGCGCCCGCCTCACCCAGGCCAGTCAGGTCACGAACAACGGGCAGACCACCTGGGGCGTGCAGTGGGAGACCCTGGACGGCGTGGACGCGGTGCAGGGCTTCTATGTGAAAAAGCTCAACGAAGGCGATTGGACCATCACCTACAACGGCTCGAGCGGCGGCAACTTCTCAGCCATCTTCAGCCGCAAGAGCAACCAAAAGGACGCGGGGATTCTCGCGGTCGAGTTGGAGTCGGACGTGACCCGTATCACCCTCGCGTTCGGAGAGAACGGGTAGGTCGGGCCACCAATTCCGCGCGTTTGGATCAAAACGCGCGTTTGTGAGAGCGGGATTTCGCGCGTTTTGCGCAAGACGTGCGTAATCGCAGAGTGCGCTTAGGCTCGGGTCGGGGCTCCTCTGAAGATCGGGTTCTGCGCGAGCTCGTTCTGAAGGCTCGTGGCGGGCCCATGGCCTGGGTACAGCGCAGTCGAGAGCGGCAGGCGCAGCAGCTTGGTGCCGATGCTCATCATCTGCCGGCGCAAATCGGTCTCGGGCGTCTGCTTTCCAATTCCACCCGCGAGGATGGTGTCGCCGACGAACGCATGGTTCGCGACGACGAGGCACACGCTGCCCGGGGTGTGGCCGGGTGTGTGCATGACGGACAGCTTGAACTCGCCGAACTCCAATTCGTCGCCATCGAGGAGATAGCGGTCGGCCGAGCGAAGGAACTGCTTGGCATCGGCCGAGTGAATTGCGGTCTGGCCGCCGGTCAGGTCCTTCAGCTCGTCCTTGCCGCCGACATGGCCCGGGTGGCAGTGAGTGGCGACGATGTACTTCACGGACATGCCCTTCGTCTGGTCGGCGAGCTTGTCGACCGGGAGCCCCGGGTCGACGACGACCGCCTCTTTCGTGCTCGCGCACGTGAGGATGTAGCCGTTGACCTCGCGGTCGAGCCTGACCTTGACGATACCCAGCTTCGCCATCAGATCAGTATTACCGCATGCAGCGAGAGGCCGTTATCGTGTTTGGCGCAGCGCTGGTCCTAGTTTGCCTCTACTGGACCTACGGCTATTTCCGCAAGCGCTCCAGGAGAGGCTAGTCTGGCACCTCGCCCTGAACCTTAATTCGCAGCGCGTCCAAAGCATCGAATTTGTCCAGCGGCTGCTTCGGCCGAACACGATCGGGATACTTCGCCGTCTGAATCGCCTCGAGCAACAGCTCGATCTCCTCAGGCGTGAAGTTCAGCGTCCGAAGGACGACCTCCTTGACCTTTTCGTGCCGATCGACCGCGCCGCGTATCACCTCATCGGTGTCGGTGACGACCTGCGGCCGAGTCGGCCGGAACAGCTCTTCCGATCCCGCGAGCGAAACGCGCTTAAAAGTGGTCATGGCTGTCTGTGATTCTCCAATACCCGTGTTGCCAATGCACGATACGACCTTGCGCCGTCCGAGTCCTTCGCGTATTGAAGGATCGACATCCCCGCCAGGGGCGTCTCCGCGAATCGGATCGAGTCGGTGACGCCGAAGTCGTAAACCTTGTCGCCGTACTTCTCCTTGACGGCGGCGAGCACCTCTTGTGAATGCAGCGCCCGCGACTTGTAGAGCGTGGGGAGGATGCCGATGAGCTCGAGTCGTGGGTTGAGCCTGCGCTTCACGCGCTCCATGGTGATCAACAGCTCTTGCATTCCTTTCAGCGCGAGGAACTCCGCCTGCAGCGGCACCAGCACCTCGTCGGCCGCCACCAATGCATTGATGACGATCAGGTCGAGCGATGGCGGGCAGTCGATGATGATGAAGTCGTAGCGCTTCTGCGCAGCCTCGAGCTTGTCGCGAAGGATGCTCTCGCGCCCGATCTCGTTGATGAGCTGGTTGTCGGCGCCGGCCAGCTCTACGTCCGCCGGGATGTAGTGGACGCCCATCTGCGGAGCTTCCTGCACGACGTCGGTCACGGTGGTATCCGGGTCGACCAAGAGGTGGTAGATGGTCTTCTCCAGCTCGGCTGGAGGCTTCATGTACAGGGTCAGGTGGCCCTGCGCGTCGAGATCGATGAGCAGGACGCGCTGGCCGATCTCCGCGAGTGCTGCGCCTAGGTTGACGGCGGTGGTGGTTTTGCCCACACCACCCTTTTGCATGGCGACGGCTATCGTTCGGGCCAAGAGTGACCCGAGTCTAACCGAAGCTAGGCAGGACCGCCCGCGCGGGACCCGGCTCTATCATTTTCCGCGGGGTTCGTGATCCCACTGATCTCAGCCGTGGTCGGCGCAGCCTTCGCGTTTGTCGTCGGCCGGCAGTACCTCGCACGCCGCAGGCCCTACCAGGCTGTTTGGGCCCTCGCCCTGGCCATGTTCGGCGTGGCCGCCGCGTTCGAATCCGCCGGCCAACTGGCAGGCTGGTCCGATGCGACCTACAAGGGTTACTACCTGTTCGGCGGCCTGCTGAACGTCGGATGGCTCGGAATCGGCTCGTTCCTCTTGATGGCACCTCCCCGCGCGGGCCGGGTCGCCGTAATCGTAATGGCCATCATCTCGTTGGTATCTGTCGTGGCCGTGCTCGCATCGCACACCAGCCCAACGCTGCTGAAGACCCAGGTCCCGGCCCGCGGGGCGATCGACGTTCCAGCTGTGCTGCCATTGATCACCAACCTCGGCGGATCGCTGCTGCTCGTCGGCGGGGCGGCCTGGTCGGCCTGGAAGTCCGCCCGGGGCGGCGCGCCGCGGAACCGGGTCCTCGGTCTTGCCATCCTGGCCGCGGGGGCCTTCATCGTCGCCGGCGGTCACAGCTACGCGCAGACGAAAGGCGTCTATGTCGCTCAGCCGGTCAGCGAAGCGTTGGGCATCGTGGCGATGTTCGCGGGCTACCTCGTCGTCGAAGCTCGGCGCGCGACGGCGCCGTCGAAACCGAGGATCGCATGATCATCGACATCGCGATCGTCCTCGTGCTGCTCCTGGCGCTGGTGCTTGGATATCAGCGCGGCGTGATTCAGCCGCTGATGGCCGAGATCTTCTTCTTCGGCACGCTGCTCGTGATCTTCCGGTTCCACGACACGTACACGAACGAGATGCAAAAGCTCCTTCACCTCAACGCGGTTCTGAGCGTGTTCGTGGCGCTGATCCTGGCTGTGATCATCGGCGCGATCGGAGGTGCGATTGGAGGCGCTTTCCACCGCCTCGAAGCGATCCGGGGCGTCGACGGCCTGCTCGGGATCTTCGTTCACGTCGCCGTGACGCTGGTCGTCATCTACCTCGCCGTCGCGGCCCTGGTCACCCTCGACAACGCGTTCGAGCCCACTCTGAAAACCGCGAACTTGACGTTGGCCCAGGTCAACCAGCTCGAGACCTGGATCCTGTCCAACCCGATCACCGCGGCGATGGTGTCCAAGCAGGATCTCGCGGCGTTGAAGACCGCCGCGAACAAATCCACGGGCGCGAGCATCGACTCGGTCGGCGGCATCCACCAGCTGCAGCAGATCTACGTTGACTTTCTGCAGCCGCAGCTGCACAGCTCGAGAGCTGTGCCGGTCGTGCTCTCCATCGGATCTCACATTCCGGTGATAGGTCACGTCGGACCCAGCGACCTCAAGCCGATCCCGACTCCGGCGCCATCTCCGAAAGTGAGCCCCTCACCCAGCCCGAAACACTCTCCGTAGGTTCGCGTGCTCGACCTGGCGCTGACACCTGACCAGGAGCAGCTCGTGGCGACGGTCCGCGACTTCTGCGCCAAGGAGTTCGCGCCCACGATCGCGGCCAACGACCGGGAAGGCCGTCACGACCCCAAGATCTTCGCCAAGCTCGCCTCCATCGGCCTCCCGGGAGTGTGCTTCCCGCAGCGCTATGGCGGCCATGGTCTCGACTACCTCTCGCTCGGCCTGGTGTGCGAGGAGCTCGAGTACGTCGACACCACCTACCGCACCGTGCTCTCGGTGCACGTGGGCTTGGTCGGCATGGGTCTTTACACGTGGGCCGACGAAGAACAGAAGCAGCGCTGGCTCGTCCCGATGGCATCGGGCCAGAAGCTGGCCTGCTACGGGCTCACCGAGCCGAACGCGGGCTCGGATGTGGCTTCAATGCAGTCGACCGCGCGTCGCACAGGCGACACCTATGTGCTGAACGGACAGAAGATCTGGGTTTCGGACGCGGACACCGCCGACTTCATGCTCGTGTTCGCCAAGACCGATCCGAAGGCCGGAAGCCGCGGCGTCACTGCCTTCATGCTCGATCGGGCCGCAGCCGGCAAAGCGCTCCGCACCGAACCGATCACCGACCGGCTCGGCATCCGCGCCGGTGACGTCGGCTCGATCTTCATGTCCGATGTCGAGGTGTCCGAGCGTGATCGCATCGGCGATGAGGGCGATGGGTTCAAGATCGCCATGAGCTGCCTCGACAACGGGCGCTTCACGGTCGCCGCGGGCGCCACCGGCACGATCCGCGCCTGCCTCGACGCGTCGGTGAAATACGCTCGCGAGCGCAAGACGTTTGGCCAGGAGATCGGCCGCTACCAGCTGGTGCAGCAGATGATCGCCCGGATGTCGCGTGACTACGAGATCTGCCGCCTCCTCTACTTCAAGGTGGCCTGGATGAAGAACAAGGGCCTCCGGCACACCCGTGATGTGTCGGTGGCCAAGCAGTACGCCACCGATGCCGCGTTCAACGCCGCCCACGACGCCATCGAGGTGCATGGCGCCTATGGATACTCGGCCGAGTACCCCGTCGAGCGCTTCCTGCGCAATGCGCGAGCCCCGATCATCTACGAGGGCACGCGCGAGGTCCACACGATCTTGCAGGGCGAGTACGCCCTCGGCTACCGCGAGGACCGTCCAGTCAAGAAGTCGCTCCCGCCTTACGACCCCGATTGATGGCGGTGGCTGTCCGCCGGTCGTGGTCGCGGCTGACGCAGTTGGACTTCGTTCTTCTGTCGGTCTACTGGATTGCGATCGGCTATCTGTGGTCGAGCCTGGGCGGCCTGATCCTGCCCGACCTCGTCGCCCACCTGGTGGGCAACGAGCACAAGGGATCGGCCCTCGGCGTGCTGGAAGGGGTCGGCTCGCTGATGGCCGTGGTGTGGCAGCCGCTGGTCGGCTCGTACTCGGACCGCACCCGCACGCGGTTCGGCCGCCGCCACCCCTTCATCGTCGCCGGCACCGTCGGCGACGTGATCTTCCTGATCGGAATCGCGCTGTCGGGCACCTACTGGCTGGTGCTTGTCTTCTACTTCCTCTTGCAGACCGCGTCGAACACCGCCCAGGGGCCGTACCAGGGCCTGCTGCCGGACGTCGTGCCGGAAGCCCAGCGGGGCACAGCCTCCGGCTACTACGGCGCGGCGAACATCATCGGCATACTCGTGGGCACCGTGGGAGGTGGCTACATCCTCTCCCACTTCGGCCGGACCACGGCAATTCTCTGCATCTGCGTCTTGCTGGTGGTGACGATGCTGCCGACCGTGTTGTTCATCCCCGATCGCACCGAACCCACGAGGAGCCAGTTCGAGAGTCTTAGACAAGCGGTGACGAGCACGTTTTCCCGCCCGCTTGCATATCCAGCCTTCCTCTGGTTGATGGCCTCCCGGCTTTTGATCCTGATGGGCCTGGTCGGGCTGCAAAGCTTCGTTCTCTACTACTTCAGTGACGTGTTCTATGGCGGGCAAATCGATAACGCTGTCACCGCGGCATACACACTTCAGGGCCTGGTGATCGTGTCCGCCCTCGTGATCTCGTTGCCGGCGGCGCGAGCTTCAGACCGTTTCGGGCGACGGCCCTTGATCCTCACCGGCGGCCTGCTTGGCGCGGCCGGCGTTTTGATACTCGTCTTCAGCCACTACCAGCTTCTGCCCGCGTCGTTGGTCGACCCGCTCGCCCACGCTCTGAAGGTATCGACGCTGGCGGCGCAAGCGACCCTCGTGGGCGTTTTGATCGGGATCGGTTATGGGCTCTTTTTCTCGGTCGACTGGGCGTTCATCCAGGACATCATTCCGCCGGGAGAGGCCGGCCTGTTCATGGGCTTCAGCAACATTGCGAGCGCTGGCTCCGGGGTCATTGCACGTTTTGTCGGGGGTTTTCTGCTCGAGTTCAACAACGGGCCGAAGCTGCTCGGCCTGCCGGGCGGGTACCCGGTCATATTCACCGTGTTCTTCATCTGGTTGCTGGTCGGCGGCCTCCTCATCCTGAAAGTTCCGGAGATGCGCAAGAAATGAACAAGAAATGAAAGAGATGAACGTCGCCGGACTCACGCCTTGGGGTGGGCTAGCGGGCCATTCCATTGACACCGCCGACGTCATCGTGGCGGGCATCGCATACGACGGCTCGGCCGTCTATCGCAAAGGCGCCGCCCAGGCCCCGATGCGCATACGCGACCTCTCCGCGGTCATGCCACCGGTAACCGAAGACGCGCGCCCGCTGGACGGGCTCAAGGTGCACGACCTCGGCGACCTCGATGCGGGGGCCGACATCGAAACTGGCTGGTCGGATGTCGCCGACCGGCTCGCCGGCCTCCCGCCCTCGGCGCTGCTCACCGTGCTGGGCGGTGATCACTGCACCGCCATCGCGACCCTGGCTGCGCAGGCGCGGCGCCATCCGGACCTCGCCGTGTTGTGGGTCGACGCGCACCCCGATCTGTGCGACTTCTCGCGCGGAGGCCGCTGGACTTGCGGCTGCGCGATGCGCCGGGCGCTCGAGGTCTCTAGCATCGGCCCGGCCCGCGTGGTCATCGCCGGCGGGCGCGACTACGACCCTGAGGAGCTCGAGTTCATCCGCGCGCGCGGCATGCTCCTGGTGTCGGCCTCGGAGCTCGCCGGCGACAGCGGTTCGGCGCGCATGGTCGCCGATGCGCTGGACGGCAAGAGCCTGCACATCTCATTCGACATCGACGCCCTCGACCCCGCGTTTGCGCCCGGCACCGAGATTCCCTCGGCCGGAGGGCTCTCTACGCGCCAGGCGCTCGACTTCCTGCGCATCGCCACGGCGGGCTCGAAGCTAGTTGGACTGGACGTCGTCGAGGTGTCGCCGCCATTCGACCATGGAGACATCACCACCCTCGCCGCTCTGAAAGTGATCTTCGAGTTCTGGGGATTGTTCTGGCATGGAAAGCGCTGACGTCGTCATCGCCGGCGGCGGGATCATGGGCTGCGCCCTCGCCTACCAGCTGAGCAAGCGGAACGTCGACGTGCTTCTGCTCGAGCGCGAGACGTTGGGCTCGCAGTCGACCGGCAAATGCGCCGGCGGCGTGCGACAACAGTTCTCGAGCGAGGGCAACGTCCGCCTGCAGCGGATGGCCGTGGCAATCCTCGAGCGATTCGACGAGGAGATCGGGCACCCGGCGGACTTCCGGCAGATCGGCTACATGTTCGTGCTCACCCAGCCGCAGCAGGTCGAGGACTTCCACCACAACATGGAGATGTGGCATCGCGTCGGCCTGACCGAGGCCCGGTGGGTTGACCCGACGGAGGCCGCGCGTATGGTGCCGATCCTGAACGTCGAGGATGTTCTCGGCTGCACGTTCTGCCCTAGTGACGGAATCGCCAGCCCGGCCGACGTCACGTCGGGCTACGCAGCGGCCGCCCGGCGTCTTGGCGCGCGTTTGAAAGAAGGTGTGGCCGTCACCGGAATCGATGTCGCCTCAGGACGGGTGCAGGGCGTGCGCACGACGGCGGGCGATGTGGCTACACGGCTGGTATTCGACTGCGCGGGGGCGTGGGCGCCGTCGATCGGCCGCATGGCCGGCCTCGAGATTCCGATCCTGCCGTATCGCCGGCACATCGCGGTCACGGGAACGTTTCCGGCCGTGCCGCGCACGAATCCCATGACCGTCGACTTCCAGACCTCGCTCTATTTCCACCCGGAGGGGGATGGCGTCCTCATCGGCATGAGCGACCGCGAAGAGCCGCCGGGCTTCGTAACCGACGTCAACTGGGACTTCCTCGAGAAGATGTTCGCGCAAGCGGCGCGACGAGCGCCGGCGCTTGCGAGCGCCGGCGTGAAGACGGCATGGGCCGGCCTCTACGAGACGACGCCCGACCATCAGGCGATCCTCGGACCGATCCGCGAGTTGGAGGGGTTCTGGTGCGCGGCGGGGTTCAGCGGCCACGGATTCATGCAGGGCCCGGCAGCGGCACTGCTCCTAAGCCAGCTGCTGCTGGATCAGACCTCCGAAGTCGACATCACTTCCTTCGCGTACGAGCGATTCGCGAAGGGCTCACTGGTAAAAGAGCGCAACGTCATCTGACTAACGGCGGATCAACACCGCCAGCAGGATCAAGCCCAGGCCCCCGATCAAGAGCAAACCCGAGCAGCCCGCCTGCACCACCGTGTAGACGATTCCGCCTGTGGCGCCATACGTGGCGGCGATCTCAGCCCGGCGCCTCCGCGTGCGAATCGCGGCCGCGATGCCTCCCGCTCCGATCAGCACCGCGAACGCTCCCATGGCAATTCCGCCCGCCTCCTGGCCACTCACGGTTACGATTCTGACCCGTGGCCAGGGTGCTCCTTCTCGGCTCGACCGGCTTTTTCGGCCGGGGAGTCGCACACAAGCTCATCGATGGCGGCCACCAGCTCAGGGTTCTCGTCCGCGATCCGATGAAGGCGGCGGCCTTCAAAGCCCGCGGAGCCCAGGTGCTGGTCGGCGACGCACTCAACCCCGCTGCGGTGGGACAGGCGGCACAGGGCACTGAGCACATCATCAGCCTGGTCGCGGTACGCCGGAACCGGCCGCAGTCGTTCCTCGAGGTCAACGTCGACGGGCCGCGGATCATGGCCGAGGCTGCCAAGGCCGCCGGGGCGAAGTCGGTGGTGCTCGTGAGTGCCATCGGCTCGCGCCTCGATCCGCACTACAAGTACTTCACGTCGCGCTGGATGGGCGAGCAGGAGCTGGCCAAGACCGGCGTGGCGGGCACGATCCTTCGTTTTTCGTTTGTGCTCGCCGAGGAAGGAGGGATCCTCAACGACTTCGAACGCGCCGCCAAGTTTGGTCCGTTTCTCATCATCCCGGGAGACGGCCAGACCAAGCTGCAGCCGATCCTGCGCGAGGACGCGTCGCGCTGCGTGGTCGAAGCAATCGACAAGCCCGATCTGCTCGGAAAGATCGTCGAGCTCGGCGGACCCGAGGTCTTGACCTACGAGACGCTCTTCGATTGGTTCATCCAGGGTCGTGGGATCCGCAAGCCCAAGCTGAAGCTGCCCGCTGCGCTTCTCGTTCCGGGCGCTGCGGTCATGGAGACGCTTTTCAAGGATCCGGTCGTCACGCCCGACGAGATCAACATGATTCAGCTCGCCAACGTCGCCGACGGCATCGACTCCGTGAGCACGCATTTCGGCTGGCGGCCGACCGCCCCCAGCTCGTGGGTGCCGGCCCATTGGAAGAAGGCGCCGGCGCGGAAGTAGCGCCCCAGTCGCGCGTTCGGGCGTTCTTCGGACTGCCGTTGCCCGAGGCGCAGCGGACGGCCCTCGGCGCTTTCCTCGCGGCGTGCGCGGAGGCGGCGCCGCGATTCCGGTGGACGCCCGCCGCCAACCTGCACCTGACGGTCCGTTTCGTCGGCAGTGTCGATCGAGGTGTTGTCGAGGGCATCGCGGATCGATTGGACGGGCGCGGTCTGCACGGGTTCGACCTCGAGCTGGGAGAGCTTGGGGCGTTCAAGCGAGGGCGGCTCGTACGTGTTGTGTGGCAAGGCCTACGCTCCGGCGCTGACCTTGTGACGGCGCTCGGCGCCGGGGTTGAGGCCGAGTGCGCGGCCGCGGGGCTGGAGGGCGAGAGGCGCGCGTTCCAGGCCCACCTGACCCTGGCCCGCGCCCGGGCACGCGACGGTGCCGAGCTGCCCTCACTGCCGTCGCCCCCGCCGCTGGCAGCATGGCGTGCTGACGAGCTCGTGCTCTACGCAAGCCGCCTGAGCAAGTCCGGCGCCGTCTATGAGCCGCTACGCACTATGAAGCTGGATTGATGCGAGCCCGGACAAGGCGCACTCGAGGTCCTGTTCGGGCTTGGCGCCGCTGACGCCGACCGCGCCGATCGTCATGCCATCTCGCTTGATCGGCATCGAGCCTGGCCCAGGGATGAGGGGCATACGGACGAGCCGGTCCACCGCACTGAAGAATCCTGGCCGATCATTTGACATCTGCAGCAGCGATCCACCGTCGCGCAAAAGCATCGCGGCCCCGACTGCCTTCGCTTCGGCGATCTGCGGGGACAGAGGCGGCGCGCCGTCCATCCGGCCCAGTGCGATGAGGTGGCCACCTTCGTCGACCACCGCCACGGTTACGCTGACCCCGATCTTCGCGGCTTTGGCATGAGCTTCGCTAACGACTGCGTTGGCATCCTCGAGGCTGAGTGGCATTTGCGGGACACTTAGTCTCGCATGGAGCTCCGCGGAAGGGTTGCGATCGTCACCGGCGGTGGCACCGGCATCGGCCGAGCCGTGTGCCTGCGGCTTGTCAAGGGCGGCGCGGCGGCGGTGGTCGTGAACTACTCGCGGTCCGCGCACGACGCCGACGCGACCGTACGCGAGGTCGAAGATCTCGGCGCCAAAGGGATCGCCCATCGCGCCGACGTCTCGGACGAGTCCCAGGTCGTGGCCATGATCGAAGAGACCGCCAGGCGCTTCGGACGCCTGGACGTCCTCGTCAACAACGCCGGCACCACCCACTTCATCCCGCACTCCGACCTGGACGCGCTCACCGACGAGGTCTGGAACGAGATCCTCGGCGTCAACCTGAAGGGCACGTTCTTCTGCTGCCGCGCGGCGGCACCCGAGCTGCGCAAGGCCAAGGGCACCATCGTCAACGTGGCCTCGGTGGCCGGCCATCGCGCGGTGGGATCCTCGATCGCTTACGCCGTCTCGAAGGCGGGAGTGCTGCAGCTGACCCGCGCGCTGGCGCTTGCCCTCGCTCCCGAAGTTCGCGTCAACTCGGTGTCGCCAGGGTTGGTTTCGAGCCGTTGGTTCAGGCAGCGCTTCGGCGATGACGCCACCGCGGCCCTGGAATCATCGACTGCCGAAAGCGCTCCGCTGAAGGCGGTCGCTGCGCCTGACCATGTGGCTCAAGCAGTTATGGCCTTCGTCGAAAACGACCTCATCACCGGCCAGGACGTGGTCGTCGACGGCGGCGGCATGATCAAGTACTCCTAAGTTATGAGGAAAAACCTGCCGGTTTTCCCTCATCGACGGGTCGGCTCCGCCGACGCGCCTGCGCTCTTTCCCGCGGTTGGGACCATCGGAATATCTCTCCTTGCCACGCTTGCAGCCAAACAAGAACGTCGGGGACGGCCGGAGTAAATCCGGCCTGCCGGCCACGCGTGGGCATGGCTACTCATGGTGGGTTGGCGGCGAACTGACTTTCGGGCTTGCGTTCGAGTTGGGTCGCACTTACTGTTGGCAACGGCCCCGAGGGAAACGTTCGAGAGGGCAGGAACATGCCGCAAGGCAGGTACCAGCTCTTGAGAGGCGATCCGTCGGGGTCATTTCTTTTCTGCAAGCCGAGCCCGGTACGGCGCGTTAGGCTCTAGCGCCATGAAGATCGCGCAGCGTGCCACCGAGCCGACCACAGGCTCGCGACCGGTCGCGGTCGAGGTCTCGTTCGTGATGCCCTGCCTCAACGAGGTCGAGACGCTGGCCGCGTGCATCGCGGAGGCTCGCGACGCGATCGCCAAAGGCGGGTTCACCGCGGAGATCATCGTCGCCGACAACGGGAGCACCGACGGCTCGCAGCTGGTAGCGCGTGAGCTCGGCGCGAACGTGGTGGAGGTTCAGCGCAAGGGCTACGGCAGCGCCCTCATCGGCGGCATCGATGCGGCGCAGGGACGATTCGTCGTGATGGGCGACGCCGACGCCAGCTATGACTTCGCGGCCATCGCCCCGCTGATCGCGAAGCTGCGCGACGGCTACGACCTCGTGGTGGGCAATCGCTTTCTGGGCGGCATCGAGCCAGGCGCGATGCCGTGGTCGCACCGCTGGCTCGGCAACCCGGTTCTTTCGAGCATCAACAAGATCTTCTTTCACGCGCCAGTCGGCGACACCCACTGCGGATTGCGTGCGTTCACGAAGGACGCTTACGAGCGGATGCGCCTCCGCGCGACCGGCATGGAGTTCGCGAGCGAGATGGTCATCAAGGCTTCCCTGAAAGGCATGCGCATCACCGAGGTGCCGGTGGTGCTTCGCCCGGACGGCCGGTCAAGGCCACCCCACCTGCGCACCTGGCGCGATGGCTGGCGCCATTTGCGCTTCATGCTGCTGTTCAGCCCGCGATGGTTGTTCCTCTATCCGGGCCTGGCGCTGCTGGTCATCGGCCTGGGCCTGTCGGCCCTGCTGGTGGCCGGTCCGCTTCGCATCGGTGGCGTGCGACTCGACATCCATACGATGTTGGTCGCGGGTTTTCTCGCCCTGCTTGGTTACCAGCTCGTGCTTTTCGCCGTCTTCACCAAGATGTTTGCGATCCGCGAGGGTTTTCATCCACCCCATCCGGCGCTGCAGGCGTTGCTTCGATACGTCACGCTCGAGGTCGGGTTGCTAGCCGGTGCGCTCATGGCATTGGGCGGCCTTGTCGCCCTGGTGCTCGCGGTCACGAGCTGGCAGTCCGTGGGATTCGGAAACCTGAATCCTGCGACCACGATGCGCGAGGTGATCCCTGCGGTCGTCTTGCTTTCGCTCGGCACCCAGACCATCTTCGCGAGCTTTTTCATCAGCATCCTTTCGATCGACCTCAGCTGAAACGCCGTTCTGGGCTGGCGTTTGGCGGGATCACCCTCATCCTCGCGCCGATCGGATATCTGGCGATGTTCAGCGGTTTCCACACTTATGACGACGAGGGCTATTTCCTGCTCACGCTTCGCGAATACCTCGTCGGCCATTCGCTGTACACGGGCTTGTTCACGACCTACGGACCCTTCTATTACGAGGTCCTCGGCGGGGTCTTCCGCTTGCTTGGGCTCGACGTCGGCCACGACGCGGGCCGCATGGTCACCCTGGCCGTCTGGCTGATCGCGAGCCTCCTCGCCGGCGCCGGCGCGTATCGGCTCACGAGCAGCATGTGGCTCGGCCTCGCAGCTCAGCTGCTGACCTTCCATGTGCTCGGCGTCCTGACCAACGAGCCGATGCAGCCCTCGGGCCTGATCGCCATCCTGCTGATGGCGATGGTCGCCGCGGCCTCGGCGCGTTCCGCCCGGCCCCGCGCGACGGCAGCCGTGATCGGCGGCATCGTCGCCGCCGCGTGCCTGATCAAGATCAACGCAGGGGTCTTCATGGGGCTGGCCGCGACGTTTGCGTTTGCCGCGGCGCTGAAGGGGCGCTGGCGAGTGCTGCTGCCCGTCACCGGCGCGGTCCTGGTGCTGAGCCCGTTTGTGCTTATGGCCGGGCTCCTATCGCAGGATTGGGTCCGCGCGTACACGGTCGTTGTGGCGCTCTCGGCGGTCGCGCTCACGCAGGTCTCGATCGCGTGGCGGCCTGCGCGCATGGCCGCCGCGTCCGGAGGCTGGCTGGTGGCCGGCGGAGTTCTGGTAGGGATCGTCCTCGTCGGCATCGCGGCCATAGGCGGCACGCGGCTGTACGACCTCGTGAACGACCTGGTCTTCGTGCCTCTGCGGCAGCCGCGTCTGTATACGTGGCCGCTGCGGATCGGGGTGGGCGAGGTGGCATGGGCGGCAGTCTGGCTGGTGATCGCGGCCGTCGCCATCCGGTTCAAGACCCATCCGTGGATGAGGGGTGCGCTGCCCGGTGTCATGCGGATTGCAGCGGGCGCGTTCACGTGGCTCGTAGTGCTGTTGCTGCCGTCACCGGCCTTCATGCTTGCGCTCCCCCTGGCGTGGATCGCCGCCGCTGCGCCAGAGATCGATGCCGAGAGCCCGACGGACGCATACGCGCGCCAGCTGGTACCCGCGCTGGCGCTGATGTTCAGCATGGACGCATACCCGGTCGCCGGCACGTCACTGCCGATTTCGGCACTAGCGCTCGTGCCCCTCGGCGCGGTCATGGTCAACGACGGGATCCGGCAGCTGCGAGCCTGGGCCACATCTCACAACCAGCCGTCGGCCTTGAAGGTGGCCGCGGCGGCGGCCCCGGCTCTTTTGATTCTCAACATCGTGGTTCTGCAGCTGTTCACGTTTCTAGGCGCGTCCGAATACAGCGCGAACGAACCGCTGGGACTCCGCGGCGCGCAGGCGATGAGACTGCCGCCACAGCAAGCCGCTGCGCTGCGCGGCGTCACGGCCGCGATCGATCAGCGCTGCGCTGCATTCATCACCGAGCCCGGGCTGGACAGCTTCTACATCTGGTCCGGTTCGCGCCCACCCGCCCCAGTTGTAGACGGAGTCTGGCTGTTCGCCCTCGACGACGGCGAACAGCGCTCCCTCGTCTCCCAGATCCAGGGCCTACCGAACCTATGCGTCGTGCGCAACCAGGCGGTCGTGGATTTCTGGGCCGAGGGGCGTCCGATCCCGCAACGGCCGCTGGTCGAGTACATCGATGCGTCCTTCGTGCCGGCCGCGACGTTCGGCGATTACGAAGTGCTTGTCAAAAGGCCTCAGTAGACCGGAGTTATGAGGAAAAACCTGCCGGTTTTCCCTCACGCCCTCCCGCGACTGCGTCGCGGGGGCCCCAGCGGACGCGCTGCGCTCTTTCCCGCGGTTGGGATCATCGAAGAGTTACTCCAGGCAACACTGGATGCATACAAGCATGTCGGGGACGGCCGGAATAAATCCGGCCTGCACGCGTCGCTGGTTAGCTAGTAGACCGGCGTCTCCGGCGTTACCGCCTCGAGCCACTTTCGGCATGAGGTCAGGAATCGCGCGGCTTTCAATCCGTCGAGCACTCGGTGGTCGAACGAGAAGCAGAGATACATCATCGGCTTGATCCCGATCATGCCGTTGAGAGCGACCGGCCTCTCGACGATGGCCTCCATCGTGAGGATGCCCGCCTGCCCGGGGTTGATGACCGAGTAGCTGAACAAGGTCCCGAACGTCCCGGAGTTGTTGACCGTGAAGGTGCCGCCGCTGAGGTCGTCCGCTTTCAGCTGCTTGTTGCGTGCTCGTGTGGCGACGTCGTTGACGGCGCGCGCAAGACCGGCGATCGAGAGCCCGTCCGCGCGTCGGATGACGGGCACGACCAGCGTGTCCTCCAGGCCGACCGAGACGCCCAGGTTGATGTCGCGATGGATGATCAGCTCGGTCTCATTGAAAGTCGAGTTGACCTCTGGGTGCTCGCGCAGCGCGGAGAGGGTGGCGGCCATCACGTAAGGGAGATAGGTGAGCGAAAAACCTTCTTGCTTCTGGAACGCCGCCTTGTTGGCGTTGCGGTTGGCAACGACGCCGGACATGTCCGCTTCCTGCGTCTGCCAAGCGTGGGGGATGGTGGTCTTGGAGCGGACCATGTTCTCGGCGATCAGGCGCCTTACCCGCGTGAGCTGAACGACCTGGTCGCCTTCGGAAGGCGCCACTGGCGCGGCCGCCGGAACAGATGGCTGCGCGGGAAGTGTCGTCTTTGCGGCGGACGCGAACTGCTCCACGTCCTTCTTGGTCACGCGGCCGCCGATCCCGGTACCCTGCACCTTCGACAAATCCACGCCGAGCTCGCTCGCCTGCATCTGGACGGAGGGCGAATACCGATGCTCACCGCTGTCGAGCACTGCCGGCTGCGGTGCCGCGGGCGGGATGGGAGCGGGCTCGCGAGCAGGCTCGGGAGCTGGCTTGGCTTGCGGTGCCGGCGCAGCGACCGGCGCCGGTGGCGCAGCCGCCACTTCGCCGTCGGCGCCGACCTCCACGACGGCGATCTCGGCCCCCGCCTGAACGGTCTGTCCCTCCTTGGCGAGGATCTCGCGCAGGATTCCGCTGACCGGCGAAGGAACCTCCGCGCTGACCTTGTCGGTGTCGACCTCGAGCAAGGGCTCGAACTCGGTCACCTTGTCGCCCGGCTTAACGAGCCAGCGCGAGATGGTCCCCTCGTGCACCGACTCGCCCAGCTGCGGCATGACCACTCGGGTCGTCGTTGCCATGGCTAGAAAGCCGCGAGCTCCCGAAGCGCCTTGGCGATCTTGTCAGGGTTGGGCATGAACGCTTCCTCCATGGCCGGCGCGTAGGGCATCGCAGGCACGTCGAGGCCGCCGAGCCGCTTCACCGGCGCGTCGAGCCAACGCCACGCCTCGTCGGCGATGATCGCCGCTACCTCGGACCCGACCGCGACGCTGAAGTTGTCCTCGTACAGCACCAGGCTCTTGCCCGTCTTGCGAGCGGACGCGATGATGGCCTGCCTGTCCAGCGGGTATACGGTGCGGAGGTCAATGATCTCGACGTTCACTCCCTCGCTCTCGAGGACCTTGGCCGCCTCCAGGGCGTAAAGCACCATGAGCCCGTAGCAGTAAACCGAGACGTCCGTACCCTCGCGCACCGTGCGCGCGACCTGAAGCGGGATCAAGTACTCGCCCTTGGGCACCGCCTCCTTGAACATCCGATAGAGCCGCTTGTGCTCGAAGAACAGGACGGGGTCAGGGTCGCGGATGGCCGCAAGCAGCAAGCCTTTCGCCTCGTATGGGCCCGATGGGATGACGATTTTCAGGCCGGGAGTGGCGAATCGCGCCTCGATCGACTGCGAGTGATAAAGCGCGCCGTGCGCGTGGCCGCCCATCGGGGCTCGTACCACCGCCGGCACCGACCAGTCGCCGTCGCTGCGGTAGCGGAACTTCGCCATCTCGTTGACGATCTGGTTGAAGGCCATGTGGGCGAAGTCCGTGAACTGCATCTCGGCCACCGGCCGCTTGCCCGCGAGCGCGAGACCAAGAGCCACGCCCGCGATCGATGATTCGGCAAGAGGCGTGTCGATGACGCGTGCCTCGCCGAAGCGCTTGCGCAATCCGTCGGTGACAAGGAAAACGCCCCCCTTCTGGCCGACGTCCTCGCCGAGCACCATGACGCGCTCATCGCGCTCCATCTCCTCGGTGAGACACGAACGCAGGGCCGCGACCATGTTCATCTGTTCGGTCTCGACGCCGGCGGGCGGTTCGATGGCCGTCGGCACATCCAGGCCGTACACGTTGGTCAGAGCGTTCTCCGCCGGCGCATCCGGCGAGTCCATGCCCTGGCGCGTGGCCTCGGTGACCTCGGCCTTGACCCGCTCCTCGTCGGTTTCAATCTCCTTGGCGCTGAGCACGCCCTCGTCGAGCAGCTGCTTCTTGAAGCGCTCCAGGCAGTCATTCTTCGCGAGCTGGTCGATCTCCTCCTGGGTGCGATAGCGGCGCTGGTCGTCCTCCGACGAGTGCGCACCAAGACGGTCGACCAGGCATTCGATGAGCGTGGGGCCGTGGCCGGCCCGCGCCCGCGCGATCGCCTCTTTGGCGATGAAGTAGCAGGTGACCGGGTCGCGCCCGTCGACGGTTATACCGGGAAATCCGTATCCGGCTGCGCGCTGGGCGACGTGCTCGATCGCGTACTCCTTGTTGAAGGGGGTGGAGATCGCGAAACCGTTGTTCTCGCAGACGAAGATCTCCGGCAGCTTGTAGATCGCGGCGAAGTTGAACGCTTCGTGCGCGTCGCCTTCGGAGCCGGCTCCCTCGCCGTAGTTGGTCATCACGACCCTGTCGGAGCCGTCCATCTTCAACGCGTAGGCAACTCCTGCCCCGTGCAGCATCTGCGTCGCCACCGGCGAGCCGCCCGAGATGATGTTGAGCCGCGTGTCGGAGAAGTGGCCGGGCGTCTGCTTGCCGCCAGACGCGGGATCGGCCGGCTTCGCGAGCACTGCCAGCATGAGGTCGAGCGGGGTCACGCCCATGCGCATGCAGAGGACGACGTCCCGGTAGTACGGCGAAACCCAGTCGTACTTCGGCTTCAGCGGCCAGCTGACGCCGATCTGCGCGGCCTCGTGGCCGGCGACCGAGATGATGAACGGGGCGCGGCCCTGGCGGTTCAAGACCTGGAAGCGGTAGTCGATCTGCCGCCCGAGCAGCATGTAGTGGAACCACTCTTTCAGAGTCTTCTCGTCGAGGTCCGTGTCGCGCCAAGCGACGGCCGGCTGGAACCGCCAATCGGGCTTGAACTCGGGCTCTTCCTGTTTCGCCTGTTCTCTGGGCTTGGTGGTTGCCACCTAGATGTGGATCGCGTGACCGTCGACGGCCATCGCAGCCTCCATGACCGCCTCGCTGAGCGTCGGGTGCGGGTGGATGTTTCGCCCAAGCTCCCAGGCGTCGCCCTGGAACAGCTGCGTCAGCGCGGGCTCGGCGATCAGCTCGGTGGCGTTGGGGCCGACGACGTGGGCGCCGAGCAGCCGGCCGGTCTTGGCGTCGGCGACCATCTTGGCGAAGCCGCCAGTCTCGCCGTGGATGATCGCGCGGCCGAGCGCGGTGAAGGGAAACTTGCCGACCTTGACCTCATGGCCCGCGTCGCGCGCCTGCTTCTCGGTCAAGCCGACCGACGCTATCTGTGGATGGGAGTAGGTGCAGCGCGTGACGAGCTCCTGCTCCATCGGCGCCAACCGCTGGCCGGCGATGTCCTCGGCCGCGACGATGCCCTCATGCGACGCCGCGTGCGCGAGCAAGTAGCCGCCGATCACGTCCCCGATGGCGTGGATTCCTTCCGCCGACGTCCGCATCCATTCGTCGACCTTGATGAAACCGTTCGGGTGCAGCGTGACGCCGACCTGCTCGAGGCCGATGTCCTTCGAGCGCGGTGCGCGTCCGACCGCGACCAGCAGCTGTCGCGCCCACACCTCGCCTTGCTCGGTGTCTACGCTCACCCCATCGCGAGCTTTTTTGGCGCCTTTCACGCGCACGCCGACCCGGCAGTCGATGCCGGCCTTTTTGAATGCGCCCAGCATCTCCTTGGACACGTCCTCGTCCTCGAGTGGTACCAACCGATCGAGGCCTTCCAGCAGTGTGACCTTGACGCCGAGCTGGTTGTAGAGGGTCGCGAACTCGACGCCGACCGCCCCAGCGCCGATGATCACGATCGACTCGGGCACCTTGTTGGCGAGCGTCGCGTTGTCAGAGGAGACGATGTATTCGCCGTCGAACTCGATCCCGGGTAGGCCCTTGACAACCGATCCGGTGGCGACGATGAGCTGGGGCGCCTTGACCTGGGTCGCCCCGACCGAGACCGTGTTGCGGTCCTTAATCCGGCCGTTGCCGGCGACCACTTCGATCTTGTTCTTCTTCATCAGGAACTGGACGCCCTTGTAAAGCTGGTTGACGACGGCGTCGCGGCGGGTGGCGATTCGCGGATAGTCGTACGTCACCTTGTCGGCGCCGATCCCGAACTCGGCGCCGCGTGCCGACACCCGGTGGTACAGCTCCGACGACTCCAGCAGTGCCTTGGTGGGGATGCAGCCGATGTGGAGGCAGGTGCCGCCGAGCTTGTCCTGCTCCACCAACGCGACCTTCAAACCAAGCTGGGAAGCCCGGATCGCGGCGGGGTAGCCGCCCATCCCGCCGCCGAGGATCACAACGTCGAAGTCAGCGCCTGCCATCAATTCAAGTGTAGAAGTCGCCGCTCAAAGACTCTCCGCCGGTCGGACACAACCCGGCTTGACGAGGTTGGTGCCCGCGCGATCGAAGTCGGCATTGCGAATCGCGGGCATGCCGGCCTCCGGGTCGCCGTATCGATCGACAGCGCGGTAGTAGACCGCGGGGCTCGAGATCTGAGGCAGGACCAGTGAGTCGACGGCACCGTTCGGGTTGAGGCACGGATCTCGGCGCTCCGCTGCAAGCGCTTGCAGGTCTGCCGCCTCGCGCGCCATCTGTGCCGTCTTGGCCAGCGCCCATGAGTAGAGGAGCACGCTGCTGCTGAAGCAGGCCAGGAAGACGCAGGCGATCAGCGCCGGTCGCCAGGTGCCGCGCCAGGGCAGGCGTCGGGCGGCGTCCGCGAGCAGAAGCAGCCAGAAGATCGCGCCCTCGTACACGTATCGCCCAGCGCCCGATTGCTGGTAGCCGATCTGCGCGCGGCTGATGCCGATGACGGCGTAGAAGGCAACCAGGGCGATGGCGATCCCGATCGCGAAACCATCCGGCTGGTGGCGGCGCCAGGTGAACGCGATGGCGACGACGGCGAGCACGAGGACTGCGGGCCCATAGACGCCCTGCCCGATCAAGCCGCCAACGCTCGCCGACAGTCCCCAGACGACGTAAAGGGGCAGCGCCTGGAGGTTTCCGGTCAGGGATCCCGTCGCTCCCGAACGACCGTACGCGAGATACCAGGCGACGAGCACGATCGCGACGGGGGCCAGCCAGGCGAGCTCCCGGCGCCGGCCCGGGGTCAGTCCGAGCCAGACCGCGGCGGCGATCAAGAAGAAGAGCCCGATGCCTGAGAACAGAAGCGAGCCGAAGAGGAGGAGTGCCGCCAACCACATCCGCGGCGTCGTCGCCCCCATTACCAGGAGCGCGCCGAGCCCGAACGCCACCGAGCCCACGAACCCGATCTGAAACGCCCAGAGGAGGTTCTCCCACCCCGCACCGAGCACAAGCAGGAGCAATGCCGCCGCGATCGCGATGACGTCGCCGGCGCGGCGCCGGACCAGCTCGAAGAGCAGCACGACGCTGGTTGCGTGCAGGACCAGCAAGACAGCCATGTAGGGGAGATAGCTGCGCATCCCAACGGTAGCCAGCAGTACGGCATAGATTTCTCGGAGCGCCATCGCCGGGTGCTCGTTGTGCGGTTGGAGGTAGACGGTCCAGCCCGCGTCCGACGGCAGGATGAAAGTCCATTCGTCGAAGTAGAAGTTGAATGTGCGCGACAGCCAGAGGATCGCAGCGCAAACGGCGACGGCCGCGGCTATGACGAAGAGACGAGCGCGTGGGACGCGAACGTCCGCAGCTCTCACGTTGCGGCCAGACGCGGCGTTCGGTCAGGCGCAGGGCGGCGCGGGATGGCGAGCATCGCGAACCAGACGGCAAGCGACACCAGCACGGGCAGGGGTCCAAGCGGCCACGCGAGCTCGGCCGTCACGGCCACGACGACGAGCCAGGCCTGCTGCCAGCGCGGCGGCTCGTCCCGGCCGAACAGCCATGCGGCTCCAAGGAGGATCGCGAAATCCTGCAAGTGCCAGTAGGTGGCCGAGACCGCGGAGGTGAGCAAGCCCAACGCAATGAGCCGCGCCAGGCTTGCCTGACGGTTTGCATAGGCGCCCACCAGCCCGACCGCGATCACCAGTCCTTCGATCGCGTAGCTCACCGGTCCGGGCCCGACCACGTATGCCCAGGTGAAGAAGCGGTTGTTGACCACGGTTTGCGCCTCGGCCAGCAGGCTTCGGTAGTCGCTTACGCCTTGCGTTCCCACCACGAGCAGCGATGCGATGGCAAGGAGCCCGGTGGTGGCCGCCCAGCCCGCGGTTATTCGCCAGCGCCCCGAAGTCAACAGGACGAAGGGCACCGCGATGGTGAGCTGCGGCTTGAGCACTGATAGTCCGAGGACCGCGCCCGCGAGGTACGGCTTGTCCGACTCAGCCAGGCACCAGCAGCCGATCACGACGAGAAGCACCAGCATCGCCGGCTGTCCGAGGCTGAGGCTGTAGAGCACGGGATACCAACCGATCGCACCCAGCAGCCACAGGTAGCGCAAGCGACCTGTTCCCGGCGCGCCGAGCCACCAGGCGGCGACCAGCGCCACGACGGACAGCGCCAGCCAGACATAGAACGCCAAAGTCGGTCCGACCAGCGTCAGTGGCGCGACCAGCCACGCCAGCGGCGGCGGCGAAAGAAACCGCTCGCCATCGCCGAATCGCACGCCCGGGCGAAGCTGCGAGAAGAGTTGGTGCTGGAGGTCGAGAGAGTACACGTGGCTCCAGCCGTGCTCGAGTCCGATGCGGGCCCCGATGTAAACGAGGGTCAGGTCGTTGTCGAGAGCGTCCTGGCGAATCGGCGCGAAAACCCACCACGCCGTGATCGCGCCGGCGACGAGCAGGAACCAGGCGAACGCGGCGATGCCGAGGTTGCGGAGAACCCTGCTGTCGATCCGCCGCAGTATGGGGGGTTATCCCCGCTCGGCGAGCGGCACCGGTTTGTGGGGTTCGGGTCCTATGTACTCCGACTGAGGGCGGATGAGCCGATTGTTGGCGACCTGCTCGAGGACATGCGCTGTCCAGCCCGCCGCCCGCGATGATGCGAACGTGGGCGTGAAATATTCCTTCGGCAGGCCGATCGCCTGCAGCACGCCAGCCGAGTAGAACTCGACGTTGGTCGATTGCGGGCGCTCGGGATGCTCTTCGTGCAGGATCCGGAGCGCGACCTCCTCGACCTTAGATGCCAACGCGAAGAAATCCGGGTTCATCCGCTCGCACATGGCCTTGAGGATCTTGGCTCGCGGGTCGTAAACGCGGTAGACCCGATGTCCGAAGCCCATGAACCGCACCTTCCGCTGGCGAGCTGCGCGCATCCAGGGCTCGGCGTTCTCAGGGGTTCCGATCAGCTCCAGCTGTTCCATGACCTGCGAGGGAGCGCCTCCGTGCGCTGGACCTTTGAGCGCGCCGATGGCGCCGACGAGGCAAGAAGCGAGATCCGAATCAGTTGAGGCGATGACTCGCGCGGTGAAGGTCGAGGCATTCATGCCGTGGTCGGCAAGCAGCACGAGGTACGTGTTGAGCGCCCGTACCAGCTCTGGTGACGACTCCTTGCCGTTGAGCATGTAGAGGTAATTGGCGGCATGCCCGAGGTCGGCTCGCGGCTTTACAGGTTCCAGACCGAGGCTGCGGCGCTGGAACGCGGCAAGGATGGTCGGGAACGAGGCCGTGGCATGAATCGCGAGCGGAATCGTGGGTTTCTCGAGCCTGTGCTCCACGCCCTGGACCGATACAACGCTCCGAAGCACGTCCATCGGGTCGGTGTCTTTGGGCAGGGCGTTCAGTGTCGCCGTCGCTGCGGGAGTCAATCTGCGCGAGCTCGCCAGCTCGAGCGTCAAGGCGTCGAGCTCCGCTCGCGTCGGCAGCTTGCCGTACCAGAGGAGATGCGCCACCTCTTCGAACGACATCTCCTCGGCCAGGTCAGCGATCACGTAGCCCCGATAGACAAGCCGGCCGTTGGCGCCGTCCACCAGGGAGATCGCGGTCTGGGCGGCGACGATGCCCTCGAGGCCGGGGACGTACTCGTTTGTCATCGCGATCCGATGGGCAGCGGCTTGCTGCCGGGCTGCGGCCCGGTCCACACCGAGGCCGGCCGGATGATGCGGAGGTCGGCCATCGACTCCAGCACATGGGCCGTCCAGCCCGCGATTCGGGACGTGGCGAAAATGCAGGTGAAGAGCTCCTTCGGGATGCCCACGCCAGTGAGCACGACTGATGCCCAGAAGTCGACGTTGGTCGCGTTTGGGCGCTCTGGGTGGGCCTCGTGGAGGATCTGCAGGGCCACCTCTTCGGTGTGCGCGGCGGTCTTGTAGAGCTCCGGTGCTGCGGTCTTGGCCATCTCGCGGAGGAGTTTCGCGCGCGGGTCGTAGGTCCTGTATACGCGATGGCCGAAGCCCGGGAAGCGGGCGTGCTGGGCGTGCGCGTCGCGCAGCCATTTGTCGGCGTTGGCGGCCGAACCGATCT
>MNEW01000051.1 GCA_001917895.1 Actinobacteria bacterium 13_1_40CM_66_12
CGCTGGAGCGTGACCGGCCCGGAATCGTGCAGCGCTTCCACGGCGCAGCCACCCGCGCCGCCGCGCTCCAGGAAACGCTGGCAGAGACCGCCGCCAGGACGCTCAAGGGCGGCTCGACCACGCGCGCCGTAGTCGCCGCGGCGCCCACTCCGGTCGCGGTTGAGCTCATGAAGCAGCTCTACGCACAGGCCGGAGGCGCACAGCCCGCGTTGTCGCGGTCGCACCTGACGGCGATGCTTCGGCTCGCCGAGCCTGGTCGTGGAGGTCGAGGGTTGGACCTACCTGGCGGACTGCGTTTACGTATCGTGGGGGAGACCATGCAGGTCGTGCCCCGCGAAACAGAACACAGGCCCGCTCCTCGACTTGACGTTTCGATGTGCAACGGCTGCGGTGACGTCACCGCAACGCACCTCAAGCCTGGGCTGCATCTGCGCCTCGGCTATCGCCGTCCCGGCTTGACGATGCGTCCTCTGGGCGGCCGCGGAACGCGCAAGCTCCAGGACATCTTCGTCGACGCTCGCGTGCCTCGCGAGGACAGGGACGCGTGGCCGCTGGTTTTCGCAGGCGATGCGCTAGTTGTCGTCCCCGGGATCGCGGTTTCAGAAGAGATGGCGGCTCGCGCGGGTGAAACGTCGCAGCACGTAACAGTCAGTGGTATCCCAGCTAAAGTAGAATCGCTTAACAGTCTTCCAGGAGTGCCCACTTGAGCCGCTTTCCCCGCTCCAGCCTGTTTTATTTCGCACTGGTCGTCGTACTCGGCCTGGTCCTCTGGTTCACGTGGCAATCGTTCCAGGGCAATCAGACCTCGACCGAATGGTCTTACTCGAACCTGATCACTCAGGCGGCTGCCGGCAACGTCAAGGAAGTCGACATCAAAGGCACTGAGGGCGTCGCGACCGAGGTCAACGGGGCCAAGCACAATGTCACGCTGCCCGACTGCTCGGGCGGGGCGGGTTGTGCTTTTGCTGACACGCTCCTGGCGGACAAGACA
The DNA here is from genome assembly GCA_001917895.1 of Actinobacteria bacterium 13_1_40CM_66_12. The sequence goes on from MNEW01000051.1 coordinate 992, forward strand.
ACAAGCGGCGATGGGGTGATCGTCAAGTTCCAGCAGGCCAACAGCGCGAACTACCTGCTCAGCGTGCTGGTCCCCAACATCATCCTGGTCGTGCTGATCGCGGCTTTCATGTGGTGGGTGCTGCGCCAGACGCAAAGCGGCAACAACCAGGCGATCTCATTCGGAAGGTCGCGCGCGCGAATGGTCGCCGGCGACAAGCCCGCGATCACATTTGCGGACGTCGCCGGCGTGGACGAGGCCAAACAGGAGCTGAGCGAGATCGTCGAGTTCCTCAAATATCCCGAGAAGTTCGTCGCCCTCGGCGCCCGCATCCCCAAGGGCGTCCTTCTTGTGGGGCCCCCCGGCACCGGAAAGACCCTGCTGAGCAAGGCCGTCGCCGGTGAGGCGGGGGTACCGTTCTTCTCGATCTCAGGCTCGGAGTTCGTCGAGATGTTCGTCGGCGTCGGCGCCAGCCGCGTGCGCGATCTGTTCGACCAGGCGAAGAAGAACTCGCCGTGCATCGTGTTCGTGGATGAGATCGACGCCGTCGGCCGCCAGCGCGGCGCGGGTCTGGGCGGTGGCCACGACGAGCGCGAGCAGACCCTCAACCAGCTGCTCGTCGAGATGGACGGATTCGACACCAATACGCATGTGATCATCATCGCCGCCACCAACCGCCCGGACGTCCTCGACCCGGCATTGCTTCGGCCGGGTCGCTTCGACCGCCACGTGACCCTCGACCGTCCCGACATCAAAGGCCGCCGGTCGATCCTCGACGTGCACGCGCGCAACAAGCCGCTCGACTCGACTGTGGACCTCGAGGTGCTTGCGCGACAGACGCCCGGCTTCAGCGGCGCCGACCTCGCGAACCTCATCAACGAGGCCGCCATCCTCGCGGCGCGAGGCAACAAGAAGGTGATCGGCATGGGCGAGCTCGAGGAAGGCATCGAACGCGTGGTGGCCGGCCCGGAAAAGAAGAGCCGGCGCCTATCCGAGCACGAGAAGGAGATCGTCGCGTACCACGAGGTGGGGCACGCGCTGGTCGCCAAGTCGCTGCCCAAATGCGACCCCGTGCACAAGGTGTCGATCATCTCCCGCGGGCAGGCGCTCGGTGTCACGTGGTACTTGCCGACAGAGGACCGCTACCTCACCAGCAAGGCCGAGCTGCTCGACAACGTCGCCGCAGCGATGGGCGGTCGCGTGGCGGAGGAGATCGTCTTCGGCGATGTGACGTCGGGAGCGGAGAACGACATCCAGAAGGTTACGCAGATCGCGCGGCGCATGGTCACGCAGTGGGGCATGAGCGAGAAGCTCGGTACGGTGACGATGGGACACAAAGAAGAGCTGGTGTTCCTCGGGCGCGACCTCGGCGAGCAGCGCAACTACTCCGAGGAGGTTGCCGCCGTCATCGATGAGGAGATCCGCGCCATCGTCAATCACGGCTACCAGACCGCGAAGGTCATCCTGACCGCGCAGCGGCACCAGATGGACGCCGTGGTCGAGCAGTTGAAGATGGTCGAGACGCTCACCTCGCAGCAGCTCGATGAGATCCTCTCGCGCGCGGACGAGCCGAGCGTGGTCGCCTCTTCGGGCGCTTCAGCCTCCTAGGCCTCCAAACCTACGGACCTCGTCCTAGCGGGCCGGGGCAACCTCGGCCGGAGCCTGGCGCGCGCGTGGCGTCGCGCAGGGCATCGCGTGCAGATGGTGCAGGCCCGAGGCGGCGTGCCATCGCTGGTACGCGGTCTCCGCCCTGGTTCGACCGTTTTTCTGACCGTTCCGGACGGCGCCATCGCGACGTTTGCGCGCGACATCGCCAGGGCTGATGCGTTGCCGCCAAGCGTGGCCTTCGTGCACTGCAGCGGCGCCCTTGGGCTGGGCGTGCTCGGCCCGTTGGGGTCGGCGCACGCCGTCGGCTCGTTCCATCCCCTGCAGTCATTTCCGAAGCCGCGGGCGCCAGAGGCGTTCCGAGGCAGCCTGGTGGGTATCGACGCCAGCACGGTGCCGCTCCGACGCCGGCTGGAGCGCCTCGCCCGAGACCTGGGCGCCAGGCCGCGGAGCGTCGCCGAGGCCGAGCGCGTCATCTATCACGCGGCGGCGGTGTTCGCCTCCAATTACCTGGTCGCTCTCGCGGGAGTGGCGGTCGAGCTGCTGGAGTCGATCGGCTGGAGCGAGGGCGATGCGGTTGCGGGCCTGGTTCCGCTGATGGAAGGGGCGCTGGAGGAGGTGGCGCGGCGTGGTCCCGTTGGAGCCCTCACGGGCCCGATACGGCGCGCCGACGTGGAGACCGTCACGCGCCACCTGGAGGGGCTGGCCGATGGGCCGGCAGCGGACCTTTATCGTATGCTCGGCCGGATCGCGCTCGAGCTCGCGACCGAAGCGGGGCTGGAACCCGCCGCGGCCCGGCGCGTGAACAGGGCGCTGACCCGAAATGTGGCAGCGACCCGAAGGAGACGTCAGAGATGACGACCGTTCTGGATGTCCAGCGGTTCAAGGAAGAAGGCCAGCGTTTTGCCGTGCTCACGGCCTACGACTACCTGAGCGCGAAGATCCTCGACGAAGCCGGCATACCCATCCTTCTCGTCGGCGACAGCCTGGGCATGGTCATGCTCGGCTACCCGACCACGCTGCCGGTGACCATGGACGAGATGATCCATCACGCCAAGGCGGTTGCACGTGGCGCGCACCAGGCGCTGCTGGTCGGGGATATGCCGTTCATGTCGTATCACGCATCGGTGGAGCAGGCGATCACCAGCGCTGGGCGATTCATCCAGCAAGGCGGCATGCACGCGGTGAAGCTCGAGGGCAGCGGCCGTATCGTCGAGATCACGCAGCGGTCCACCAGATGGGCGGCTTCAAGGTCCAGGGCAAGAGCGACAAGCAGGCGGCGCGCATCCTTTCCGACGCCAAGGAGCTCGAGCAGGCGGGAGCGTTCAGCATCGTTCTGGAGGGTGTGCCTGCGGATCTCCCGACCCGGGTGACGAAGGCGCTGCGAATCCCGACCATCGGCATCGGGGCGGGCCCCGGGACCGACGGGCAGGTGCTCGTTTTCCATGACCTGCTCGGATTGACCACCGGCAAGGCCCCGAAGTTCGTCAAGCGGTACGCAAACCTGGCCGAGGAGATCACGCGCGCGGCCCAGACCTACGCGCAGGAGGTCGGCGATGGGACTTTCCCGGGCCCGGAGCACTCGTACTCGGCCAACGGATCCAGTGCGCCGGCCAAGACCAAGCTCGATGAGGTCAAGTACGGCTCGAGCGTCTAGTCCTCAACCGCCGATCGCGATCGCGACTCCGGCCTTCATGCGGGACATGGCCCGCGGCTGGCGCGTGTACGGCTCCTCGATCGGGCTCGTTCCGACCATGGGAGCCCTCCATGCCGGGCATATGAGCCTGGTCGATGCGGCGCGGCGTGAAAACGACCGGGTGGTCGTCAGCGTGTTCGTGAACCCGATCCAGTTCGGACCGGGCGAGGACCTCGCGCGCTACCCGCGGAGTCCGGAACGCGACCTGTCGTTGCTCCGGGCCGCTGGCGTCGACGCGATGTACAAGCCGTCGGTGGCGGACATGTACCCGCCCTCGGCGAGCACGCGAGTGATCGTGCATGACGTTGCAGACGCGCTTGAAGGGGCGGCCCGGCCTGGGCACTTCGAAGGCGTAGCCACCGTCGTCACCAAGTTGTTCGCTGCCACCTGCGCCGATCGCGCGTACTTCGGCCAGAAGGACGCGCAGCAGGTTGCAGTCATCCGACGCCTGGCCTCAGATCTCGACCTCGCGGTTGAGATACGGGTTTGCCCGACAGTCCGCGAGGATGACGGACTGGCGCTGAGCTCGCGAAACGCGTATCTCAGCCAGCCCGAGCGCCAGGCCGCGGTTTGCCTCAGCCGCGCTCTCGGCAGGGCCTTTGAGGCGTATGGACGCGGGGAGCGGAATCCTGACCGGCTGCGGGCCATCTTGCGCGAGGTCATCGAGGCCGAGCCCCTCGCGGAGCTGGACTATGCGGAATTGGTCGACCCGCTCACTTTCTCGACGCCTGGGAGCCTGGCGGTGCTGGCCGTTCGCGTCGGCAAAACCCGGCTGATCGACAACCACGACCTGAGGCTGCCGTATCCTGGATAAACCGGAGTTCTGACGTACAATGTCACTCCGTTTGGCGTAGGCCGTTAATGACGACCAAGAACCACACCAATAATCCTTAGGGGGTACACGTATTTGTCCACAGAGTCCGGTGTCGTCCTGAAAGAACAAGAGGAGGCGACCGAAAGGGACTCGTCAGCGGCGATGACCATGGAGGACTACCTCCATTACGACCAGGAGGCCTTCAAGACCCCCAACCACGGGGACATCGTCGATGGAATCGTGGTGCGCGTCGACCCCGACGAGGTGCTTGTCGACATCGGCGCCAAGGCGGAAGGGGTCATATCCAGCAAGGAGCTTGGCTTGCGCGGAGAGGTCGAATCGATCGGCCTCGAGCCGGGCGACCTCATCAAGGTCTACGTCCTGCAGCCCGAAAACGAAGAGGGCAACGTCGTCCTCAGCCTGCGGCGCGCGCGTGCTGAGACCACGTGGCTGGTGGCGGCCGAGAAGCAGACCGATGGCTCGGTCATCGAAGCTGACGTCCGCGAGCAGAACAAGGGCGGCCTTATCGTCAATGTGCTCGGGCTCCGGGGCTTCCTGCCTTCGAGCCAGGTCGCTCGGGCTTATGCGGGCAACCTCGAGTCGCTGGTGGGCCAGCGCATCCCCGTCAAGATCCTCGAGGTCAACCGCAAGCGCAACCGGCTGATCGTCAGTCAGAAGGCGGCGGAGGACGAGGATCGCGCACGCAAGCGTGAGGAGCTGTTCAGCCGCCTGCAGATGGGCGCGACCGTCAAGGGGACGGTTTCGGGCATCACGTCTTACGGCGCCTTCGTCGACATCGGCGGCGCGGACGGCCTGATCCACATCTCGGAGCTGTCGTGGGATCGAGTCTCGAAGGTCACGGACGTTGTGCAGCTCGGAGAAGAGGTGACCGTCAAGGTCATCAAGCTCGACCCCGAGCAGACCCGGATATCGCTCTCCTTGCGTCAGCTGCAGCAGGATCCGTGGGAGAAGCTGGTGCAGTCGATGCCGATCGGCTCGATCGTCGAGGGCCAGGTCACCAAGACCAAGAAGTACGGGGCCTTCCTCCAGATCATGGTTGGGATCGAGGGCTTGCTTCACATCTCGGAGCTGTCGTGGGACCACGTGGAGCGGACCGAGGACGTGCTCAAGGTCGGGGAGACCCTGCAGGTGAAGGTGATCGGGATCGACACCGCACGCCGGCGGATCTCGCTCAGCCTCAAGCAGCTGTCGGCGCCGCCCGCGAGCCTGGCCGCGAGCCGTGGCGACCGCCGGGACGAGTACGACGACATGAGGGACGAGTCCTAGCCGGACTCGGTCTGCCGGCTGGGGTCCTTAACAGGCTGGGTTGTCGGCCCTCTTCTCGCGTGATTGACTGACTCGCGGTAGGTCTCGGTCGGCTCGGGGGAGGGGAGGGCCCCGGTGGGCCTCTGATTTTTCGGCTAGGCGCCGATTTCGGTCAGGCGCTGGCGGGCGGGCGCGAAGAATGGATCGATGAGCAGTGCTTGTTTATACGCGTGGCGAGCTGCGGCCACGTCTCCGAGCTTCCGTTCCGCGTCGCCCAGGTCGAGATAGAGTTGAGGCTCCGTTTCGCCGAAGTCGGCCGCTCGCTGCAGCTCCGCCACCCCGGCTCGCGCGTCGCCCGACGCGCCCAGGCTCAGACCCCAGTCCCATCGGTATCGAGCCTGGAGTGGATCGAGCATCACCGCCAGGTCTGGCCTTGCCTGCGAATACTTCGCGTCGGCCAACACAGGCAGCACACCTATCGCGATCGCGGCGAGCGCCAGCGCCACCGCGCCGACTGATCGCGCAGCGTTACGCATCGGTGCGCCGTCCGCCGACTGAGGTGCTGGTGAGGATCCCGTCTCCGCGACGCGAACGGCCGACCACGCAGTGCCCGCCAGCAGCCAGAAAGCTCCTGTCGCGGGCGCCCAATCGAAATTGAAGATCACCCAGACGGTGTAGCCGATGCATGCTGAGCCGATTGCCGCCACAGAGTCGCTGAAGCGATATCGCCAAACGCCGGCGAAGAGGATGAAAAGAATCCAGCCCAGCGCCACGACGCCGATGACACCCTGAGTGGCCGCGACCTCGAGGATGCCGGAATGCGTCCGGTCATAGGTGATCCCAGGCGCCCAATCCGCACTCAAGAATCGACCGAATCCAAGTCCTGTCGCGTCCTCGCCCCAACCCGTGAGAGGTCGGGCCACGATCATCCGTAGCGCGTCGGGCCAAAGCTGAAGCCGGCTTCGGGCGGGATCGTTGTTGAGAAGGTTGAGCGGGCCGGCCACGATCAACCACAGCCCGACCGCCAGCAGTGCGGCTGACGCCACCGCCGAAATGCCTATCCAGAGCCGTCGTCGAAACGCAAAGGCAAGCAGCGCAAGGCAGCCCGCAAGAGCTCCGAGCCCACCGCTGCGAGACGTCGAAACGACGAGCCCGCCCGCCATCACGGCGGCGCCGAGCCACCAGGCCACGAAGAAGCGATCGCGCCGAAACCCGCGAGCGACCGCGAGCGGAAACGCCATCGATATCAGCGCGCCGAGGAGGTTGGCGTTGCCGACGTTCCCGTCGGGCCGAAAGGTGACGCCACCCGCCGTTTGAAGCAGGGCCTCAAGGCTCGCGACCGAGGTGCCGAAGACGAAGGCCGCCACCGTCGCCTCACGTGAACGTTCGTCGCGTAGCAGCCAAACCGGTACCGCGAGCAGGCCCAGGTAGCTCAACCGAATCGGCAAAGACTCGTACCGTGTGTAGGCACCGGCCAGGCTGAGCGGCCAGGACACGGAAAAAGCAAAGGCAAGGAAGGCGGCAGCCGCGGCCGCGAGCAGGGGCAGTCGAAGGCGCCCCAGCCCGGGCCCTCCTGGCAGCAGGAGTACCAGCCCTGTGCCGATGCAGGCGCCGACGATCACGATCGACGCTCGAGGCAAGATGAAGGAGTCGATCAGATTGGGTATAAAGACCGTCGGCAGGGCCAATGCGACGGCGGCCGGCAGATAGGTGCCGAGGCGCTCAAGAATCGGTCTCATAGCGCCTCCGCCTTAAAGAAATCCGATGGCTGAGTTGGACGCTATATTAGAAGCGAAGGTGCCTCGAGGCACCCGACCAAGAATCGAGGAGGTGCTGGCCCCACCTAGGTAACCCGGAGTCCAGGAGGAAGAAGGATCTTGTATCCGTTTGAACGATTTACTGAGCGAGCCAAGAAAGTTCTGACCCTCGCTCAAGAAGAAGCAGAACGATCGCACCACAGCTATATCGGAACCGAGCACTTGCTCCTGGGCCTGCTCCGCGAAGGTGAAGGCCTGGCCGCCAAGGTCCTCAACAACCTTGGTGTCGAGATCGGCAAGGTCCGCCAGACGATCGAGTCCGTGCTCGGTCGCAACGAGCGGATCATCATCCAGCAGATCATCCCGACGTCACGCGTCAAGAAGGTCATCGAGATCTCTTTCGAGGAAGCGCGACGGATGGGTCACAACTACGTGGGCACAGAGCACCTTTTGCTTGGCCTTCTGATCGAAGGTGAGGGTATCGCCGCCCACGTGCTGGAAGATCTCGGCGCGACCCTGGAGAAGGTGCGCTCGGAGATCGAGCGTTTGCTTCACGACTCCAGCGCCGAGACCGAAGCAGAGCCGGCTCCGAAGAAGCCCTCCAAGACGCCGCTCCTCGACCAGTTCGGCCGCGACCTGACCGAGCTCGCGCGGCGGAATCAACTCGACCCCGTGATCGGGCGCGAGACCGAGATCGAACGCGTCATCCAGATCCTCAGCCGGCGGACGAAGAACAACCCGGCCCTCATCGGCGAGCCTGGAGTTGGCAAGACCGCCATCGCCGAGGGCCTCGCCCAGCAGATCAACCTCGGCAACGTGCCCGAGTCGCTGCAGCACAAGCGCGTGCTCACGCTCGACATGGGCGCCCTGGTCGCCGGCACAAAATATCGAGGCGAATTCGAAGAGCGACTGAAGAAGATCCTCGACGAAATCCGGTCGAGCCGTGAGGTTGTGCTGTTCATCGACGAGCTGCACACTCTGGTCGGCGCAGGCGCAGCGGAAGGCGCGATCGACGCGGCCAACATCTTGAAGCCAGCGCTTGCTCGCGGTGAGATCCAGTGCATCGGCGCGACCACGCTCAACGAGTACCGCAAGTACATCGAGAAGGACGCCGCTCTCGAGCGCCGCTTCCAGCCCGTGTTCGTCGACCAGCCGACGCTGGCCGAGACGATCGACATCCTCAACGGTGTGAAGTCGCTGTACGAGAAGCACCACCGCGTGACGATCACCGACTCCGCGGTCCACTCAGCCGCGGTTTTGAGCGACCGCTACGTGAGCGATCGCGCACTGCCCGACAAGGCCATCGACTTGATCGACGAGGCATCAGCCCGCGTGCGCATGAAGCTGACGACCACGCCCGACGAGCTGAAGGAGCTCCAGAAGGAGATCAAGAAGCAGCGCTCGGATCAGGACGAGTCTGTCAACAAGCAGGACTTCGAAGCCGCGGCAAGCGTTCGCGACAAGGTCAAGAAGCTGCAGGACAAGCTCGCCCTCAAAGAGGCGGCGTGGCGCGACAAGCTCGGGGAAACCGTCCCCGAGGTCAGCGAGGAGGACATCGCGCAGATCGTGGCCGCGTGGACGGGTGTTCCCGTCTCGCGACTGGTCGAGGAAGAGACGTCGCGGTTGCTGCGCATGGAAGACGAGCTGCACAAGCGAATGGTCGGCCAGGACGAGGCCATCAAGACCGTCTCGCAGGCAGTCCGCCGCGCGCGCGCGGGCCTCAAGGATCCGCGCCGCCCGATCGGATCGTTCATCTTCCTCGGCCCGACTGGAATCGGAAAGACTGAGCTCGCACGCGCGCTTGCCGAGTACCTGTTCGACTCCGAGGACTCCTTGATCAAGCTCGACATGTCGGAGTTCATGGAACGTCATACGACGGCGCGGCTCGTCGGTTCACCGCCGGGCTATGTCGGCTACGACGAGGGCGGCCAGCTCACGGAAGCCGTGCGACGGCGGCCTTACTCGGTGATCCTGTTCGACGAGATCGAGAAGGCGCATCCCGAGGTGTTCAACATGCTGTTGCAGATCCTCGAGGATGGCCGGCTCAGCGACGCGAAGGGCAAGGTCGTGAACTTCGCGAACACCGTGATCATCATGACTTCAAACCTGGGCATCCGCGATGTCAACCAGGCGGGTACCTCGCTAGGTTTCCAGCCGGCGGTTGTGGACGAGTCGGATGAGGTCGAGCGGCGCCACAAGAACACCAAGGAAAAGATCGACGAAGAGCTCAAGCGGATGTTCCGTCCGGAGTTCCTCAACCGGGTCGATGCTGTCGTTGTCTTCAAGAGCCTGACGACTCAGCAGATCCGGCAGATCGTCGACTTGCAGCTTGCGAAGCTCGGCAAGCATCTCGTCGAGATGCAGATCACGATCGAGGTGACCGACGCGGCGAAGGACCTGCTCTCGAAGGAGGGCTACGACCGGATCTACGGTGCGCGCCCTCTGCGGCGCGTGATCACAAACCGGATCGAGGACCAGCTGTCGGAGCACCTGCTGCGCGGCAAGATCGCTCGCGGCGACACGGTGCAGATCGATGTCGAGGGCGAGGACGGACTCAAGTTCACGCCGACCAAGCACCGTCACAAGGAACCCGCCGGCACCGGAGCCGCCGCCAAGCCCTAGGACGCCCGCGCCGATCAAACGGTCTTAACAACCTGGGTTGGTGATGCCACATGCCTGGTTTAAGTTCGTTTCGTCAGGCGTTGTTGGGCTCGGGGGAGGGGAGGGCCCCGCAAGGGGTGGGCGGGGGATTTCGGGGGCTAGTCCTTCAGCCAGCTTTCCATTCCGCGGGAGAGGTGGGCGGGCGTGGTCTGGGTCTTGATCAAGTAGTCGAGCGCTCCCAGGCGCAGGCCCCGCTCGATGAGCTCCTTCTCGCTGTAGTTGGACAGGATCACAACCGGCAGACGCTCGGTCTTGGGATCCTCACGCAACGCCTCGAGGACCCCAAATCCATCGAGCTTGGGCAGCCGTATGTCGAGGAAGACGATATCGGGCGGGTGATCGCGCGCGGCGGCTACAGCCTTCTCGCCATCCGACACCACATCGACGTCGTAGCCGTCCAGCTCGAGCTTCAGCTTGTACATCTGCGCCACCGATGGGTCGTCTTCTACGAAGAGGACGCGCACCCGATCACGGCCGGCGCGAGATTCGTCGACCACCTCGCCCACCGACCTGAGCGTACGCCTGGCGCCAATCAGCCGTGCGCCACGGCAAAATGGAGCTCACAGTGAGCGCCCCGGCACCCCTTCGCTTGCGCCCACTCGAGGTCGGCGACGTTCTCGATGAAACCTTCCGCATCTACCGCCGCCATTTCGTTCTCTTCGCGGGCATCTCGCTGATCCTGGCCATCCCGTCCGCCGGGCTTCAGGGGTACGGCTTTTTCTCGCTCTTCAACAATCTCTTCAAGGCGGTCAATCCTGGGCAGACTTTCGACTTCAACACCCTGACGCCCACTCTGGTCGTGCTTGGCATCGGCTTTCTGGTCAATCTCTTGCTGTCGCCTTTCATTTACGGCGCTGTGATCAATGCCGTTTGCGAATCGGCGCAAGGCCGGCCGGTCACCTTCTGGGGGGCGTTGGAAGGAGTGTGGCGGCGTTATTTCCCCATCCTCGGCTACGTGTTTCTATTCGAATTGATGGCCCTGCTCTTCTGCCTTTTCCCACTATGGATTTGGATCGCCGTGGGTTGGATCGCAGTGCTGCCGGTGATGTTCATCGAGAAGGTTGGACTGGGCGCCGCGATGAGTCGCAGCTGGCGCCTGGTGGAGGGCCGTTGGTGGCGGACCTTCCTGATCCTGTTCCTGGTGATCCTCGTCTGGTACTTCGCGCGTGTGGCATTGGAGGCTTTCGTTGGCCTGGCGGACCTGTTGATCGGGGTCGTCGCGTCCAGCTACCTGGTCCTGGCCATTTCGCAAGGTGCCGGCCTGCTCATCGCCGCGCTCGTCAATCCCATCATCCAGATCGCAGTGGTTCTCATCTACTTCGACCTCCGCGTGCGGCGCGAAGCCCTCGATCTGTTTCAACTCGCGCAGCACGTGTCTTCGACACAACCCGCGTGAGACCGAGCTGAGGGCGCGCGTCGCCGTCAAGGCGCTCGCAGCCCTGTTGCTGACCATCGGCCTGGTCTGGCCGATGACGGCATCCGCCGATCCCCCTCCCGCGCCCACATATCAGCAGGCAGTCGAAGATGCCCTGAACATCGTGAACCAAGCGCACGCCGGCGATTCGGCCGCTGCGCAGAGAGCACTGGCAGTGCTGGAGGCCGGCACCGATCACAGCCAGCCCGAGATCATCGCTGACCTCGCGATGCGACCACCAGACTTCGAGGACGCCGGAACGCGACTGCACTGGCTGCTGGAAGCGCTCGCCGCTCCGGCTGTCACCGCCGACCCAGCCCAAGCGCGTCAACAGCTCCACCAGGTGCTGTCGATGCATCGCTACGACGCGCTTCATCAGCCGCCAACCCTTCTCGACCGGCTCGGCCAGTGGGTGCGCGATCGAATCAACGACCTGCTCCGACTCCTGTTCGGCGGCAGGGGGGGCGGCCCGGCGATCCCGACGCTCTACTTCTACATCCTCGGCGCGGTCGTGCTCGCGGCGGCGGTCGTGATCATCTTCCGTTCTACACGAGGACGCTTGGCCGAGGCAGCAGCCGCTCGCACGCCGTTAGGACCGGGCACCGCCGCTGACTTCTTCGCCGAAGCCGATCGCCTCGCATCGGCTGGTGATCGGGTGGGCGCCATTCGCGCGCTGTGCGCGGGCGTGGCGGCCACTCTCGCCGGTGAGCAGTCGTGGGTGGGCAGCCCGCTCACCGTCCGCGAGATCTTCCAGCACGCCGAAGACCCCGACCGCCTTCGTCCCCTGCTCCTTCCTTTCGAAGCGGCCGTGTATGGGGGTCGCGGTGTCGACGCGGCGACCTATGAACGCGCGCAAGCGGCGGCCGCACCGTTCCGGAAGCCCATGCAGGAGGCTGCGGCATGAGAGGACTGCGTGGATGGATCCTCGCCCTCGCGCTGGCTTTGCTCATCGGCGCCGTGGCGTATCTCGGCCAACCCAAGCAGGATTCGCCGGAGCACAGCTCCAGCAGCGACGCTGCCAATGGCACCTCGGCCGCGCGCCTCTTCGCCCAGGCGATGGGCCACTCGACGAATCAGATCGAAGGCTCCTTCTCTCCACCGTCAGCCAACAGCCTCATGTTCGTCTTCACGCCGACCAGCCCCTTCACCACCGATGACGCCAACCAGACAGCCAACTGGGTGCGGCTTGGCGGCGTGATCGTCTACGCGTCCGAGCAGGGCGACCCCGAGCTCGACCGCGCGCTGTCGGTGAACCGGATCAACGGATTCGTATCGGGCTCCACACAGCTCGCCGACCCCGTCCTCGACGGCGTGACGACGGTCTCAGGCGGGAACACCGCCATGCCCTTCGACGCGTCGCCGGTGCAGGTCCCGATCCTGCGCAGCCGCGACGGATTCCCACTCGGCTACCTGCAGAAGTTCGGGTTGGGCACCGTTTTGGTCCTGGCCGATCCGCTCGTGCTGTGCAACGGCTACCTGGACAAGACCGACAATGGACGGCTCCTGTCCGACATTCTCGGCCTGGTCGATGGCAAAGCCGCCATCGGATTCGACGAATACCATCACGGGCTCATCCTGAGCGACCTCGCGCCGCAGGCCTGGGTCACGACCCCGTGGGGCGCCGCGATCCTGTGGCTGCTCGCGGCAGTGTTCGTCGGGCTGCTGCTCCGCGGCCGGCGTTTCGGTCCGCTGATCCCTCGACCGGCTGAGGCGGCTCGCGCCGATGCAGAGTGGGCCGTCGCGGTGGGTGAGCTGTTGCGTCGATCCGGCGCGCGAGCCCTGACGCTCGGCATGCTGGCTGCCGCCAGCGAGCGCGCCGTCGCCGCTCGCACCGGGTTGCCGGCCCAGCCGCGCGACCGATTCTGGAATGCTTTGTACACGCGCGCGCCTGAGCTGGCCGTCGAGCTGGCCGACGCGGAGCTTGCGCTGCAGAGCTCAACGGGCGGGGAAGCGGAGCTGCTGAGCGCCGCCCAGAAATTGCATCGGATCGCATACCCACCGGCGCGCGAGCGCCGGGGCCAACCAACTTAGGAGGCTCGATGACCGGATCTACGGCGACGACCGCACCAGATTTCTACGCCCGTTTCCATGAGCAGCTGGTCAAGGCCGTGGTCGGTCAGGACGAGGCGATCCGGCTTTGTGCCGTGGCGCTGGTCGCGCAGGGCCACATCCTCCTCGAAGGAGTTCCGGGAACCGGCAAGACACTGCTCGCCAAGTCAATAGCTCGCGCGCTCGCGCTCGAGTACGGACGTGTTCAGTTCACCCCGGACCTCATGCCGGCGGACATCGTCGGCACCGCGATCTACGACCTCGTCAACCGCACCTTCACGCTTCGGCGCGGGCCGATATTCACCAACGTCCTTCTCGCCGACGAGATCAACCGTGCGCCTGCCAAGGTGCAGTCGGCGCTCCTGGAGGCGATGGAGGAGCGCGGCGTGACTCTGGAGGGAAAGCAGACACCACTGCCGGCGCCGTTCTTCGTCCTCGCGACCCAGAATCCGATCGAATACGAGGGCACGTATCCGCTGCCGGAGGCGCAGCAAGACCGCTTCCTTTTCAAGGTCCGCCTGGACTATCCGCTGCCTGCTGATGAGCTCGAGGTGTTGAAGCGCTGGGAGTCCGGCATCGAGCTACGCGACCCGGTAAAAGCCGGAGTTGAGCCCGTGCTCGGCGCCGGCGACATCGAGTCGTGTCGCGAGCAGGTGGCCAAGGTGGTCCTGGACGAGAAGATCCGCCGCTACATCGTCGAGCTGGCTTCCGCCACCCGCACCGCGCCCGAGATCGCCCTCGGAGCGAGCACCCGCGCCGAGGTGCTGTTGATGCTCGCGGCGCGCGCGCTCGCCGCCTTCGAAGGGTCCGAGTTCGTGACCCCCGACCACGTCAAGGCTCTGCTTGCTCCCGCGTTCCGGCACCGTCTGGTGCTGCGCCCTGAGGCTGAGGTCGGCGGGCAGACGCCGGACAGCGTCCTCGAGGCGGTGGCGAGCCGGGTCGTTCCGCCCCGTTGATCGATATCGCTAAAGCATGCGACCCCCCACCCGGCGCACCGCTCGCGATCGTTTACCACGCCGGCCTTGTGCTCGTGCTCGCGCGGGACCTTGCGGTGCTGCCTGGTCGCGACGGCTATCGCGTGCGCCGTCAGCTGCCCGAACCCTTCTCGCTCGGCGAGCTCGAGCACGTGAGGGTGGTGATTGAGAATCCGGCCGCCGCCGGCCTGATCGCCAGGATCGCCGACCACGCACCGGCCGGCCTCAACCCGCAGCCGCGCGAGATCGCGGGGAAGTTCGACCCGAGCGGCCGGCTGGAGATCAACTACTCGACGTCATCGCCCCGGCGGGGCGCATACCGGTTCGGCCCGGTCGACATGCAGGTATCGAGGCGTGACGGCTGGTGGCGGCGTCAGTTGCGTCTCCAGCACCCGAACGAGGTGGCGGTGTTTCCGAATGTCGTCGCCATCAAGCGCATCCAGCTCACGCTGCGTCGCGGCCTCCGCGCGATGGCAGGACTGAGGAGGGCGCGGCCTCCCGGCGCGTCGACAGCGTTCGCCGGCCTCCGCGACTACGTGCGCGGCGATGACATCAGGCGCGTGAGCTGGACGGCGACGGCTCGACGCGACCATCCGGTGGTGGTCGAGGTCGAGGCCGAGCGCGGGCAGCAGGTCATGATCGCACTCGACTGCGGGCGCCTCATGACCGCCCCGGCCGGTGAGCTCGACAAGCTGGACCACGCCGTCAACGCCGCCCTCATGCTCGCGTGGGTCGCCCAGGCTTACGGCGACCGGGTCGGGCTGATGACGTTCGACGACCGCGTGACCAATTACATCAAGCCCGAGCGCGGCAGCGCACAGCTGCGCCGGATCACCGAGGCGTTATACGCGATCAAGCCCGACTTCGTCGAGCCCGACTTCGGTCACGCTCTCACTCACCTTTCTCTTCGGCTCGGCCGCCGGTCCATGGTGGTGGTGCTGACGGACCTCCAGGACCCCGAAGCCTCGAAAGAGCTGGTCGCGCACTGCTTGCGACTTGCCGCGCGCCACCTCGTCCTGGTGGTGACGATGTCGGACCCCGCCGTCTTGAACGCGCGTCAGGCGCCGATCGCCACGTCGACGCGCGCCTACGAATGGGCCGCGGCAGAGGAGTTTCTGGCGAGCCGGCGCGAGAGCTTCGAGCTGCTGCGGCGCGGGGGCGTCCTGGGCCTGGACGTCGTCGCCGGCAACCTCAGCCCGGCGCTCGTCGAGCGCTACCTGGAGCTGAAGGAGCGGGCTCTGCTGTAGCGGCTGGGCGCCGGCCGGCGAAAAGCAAGTAGGTGTAAAGAAGGACGCCGGTGGTCAGGCCGATCGTGAGCTTGGCCGCGAAGGCCGTGTCGGATGGCGAGATGTTGCCCTCGATCGTGCCCGCGATCACCAGCAGCGGCGCCAGGCCGAGCAGCAGGGTGAACGCCCGCCGCGTGGCGATGACCAGCGCGTCGGAGCGGCTGCGGTTGCCAGGCGAGATCAGCGCCCAGCCCATCATCAAGCCGCCCGCGCCTTGCGCGGTCACGATCGAAAGCTCGAGCACCCCATGGGCGATCACGAACTCGAACAGACCGCCGCTCACGCCGTACGCCTGCGTGAGACCGAACAACCCGCCGAGGCTGATGCCGTTGTTCACGAGCACGTAGATGACGGGGAGGCCGAAGACGACGCCGAACGCAAACGCCAGCATCGACACGTAGATGTTGTTCACCATGATCAAGCCGGCAGCCTCGACCCGCAGCTCGGGCGGGATGTTGGTCCACAGCTGGTGGTGATGGACGCGGTCGATCAGCGCCGGAGACGCCAGACCATAAGCGGCGTCCGGATTGGCCAGCACTACGAAGTAGCTGATGATCGCCGGCACGAAGAGGAGCGCGGCCGAGGCGACCACGTACGGCCATGCCTGACGGTAGGTGCGCGGCAGCGTCTCCGCGTAGAAGGTCCGAATCCGGCCCCAAACGCGACCTCCGCGGCGGTATACGACGCCATGGCCGCGAGCGACGAGCCCGTTGAGATACCGGTGCACCGGCTCACCCGGCCAGTCTCTCTGCGCGCGGGCGAGGTCGGCCGTCGCGCGACGGTACAGCGCGGTCATGGTGAGGACCTGGCCTGGGGCCAGCCCGTTGAGCTTCCCGGCGCTGGCGTGCGCGATGAGGTCCTCGAGGCGGTTCCAGTCGTCCTGCCGTCGCGCTATGAACTCTTCGCTGCGCATCAAGCGTTGAAAATAGCCGAATGGGGCAGCCGCTCCCCGATACAGACCTGGTTGTTTCCACGCCGGAGCGCGTTTCCTTCGACTACCAGGTCGCCGGGCTGGGTACGCGAGGCATCGCGCAGATCCTCGACCTCCTCATCGTCACCGGGCTGCTCCTGGCGGTGTTCTTCTTCGCCGGCGCGGCGGCCGCGACCACCAGGTCGGACGTCGTCGGCACGCTCATCGATCTGTTCGGCGCCTTCGTCGTCATATTCGGGTACTTCTGGATCAGCGAAGCCATTTTCTCCGGGCAGACGCTGGGCAAGCGCGCATTGCGCCTTCGGGTCGTCGGAGATCGCGGCGAGCCGTTGACCTGGGTCCAGGCCGGCATCCGCAACGTGATTCGCATCGTCGACTTCTTGCCCTACGGCTATGGCGTGGGCGTGGTCGTCCTGTTCGCCAACGGCCGGGGCAAGCGCCTGGGCGACCTGGCGGCGGGCACGATCGTGGTCAAGGATTCCGACCACGTGTGGCTCTGGCAGCTCGCACGCGCGACGCGGCCCGCGCAGCCTCCGCCACCCCCCGGTTCCGTCATCGCGCCGGTGACGACAACCTACGCGCCCGCGTCCCAGGCCGAGCTCATCCTCCGCCGCATCGACCCCGACCTGCGCCGATTCGTCACCTCGTACGCGCGCCGCCGGCAGCAGCTGCCGCTCGACCTTCGGGTCCAGCTTGCGGGCACGGTGCAGGCCAGCTTGCGCACGGCGATGCCGGATGTCTTCGCCCAGGGCGGTCCGCTGGCCGCGCTCGACCGCCTCGCCGACCTCGACAGTCAGTAGAGATACTTTCGGAGCTGCTCTTCGGTCACGTTGCCGCCGGTCAGCGGCACCGCGACGCGTTTGCCGGCAAGCTCGTCCCGTCGCTTGGCCACCGCGGCGATCCCGGCGGCGCCGGCAGGCTCGACGACGAGACCCGCATCGCGATGCAGCATTCGCATCGCGTCGACGATCTCCGCATCGGTGACGAGCATCACGTCGTCGACCGTCGTGCGCATGATCTCCAACGAGTCCGGCACCGGCACCCGCACCGCGATGCCGTCGGCAATGGTGTCCATGGTCGGTGTGCTGACCGGCCTTCTCGCGCGCCATGACATCTCCATCGCCGGCGCTCCCGCCGGGCAGACGGCGATGACGGTGGGTGCCGGCATGGATCGCTTCAGCCACCTGCCCATCCCGTTGACGAGGGCACCGTTGCCAAGCGGGACGATGCATGCATCGAGCGGCTCGTCCATGCCCTCAAGCTCATACGCGACGGTGCCCGCGCCCTCGCCGATCGGCCCGAGGAGGCCGTCCTCGACATAGAAGGCGCCCGCGCGGGCGGCGTGCTGCACGGCAGCATCCTTCGCCTCGTCGAAATCGTTGCCTTCGAGCACCACCGTCGCGCCCAGAGCGCGCATTCGATCGACCTTGAGCGGATTGGCGCTGAGGGCTGCGAAAACCGTCATCCGTACGCCTCGCTTGCGCGCCGCGTACGCCATGCCCTGGCCGAAGTTTCCGGCGGACGCGCACACCAATCCGTCGGGATGAGGGCCAAGGCGGTGCAGCAAGTAGTCGGTGCCGCGACCTTTGAATGAACGGATTGGATTGATGGTCTCGACCTTGAGGACGGTGGTGACGCCGAGGCGTTCGCTCAAGGGTTCGCAGACGAACTGCGGGGTGTGCCGAAAAACCGGGTCGATGACGCTCGCCGCGTCCTGGATACCCGCGATTGAGATCGAGGCGTCCATCTGTTCGGGAGTGTAGTCTGCGAAGTGATTCTCCCCACCCGGGCACGCGCTTTGCGCGGGCCCGACCTCCCCACGGGGTGGGGAGGCTGGCCGCCCCGGGGGTAGTCAGGGCGGCGCCTCATCGATAAAGGACTGGGGTGGGGACCCTGTTCCTCTACTAAATAGAACGGCTGAACCGGTAAAAGGCTACGTGCGGAGTTGTAAAAACTCGATCAATCCTGGAGAGTGGCTGACGTGCCCAAATCGACGGTGACCTTCATGTGCTCGGAGTGCGGGGGCGAGAGCCTGCGCTGGGCCGGCCAGTGCCCGCATTGCCAGGCGTGGAACACGCTCCAGGAGTTCCAGGTCCGCAAAGCCGGGCCCGGTCGAAAACAAGCCCTGGCGGCGCCGCAATCGACAGGCAGCCGGGCGGTCCCCCTCAGCGACATCGAGTCCGAAGCCGCCCCCCGCCGAGCACTGGCCTGGGGCGAGCTCAACCGGGTGCTCGGCGGCGGGGTGGTTCCCGGCAGCGTGGTCCTGGTCGGGGGCGAGCCTGGGGTGGGCAAGTCGACCCTGCTCATGCATGCCGCCCAGCAGGTCGCCGCCAAGGGGGGCCGGGTCCTCTACGCGTCGGGAGAGGAATCGCCGCAGCAGGTGCGGATGCGCGCCGCCCGTCTCGGGCCTCTTTCGTCGGGAATCCTTCTGCTGGCCGAAACTGATCTCGACACGATCTGCGAGGCGATTCGCGCCGAAGGGCCCCAGCTGGCGATCGTCGACTCCATCCAGACGGTCACCGACGCCGGCTTCGAAGGCGGCGCGGGCAGCGTGACCCAGGTTCGCGAGTCGGCGGCTCGCTTCATGAGGCTGGCGAAGGAGATAGGAGTTCCGATCTTTCTCGTCGGTCACGTCACGAAAGAGGGAGCGATCGCCGGACCGAGGGTCCTCGAGCATATCGTTGACACCGTGCTCTACCTGGAAGGCGACCGTCGGCAGGAGCTCCGTATCCTGCGCGCGATGAAAAACCGCTTCGGCTCGGCCGAGGAGATCGGCGTTTTCGCGATGGGCGAAGGTGGGCTGGAGGAGGTACCCGACCCCTCAGCGGCGCTCTTGGGCAATGCCGCCGTCGCGGCGCCAGGCACGGCCGTGGTCGTCGTGCTAGAGGGGACCAGGCCGCTTTTGATCGAGCTCCAGAGCCTCGTCAACACGACCGACAACAACTACCCGCCGCGGCGGATCGTCAGCGGCATGGACATCAACCGCTTGCACATGATCGTCGCGGTGCTCGAGAAGCGCGCTTCGACAAAGCTCGAAAAATCAGACATCTTCGTCAACGTGGCGGGCGGCATCCGCATCACGGAGCCGGCCGCAGACCTGGGTCTTGCCCTGTCCATCTACAGCAACACGCGCGACAGGCCCCTGCCGGACGGCCTGGTCGTGATTGGGGAGCTGGGGTTGGCAGGCGAGGTGCGCCGCGTGGGCCAGCTCGATCGCCGCCTCCAGGAGGCGGCGCGACACGGTCTGACGCGCGCATTGATTCCGGCCGGCGCGAAAGCCGGGCGGCCCGCCGGCCTCGAGGTTGTCGAGGTCCGGTCATTGGCGGAGGCGATCTCCGCCGCATTTTCTTCACCCATGAGGTCCGGCGCATTCATAAGGGAGGCCGAGGCATCGGTCACCTGAGGAGGTAATCGTGAAGCGTTCCGATACCCTCGCCCGCGGCGTCGGAGTGGGGATCGGAGTCGTCGGCGGGTTTTTTCTGGGTTACGCGCTCGTCCGCCTCTCGGGGATCAGCCACCAGGGTTGGGTGCTCATCAGCCTGACCACGATGGAGGGACTGATCTTCGCGTACCTGGGCACGCCATACGTGCTCGGTGGCTGGCGAGGGTTCAACCAGCGCCTCGTGTCGACTCCGCTGCCCGACCTGCTCAGCGGCTTGCTGGGAATGATCGTCGGCCTCGTCATCGCCGTGCTCATCGGCGTGTTCGTTCGCGATCTGCCTTACGGCATCCCCCTGTCGTTCGTGCTCGCACTCTTGCTCGCGCTGCTGGGTGCGTCGGTGGGCATCACGCGGCGTGAAGAGCTGACCGCCCTCTTGTTCGGTGGCGCCGCCCGGGACGACACGAGCCACCGCTTGACCGCAGTCCTTCTCGATACGTCTGTGATCATCGACGGCCGCATCCTCGACATCGCTAAGACGGGCTTCGTCGACATGCCGCTCACGGTCCTCAGCTCGGTGCTGCGCGAGCTTCAGCTCGTCGCCGATTCGGCAGACGCGACCCGGCGCCGCCGCGGCCGCAGAGGGCTCGACGTCCTGACCGAGATGCAGAAGGATCCTTCCATCAACCTGCAGGTCGTGGACGACGACGTCTCCCCGAGCACCGAGATCGACGCGCATCTCGTGCGCACCGCCAAGCGCAGAGGCTGGGCCATCATGACCAATGACTTCAACCTCAACCGCATCGCGCGGCTCGAAGGCGTGTCCGTGCTCAACCTCAATGAGCTTGCGCAGGCGATGAGGCCCGTCGCCATCCCAGGCGAAGAGATCGTCGTGATGATCGCTCGCGAAGGCAAGGAGCCAGGCCAGGGTGTGGGCAGCCTGGACGACGGTACGATGGTCGTCGTCCAGAACGGGCGGCGCCTGATGAACCAGACCATCACCGCGGTCGTGACGTCCGTGATCCAGACCTCGGCGGGGCGGATGATCTTCGCCGAACCAGCTGGCCACGAGGGCCGGCGCAACAGCAGACCCAAGCGCGACGAGGAGGCCGGTTGAGTTGACAATCGGCGCGATCGTGGCCGCCGCAGGGTCCGGCTCCCGCCTCGGGCGTGGCAGCAAGGCGCTCGTCCGTCTCAATGGGCGGACGACGTTGGCGCGCGTGCTGGAGCTGTTCCTGGCGCTCGACGAGGTCGATCGGATCGTGGTCGTCGGGCCGCCGAGCCGGCTGGAGATCGCGGAGCACGAGGTGGCATCGCTTGCCCCTCGCAAGCCGGTGACGGTGAAGGCCGGAGGCGACAGCCGGCAGGAGTCGGTGCGCGCCGGTCTGGCCGCGCTCGGCGAATGCGATTTCGTCCTAGTCCACGATGCGGCGCGTCCGCTGGCGACTGCGACCCTCGTCCGGCGCGTACTGGCGGCGGCGATGGAGTCGGGCGCCGCGTTTCCGGCCATCGCGCCGCGCGACGCGGTCAAGCGCGTGGAGGGCAACCGGCTGGTCGAGAGCCTCGACCGCTCGCGCATCGTGCTCGCGCAGACGCCACAAGCTTTCTCTTACGAGCTGCTTGCGCGAGCCCACCGAGAGGCGGCGGACGCCGGCCTCGTCGGCGATGACGACGCACAGCTCGTCGCCGCTACGGGTCACGAGGTGACGGTCGTCGAAGGCGAGCCGGCGAACATCAAGCTGACGACGCCGGAAGACTTCGGGGTCGTCGAGGCTCTGATCAAAGAGCAGGAAGCCGCCGCCACTTGAGGATAGGCGCGGGGTATGACATCCACCCGCTGAAGGCCGGCCGCGACTTGATCATCGGTGGCGTTAGGATCGAGCACCCCGCCGGCCTCGACGGCCATTCCGATGCCGACGTGTTGACGCACGCGGTCATCGATGCGCTGCTCGGCGCGGCCTCGCTCGGCAACATCGGCGAGCACTTTCCCGCTGACGACCCCAGGTACAAGGATGCGTCGAGCCTCGACCTGCTGACGGCCGCCGCCGCCGTCGTCAAGAAGGCCGGGTACCGCGTCATCAACGTCGACAGCACGGTCATCGCCGAGGAGCCTCGCCTCCAGCCGCACCTTCGCGCCATGCGGTCGAATCTGGCCCAGCGCCTCGGCGTCGTGCAGGATGTCGTGAGCGTGAAAGCAACATCACCCGAGGGCCTCGGCGCGCTCGGCCACCGAAGCGGCATCGCGGCGCAAGCGGTGGCGCTGATCGATGGGGGCGCACTGACCTGACGCTGCGGCTTCACAACACGTTGACCGGCGCCAAGGAAGTCTTTGAGCCGCTCCAGCCCGGACATGCCGGCATGTACACGTGCGGTCCGACGGTGTGGAACTTCGCGCACGTCGGCAACCTGCGCGCCTTTCTCTTCTACGACCTGCTTCGCCGCCAGCTGAAGGCGAGTGGATACCGCATGAACCACGTCATGAATCTCACCGACATCGACGACCGCATCCTCGACCAGGCGATGCATGCGGGGACCACCATCACCGAGTACGCGAAGCCGTTCATCGCCGCCTTCTTCGAGGACATGCGCGCGCTGCGCGCGGAGCCGGTCGAGCACTACCCGAAGGCGACTGAGCACATCCCCGAGATGGTGAAGATGATCGCGACGCTGCTCGAGCGCGGGAATGCATACGCCGCCGACGGCGACGTGTACTTCCGCATCGAAAGCTTCCCGCGCTATGGCGCCCTCTCGCACCTCGACCGCGGCGGCCTGCGCGCGGGCGCGCGGGTTGCGCAGGGGGGGCACGGGAAGGGCTCCGCCCGACCCGCGCATGGGGGGGAGTCGCCCCGCATTCGCCAAGACAAATATGAAAAGGAGTCGGCGAGCGACTTCGCTCTGTGGAAGAGGGCACAACCCGGCGACGCCGAGCTGGGCGCGGCTTGGGATGCGCCGTTCGGACCTGGACGCCCGGGCTGGCACATCGAATGCTCTGCCATGAGCAAGCACTTCCTCGGCGCCACCTTCGACATCCACTGCGGCGGCATCGACCTGTTGTTCCCGCATCACGAGAACGAGATCGCCCAGTCGGAAGCCGCGAACGGAAAGCAATTTGCACGTGTGTGGCTGCACTCGGAGTTTCTGTCGGACGCGACCGGCGAGAAGATGTCCAAGAGCGCCGGAGGGTTCACGACGCTGCGCGACCTCGTGGCGGCCGGGCACGAACCGGTAGCGGTTCGCTTCTTCCTGATCGCCAACGCGCACTACCGCCAGCGCATCCGGTTGAGCGCCGAGGCACTGCACGCGTCGGCCGAGCAGGTGAGGCGCCTGCGGGACTTCGCGGACCGGGTGCTGCGGTCGGACGAGCCGCTCGGTGACGACCGCGCATTGCTGGGCCGCATCGCGGAGGTGCGCACAGCCTACCGAGAGGCGCTGGACGACGACCTCAACCTTCCGCAGGGTGTCGGCCACGTCTTCGAGCTGATTCGCGAGGCGAACACGGCGCTGGACGAGAAGAGGGTGGGGGAGGAAGCCCGTTCGGCGCTGCTCGCGCTGATCGAGGAGATAGACGCGCACCTCGACGTCATCGGCGTGGAGGAGCCAGGGCTGGCCGAAGAGGTGGAGCGATTGATCTCCGAGCGTGAGGACGCGCGACAGGCCAAGGACTTTGCGAGGGCGGATCGAATCCGCGAAGAGCTGAAGCATCGCGGCATTGCGCTGGAGGATTCGCGGGAAGGCGTCCGCTGGCGCCGTGTGACGCCGGGATGAGCGAACGACGGCGTCGATACCAGCGTCCCCTGCCCGCAGCGGCGCCGTTGATCCACGGCCGCAACGCGGTGCTCGAGGCGGCTCGCGCGGGCAAGGTCCTCAAGGTGTTCCAGGCCTCGGGTCTAGGCCACGATCCCCGCCTCGACGAGCTGGCGAAGCTTGCCCCGATCGAGGTGGTTCCTCCAGAGCGCCTCGAGGCCATGGCCACCGGCGTGCACCAGGGGGTGGCGGCCGAGCTCAAGCCGCGGCGCGAGTGGACTTTGAAGGAGCTCTTGTCCACCAACCCCACGTTGCTGGTGGCGCTGGACGGGATCATGGATCCGCAGAACCTGGGCGCCATCCTCCGGAGCGCCGAGGTGGCCGGCGCCGACGGCGCCATCATCCCCGAGCACCGCAGCGCTCCTCTGTCACCGGCGGCGGTGAAGGCGAGCTCCGGGGCGAGCGAGCTGCTCCGCATCGCCAATGTGTCCGGCATCCCGTCGGCGATCGCTGAGGTGAAGCGGGCCGGTATCTGGTGCGCGGCCCTCGACGTGCGCGGCGAGATGCCGCCCTGGGACTTCGACCTCACGCAGCCGGTCTGCATCGTCATCGGGAGTGAAGGCGAGGGCGTGCACAGACTGGTCCGGGAACGGTGTGATGTGCGCCTTCGCCTGCCGGTGGCCGGGCATGTCTCGAGCTTCAACGCATCGGCCGCAGCCGCGGCCCTGCTGTACGAAGTGCAGCGACAGAGAACCAAGTCATGAGTGATGCGACCGCGGAGCTCGAAAAGGCTGCCGCCGACATTCCGATCAATCGCGATGCGCGCGACGTGCTCGAACGCGCGACGGCACTTGCGTCCGATCGCGGCGCGCCGCAAGCGGGTCCGGTTGACGTGCTCGAGGCGATCCTTGCCGACCGTAGTTCGTCTGGATACGGCGCGATCAAGACCCTGGTTGGCGATCCTCAGGCCATCAACGCAGAGGCGACGCGCGAGGACGGAGGCGCGAGCCTGCCTCTGCGGCAGCTCCTCGTCAACGCCAACCGCGAAGCCCAGGTCCTGGGCCACTACCAGGTGGACTCGATCCACCTCCTCCTGGCGCTCCTGTACTCGGATTCGCGGGCGACGTCTGCGGCTCTGCAGAAGGCGGGTCTGACCCTTTACGACCTGAGGCGGCATCTCCAGACCGGGGCCGGCCCCAACATTCCGATCACGGCCGGCACGCAGTCGATGCAGGATCGCGCGCTCCGCCGTAAGCCGCTTGTGTCGCTGCGCGGTGCGCTCGGCATCAGCCCGATCTTCGTCGGCCTGATCGTCATGACTGCCATCACCGGCGCCGCCCTCTGGTTCAACTTCTTGCCGGCGGCGAACATGGTGCTGACGATCGTCTTCGTCACCTCAGGGTGGGTCACGTCGCTGTGCATCCACGAGTTCGGCCACGCTGTGGTCGCGTACCTCGGCGGCGATCGCGCCGTCAAAGCATCCGGCTACCTGACGCTGAATCCGCTCCGCTACACCAACCTGCTGATGAGCATCATCTTTCCGGTCATCTTTCTGCTGCTCGGTGGAATCGCGCTACCCGGCGGCGCGGTGTACATCGACCACGCCGCGCTTCGCAGCCGCCTCTGGGACTCGCTGGTGTCGTTTGCGGGGCCGGTCGGCACGGCATTCTGTGCATTGCTGGCCGCTGCTCCATTTCTGATCCCGGGCCACGCCGATTGGGTCACGTATTCGAACGTCGCCTTTTTTGCGGCGCTCGCATTCCTCGCCTTCATGTTGGTGGTAAGCGTGCTGCTCAACCTACTTCCGATTCCCGGCATCGACGGCTTCGGCATCCTGCGCCCATGGCTCCCCTATTCGGTGCAGGCGCTCTCGGTCCGGTACTCGCAGCTCGCGATCATCGGCCTCTTCATCGTGTTGTGGAACGTCGCGCCTGCCCGTGACGCTTTCTACGGCGCGGCGCTGCAGATCACCGGCGCTCTGCACATCGACTACATACTCATCGTTGCGGGCCAGCTGAGCATGCGTCCTTGAAGCTCATCGTCGATGGCTACAACGTCATCCATGCGTGGCCGTCGCTCAAGCGACTGCTCGGGGTGTCGCTCGAGGCGGCGCGCGACCAGCTGATCGAACGCCTCAGCGTGTACGGGCTGGTCACGGGCGACGAGGTGACCGTCGTCTTCGACGCCCACCACTCGTCGGCGACCTCGAGCGCGGAGCAGATGGTGGAGGGCGTGCGTGTGGTTTTTACGCGTAAAGGAC
>MNEW01000003.1:0-11816 GCA_001917895.1 Actinobacteria bacterium 13_1_40CM_66_12
CAGTACAACCTCATATGCGACGAAGCCGGCGGAATCCTCGACGACCTGGTCGTGTACTGGGGCGAGGAAGGTTTCTTCGTCGTCGTCAACGCCGCCAACCGTGAGCAGGATCTCGAGTGGATGCGCGCCCACGCGACTGGCGGGGTCGAAATCGAAGACCGCACCTTCGAGCTGGGGCTGGTCGCATTTCAGGGCCCGAGAGCCGCTGAGCTGATCCCGGCCGCGGGACTCGACGACCTGCCGTATTTCGGATTTCGGCCGGGCACCGTGGCTGGAGTCAGCGCGCTGGTCTCGCGCACCGGTTACACCGGTGAAGATGGCTTCGAGATATTCGTCTCCGCCGATCGGGTGGACCAAGTCTGGGACGCGATACTCGAAAACGGCGCGCACGCCGGCGTCCTTCCGGCCGGGCTGGGAGCACGCGATGCCACTCGCCTCGAGGCGGCACTCCGCTTGTATGGCAATGACATGGACGAAACCGTGAACCCATATGAGGCAGGGCTCGGGTGGACAGTGCGGCTCGACAAGGGCGGATTCATCGGGCGAGACGCTCTCACGAAGGTCAAGGCTGACGGGCCCAAGCGGACGATTATTGGCCTCCAGACCGCAGCGGGTGACATCGCCCGTCACGGGACCGCGGTGAGCAGCCGAGGCCGGCCGGTCGGCACCGTGACCAGCGGTACGCACTCATTCTTCCTCGGCCACCCCATCGCGCTGGCGATGGTGGAAGTCGCATCATTGCGAGTCGGGGAAACGGCTGCCGTGGACGTTCGAGGTCGCGAAGCCTCCGCCGAGGTCGTGCAGCTGCCTTTCTACCGCGGCTCGGCGCGATCGGCCGCCGCGCCGACGAAGTCCTGAGCCGAGCCGCGGCGGCGTTCACGAAGAGGGAGGATAGAAATGGCGGGCCGGCTGTACACCAAGAGCCATGAATGGCTGACCGTCGAAGGCAAGAGCGCCACCGTCGGCATCAGCGATTTCGCCCAATCGCAGCTCGGCGACGTCGTTTTTCTCGAGCTTCCGAGTCCGGGAAGGAAGCTGGAGGCGGGCGAGAGCTTTGGCGTCGTCGAGTCGGTCAAAGCCGCCAGCGATCTCTACGCTCCGCTTTCAGGCCGCGTGGCGGAGGTCAACGACAAGCTGGCCGGCAAGCCCGAGCTCATCAATTCGGATCCCTTCGGCGACGGCTGGATCCTGAAGCTCGATATCTCCGGTGAGCTGCCCAAGGATCTGATGGACGAGGACGCGTACAAGAAGTTCACGGAGACCGGCGCCTAGATTGCCCTACCTCGTCCACTCCCCAGAAGAGCGCGCCGAGATGTTGGCCGCGATCGGGGTCGATTCCATGGAAGGTCTCCTTGTCGACATCCCGCAGTCGCTGCGCATCCCAAGACTCGAGCTCCCGAATGGGTTGTCTGAGTTCGAAACGATGGGTCAGATCGCTTCGCTGGCCGCGCGTAATCGTGCCTATCCCGACCGCCTCACGTTTCGGGGCGGCGGGGTCTATCGCCGGTTCATTCCTGCCCTCGTGGCGGCGGTTACGTCCAAACCCGAGTTCTACACGGCCTACACGCCTTACCAACCCGAGGCGAGCCAGGGCACGCTGCAGGCGATCTACGAATTTCAAACCCTCATCGCCGAGCTCACCGCGCTCGACGTTGCCAACGCATCGCTGTATGACGGAGCGACCGCGGTTGCCGAGGCGGCGATGATGGCGCACGTCCACACCGGCCGGAACGAGGTCCTCGTTGCCGGGTACGTGCATCCCGAATACGTCGAGGTCCTGCGCGGATTCAGCGAAGGTCGCGGCATCAAGGTCAAGAAGGGCTCTGAGCCAACCGCCAAGACGGCCGCGGTCGTCTTTCAGCAGCCGGATTTCCTTGGTCTTCTCGTCGACGCACGTGATTTGACCCAGCGTGCGCACGATGTCGGGGCGCTCGCGATTGCGTGTGTCGATCCGATCAGCCTTGCCCTTCTGGCTCCGCCCGGCGAGTACGGCGCGGACATCGCCGTCGGCGAGGGGCAGCAGCTCGGCCTCAGCCCCAGCTATGGCGGTCCACACGTCGGATTCGTCGCCTGCCGCAAGGAGCTTGTGCGCCGCCTGCCCGGCCGCTTGATCGGTACATCGCACGACGCCGAGGGGCGGCGCGGATTTGTTCTCACTCTCACCGCGCGCGAGCAGCACATCCGGCGCGAGAAGGCGACCTCCAACATCTGCACCAACCATTCGCTGTGCGCACTGGCGGCCAGCGTCTACATGACCTATATGGGGGCCGAAGGCATGCGCCACATCGCCGAGGTCAGCTTCAAGCGCGCCCACGCGTTGGCGGAGCGGCTCGCGAAGTTGCCAGGTTGGGAGCTCGCGTTTCCCGAGCGGCGGTTCCTGAACGAGTTCCCGATTCGCGTGCCGAAAGCGGCGGCGGTGAATCGTAAGCTGGCCCGCAAGGGAATGCTCGGCGGGCTGGACGTTCATCGCTGGTTCCGCGAGCTCAACGGGGTGCTCACCTTCACATGCACAGAGGTCAACGATGCCCGCGCTATTGACGACCTCGTCGAGGCGCTGAGCTGATGACCGAGCTGCTGAGCTTCGAAAAGAGCCGGCCGAACGTGCATGCGCCACGCCTACCAGACGCGGATGTCACCGCTCCGGAGCTCGAGGAAGTCTTCCCTACAGAGCTCCTGCGGTCTCAGCCCCCCACCTTGCCGAGGCTGAGCGAGCCCGAAGTCATGCGCCACTACAGCAGGCTCGCCTCGATGAACTACTCGATCAGCGAGCAGTTCTACCCATTGGGCAGCTGCACCATGAAGTACAACCCCGTCGCCAACGAAGCCGCGGCGGCTCTGCCTGGGTTTTCCGCCCTGCACCCATATCAGGAGGAGGACAGCGTCCAGGGCGCGCTCGAGCTGATGTGGCGTCTCGAGCAGGCCTTGTGCGCGGTGGTCGGAGTCGATCGAGTCACCCTGCAGCCGGCTGCCGGCGCCCACGGCGAGTGGACCGCGCTGCGCATGATCCAGGCCTACCACCGCTCTCGCGGCGAAGCCCGGACCGAAGTCCTCGTCCCCGATTCAGCCCACGGGACGAATCCGGCCAGCGCCGCCCTCAGTGGATTCCAGGTCGTGGAGGTGGCTTCCGCCCCGGACGGGCGCATCAGCCTGGCCGACCTGGAGTCGAAGCTCTCGAGTAAAGTCGCCGCTTTGATGCTGACTAACCCCAACACCTTGGGTCTCTTTGAAAGAGACATACTGGATATAGCTGAGCTGGTGCACAACACGGGAGCCATGCTCTACTACGACGGCGCCAACCTCAACGCCTTCATGGGCGTCTGCCGGCCCGGCGACATGGGTTTCGACGCCGTCCACATGAACCTGCACAAGACTTTCACGACCCCCCATGGCGGGGGCGGGCCGGGCGCCGGTCCGGTAGGCGTGAAGACCGAACTGGTTCCGTTCCTGCCGGCGCCAACGGTTGAACGCATGAACGGCCATCTCAAGCTCGACTTCAAGCGGCCGCAGTCGATCGGCAGGGTGCGCAGCTTTTACGGCAACTTCGGGATGCTCGTGCGCGCGTACACCTACATCGTCGCGATGGGTGGGGACGGGCTGACGCAGGCCTCGATGGACGCCGTGCTTTCGGCCAACTACCTGCGCAAGCGCGTCGAGGGCCTTCTCGAGATGCCACACGATGGCCCGTGCATGCACGAGTTCGTGGCGAGCGCCCGCAACCTTGCCCCCAACGGCATCAAGGCGCTCGACGTGGCCAAGGGCCTTCTCGAACGCGACTTTTATGCCCCCACGATCTACTTCCCGCTGGTCGTTCCAGAGGCGATCATGGTCGAGCCCACCGAGACCGAAAGCAAGCCGACGCTGGACGCCTTCGCAGCGGCGATTGCGGACATCGTGCGCGAGGCAAAAGAGGAGCCGGACAGGCTGCATCACGCGCCCCACGGCCTGCCCGTCGGCCGCCTGGACGAGGTGGCCACGGCACGCCGTATCAACGCCTTTCTGCAGGGCCAGAGCGAGGACCCCGTCCTGCGCTGGAAACCAGATCAAAATCAGGCCTGTTAAGGGCCTTCCCGAGGCCATTTTCGAACTCGAAATCCGGTAAAATTGGTGTCCTGAGACTCTGCCCAGTTGATCCCTACAAGTTCTCCAGGCTGGGAGGGCTGAAATACCGGTGAGCAAGGCCCAAAAGCCTCTCGCTGTGCGTAGCCGCAGGCCCCAGCCTTTAGGCGCCGACGTGGCGTACACCGCCGAGCAGATCCAGGTCCTCGAGGGCCGGGAGCACGTCCGGCGGCGTCCGAGCATGTACATCGGATCGACGACCACGGAAGGCCTGCATCACCTGGTCTACGAGGTCGTCGACAACGCTGTTGACGAGGCGCTGGCGGGCTACGCCACCAGGATCGTCGTCACGCTTTTCGCGGACGGCAGCGTCCAGGTCGATGACAACGGTCGCGGCATCCCGGTCGACATGCACAAGAAAGAGGGGCTTTCCGCCCTGGAGCTGGTCCTCACCCGCCTCAACGCGGGGGGCAAGTTCGGCGGCGGTGGATACAAGGTGTCGTCAGGGCTGCACGGGGTCGGCGTGTCGGCGGTCAACTTCCTAAGCGAGCGCCTGCAGGTTTGGGTGCACCTCAACGGCAAGATCCACCACCAGGAGTTCGCTCGCGGGGTGCCCAAGGGCGGCGTGAAGGTCGTCGGTAAGACCGATCGCACGGGCACCATCGTGCGGTTCTGGCCCGACCCGCAGATCTTCCCCGACACGAAGTTCGACCGCGAGGTGATCCA
Organism: Actinobacteria bacterium 13_1_40CM_66_12; assembly: GCA_001917895.1. The sequence continues at coordinate 4,783 of MNEW01000003.1, forward strand.
GCACCGGCTGCGCGAGATGGCTTACCTGAACAAGCGGCTGGAGATCGCCCTTGCAGACGAGGGGCTCGGGTTCACCAACACCTTCTATTTCGAGGGTGGCATCGTCTCGTTCGTCCGCGCGCTCAACCGCGACAAGGCAGTCGTCAACCACATGCCGTTCTATGTCGACCGCGAGGTCGAAGGGACGCAGGTCGAGATCGCGCTCCAGTACAACGAGACTTTCGTCGAGAACGTCCTGGCGTTCGCCAACACCATCCACACCATTGAGGGTGGGAGCCACCTGACCGGCTTTCGGTCGGCGCTGACGAACGTCCTCAACCGCTACGCGCGCAAGGCAGGCATCCTCAAGGAGGCAGATCCCAACCTGACCGGCGAGGACGTCCGCGAAGGCCTTACCGCCGTGATCAGCGTCAAGGTCCTCGAGCCTCAGTTCGAAGGCCAGACCAAAGGGAAGCTCGGCAACGCCGAGGTGCAAGGACATGTGTCGACTGCGCTCACCGAGGGCCTGACCCAGTACCTGGAGGAAAACCCCTCAGAGGGCCGACGCATCGTCGAGAAGTCGCTGACCGCCGCACGGGCTCGCGAGGCTGCGCGCAAGGCCCGCGACCTGGTGCAGCGGAAGAGCCTTCTCGAGTCGAGCACGCTGCCCGGCAAGCTGGCCGACTGCTCGGAGCGCGATCCCGCGCTGTGCGAGCTCTATATCGTCGAAGGTGATTCCGCCGGCGGCACCGCCAAAGGTGGGCGCGATCGGCGAACGCAGGCGATTCTTCCCTTGCGGGGCAAGATCCTCAATGTCGAGAAGGCGCGTCTGGACAAAGTCCTCACATTCGAGGAGATTCGCAACCTCATCACCGCGATGGGCGCGGGCGTCGGCGACAACTTCAACATCGAAAAGCTCCGCTACCACAAGATCGTGACGATGACCGACGCCGACGTGGATGGGAGCCACATCCGCACGCTGCTGCTCACCTTTTTCTTCCGCTATTTCCCCGACATCATCGACAAGGGCTACCTCTACATGGCCCAGCCGCCGCTCTACAAGGTGTTCAAGGGCAAGCAGGTGGTGTGGTGTCACTCGGAGGCGGAAAGGGACAAGGCCGTGCGCCAGCTCGGCAAGAATGCGGAAGTCTCGCGCATGAAAGGTCTTGGTGAGATGAACGCCGACGAGCTCTGGGAGACGACCATGAACCCGCAAACGCGGGTGCTCCTTCGAGTCCATGTCGAGGACGCGGCGGCGGTCAATGAAACATTCGAGAAGCTGATGGGGCCCGACGTCGAGCCGCGCAAGAAGTTCATTCAGGCGCACGCCAAGACCGTCCGCAACCTCGACATCTGAAGAGGGCGGCCACCGATGCGAATAGCAGTCGACGCCATGGGCGGCGATCACGCGCCGGCGCAGGTGTTGGAGGGCGCCTCGCAGGCGGTCGCGGAGTACGGCATCGAGGTTGCCGTGGTCGGTTCGCCTGCGATCGTGCAGCCGTTGCTCGACAAGCATCCGCGATTGACGCTGTGCCCCTCCACGCAGGTCATCGCCATGGACGAGCATCCCGCGCAGGCAGTGCGGTCCAAGCCCGATTCGTCGATGGCGGTCTGCGCGCGCCTGTGCAAAGAAGGCAGGGCTGATGGCTGGATCTCCGCGGGCAACTCAGGCGCGATCATGGCCACAGCACTCTTCATCCAGGGGCGCATCAGAGGTGTGGAGCGTCCCGCGTTGGGTTCGATCGTGCCGATCAAGAATGGGTTCGCCTACTTTCTAGACGTCGGCGCCAACGTTGACTCTAAGCCCGAATACATGGTCCAGTTCGCGGCCATGGGCGCTGTCTATGCGCGCGAGATGATGGGCCGGTCCGATCCGCGGGTGGGCCTGTTGAGCAATGGCGAGGAGGAGGGCAAGGGGGACGAGCTCGTCAAGGAGACGGCGCGCCGGCTGAATGGCTCGATGCGCGGCTTCATAGGCAACGTCGAGCCCAAGGACCTTTACGCCGGCAAGGCCGACGTCGTCGTCGCCGACGGCTTCGTCGGCAACATTGCTATCAAGATGGCCGAGGCGACTGCGGATTTTCTGTTCCGAAGCCTGCGCGAGGAGATTCCACGCACGCTACAGGGCAAGGTGGGCGGTGCGCTCATCCGTGACGGCGTTCAGCGGCTGCGCGGCAGCATGGACTGGAGAGAGTTCGGCGGTGCACCGCTGCTCGGCATCGATGGGGTCGCGGTGGTGGCGCACGGGCGGTCCGACGCGCGTGCCATCAAGAACGCAATCCGCGTGACGAAGGAAGCCGTCGAGAATCAACTCGTGCGTAAGATTCGGGCTGAGGTGGGGAAGTGAAGAACAACGGGCGCGTGCGCGTAGTCGTGACCGGGATGGGAACGGTGAACCCGCTCGGCAAATCCCTCGACGAATATTGGGACGGGCTCATCGAGGGCCGCAGCACCGCCCGCATGGTCGAAGGCTCGTACTCGACAGAGAAGCTCACGACCAAGTTCGCCTGCGAAGTGCACGGTTTCGATCCGACCCAGTACATGGACCGGAAGACCGCGCAGCGGATGGCGCGCTTTTCGCAGCTGGCGGTGGCGGCGTCGTCCATGGCCCTCGAGGACTCCGGCCTGGACCTTTCCAAAGAAGACGACTTTCGCGTCGGGGTTGACATGGGGACCGGTATCGGTGGCTTCATCGAGATGACCGGCGGCGCGATCTCTTACGCGACCAAGGGCAGGCTGAATCCGCTCTACGCGCCGATGATCATCCCGAACATGGCGGCCGCATCGGTCGCGATGGCCTTCCACCTTCGCGGTCCGAACACGACCGTCACCACCGCCTGTGCGGCGTCGACCCACACCCTGGGCGATGCCACCAGGATCATCCAGCACGGCGATGCGGACGTCATGCTTGCGGGCGGCTCGGAGGCCTCCCTTTGCGAAGTGGGAATCTCGGCGTTCAATGCGATCCGCGCTCTTTCCACGCGCAATGACGCGCCGGAAAAAGCGAGCCGGCCATTTGATCGTGATCGCGACGGTTTCGTGCCCGGCGAGGGCGCGGGCACGCTGGTGCTGGAGTCGATCGATCACGCCATCAACCGCGGCGCCCGGATCTACGGCGAGGTCTTGGGCTTCGCGACTACGTGTGATGCGTTTCATCAGGTGGCTCCCGATGAGACCGGCGAGGCGCCGGCCCAGGCGATCAAGCTGGCGTTGAAGGACGCGGGGGTCGAGCCGAAGGACCTCGATTACGTCAACGCGCACGGCACCTCGACGCAGTTGAACGACGCCGGCGAGACCAAAGCGCTGAAGCTCGCGCTTGGCGAGGACGCCTACAAGGTGGCGATCAGCAGCACCAAGTCGATGATCGGCCACCTGCTCGGCGCCGCCGGCGCCGTGGAGGCGATCGCGACTTTGCTGACCATCAATCGTGGGCTCATCCACCCGACGATCAACTACGAAAATCCAGACCCAGAATGCGACCTCGACTATGTGCCGAACGTGGCCCGCCGGAAGGACGTGCACGTTGCCATCTCCAACGGTTTCGGCTTCGGCGGGCACAACGCAGTCGTGGTCCTGAAGAAGTACGAGGAATAGATTGACCGACGAAGGCACAGCCGGAACCGTTCTCACTCGCAGCCTCCAAGAGGAGATGCAGACCTCCTACATGGAGTACGCGATGTCCGTCATCATCGCGCGGGCGCTGCCCGACGTGCGTGATGGGCTGAAGCCGGTGCAGCGCCGGATTCTGTACGCCATGCACCAGGCAGGGGCGACGGCCGGCAGCCGGCACAGGAAGAGCGCCGCATTCGTGGGCGACGTCTTGAAGCTGTACCACCCGCACAGCAACGACGCGGTTTACGACGCGCTCGTGCGGATGGCTCAGCCGTTCTCGCTCCGTTATCCCCTGATCGACGGCCAGGGCAACTTCGGCAGCGTCGACGGCGATCCGCCGGCGGCGATGCGGTACACCGAAGCGAAGCTCTCCGCCATGACCGGCGAGCTGATGGCGGACATCGAGAAGCAGACCGTCGACATGAAGCCGAACTACGACGGTCAGGAAGAGGAGCCGGTCGTCTTGCCGGCGCGTGTGCCCAACCTGCTGATCAACGGCACGACCGGTATAGCCGTCGGCATGACCACGAACATCCCACCGCACAACTTGCGCGAGGTCACCGCCGGCGTGAAGCACCTCGTCGACAATCCCGAGGCCACGGGCGAGGATCTGCTGGCTTTCATCAAAGGGCCCGACTTTCCGACGGGCGGGCTGGTCATGGGCACCGCCGGGATCAAGGCCGCATATTCGACCGGCCACGGTCGCATCATCGTTCGCGCCCGTCACACGTTTGAGCAGGCCCCCAACGGTCGCGAGCGGATCATCATCGACGAGCTTCCGTACATGGTCAACAAGGCGTCGCTGGTGGCCAAGATCGCCGAACTGGTGTCCGACCGGAAGCTGGAGGGGATCGCCGACCTTCGTGACGAATCCGACCGCCAGGGCATGCGCATCGTCATCGAGCTGAAGCGCGAGGCGCAGGTCTTCTCGGTCCTCAACAACCTGTACAAGCACACGGCATTGCAGCAGACGTTCGGCGTGATCATGCTCGCCATCGTCGACGGCCGGCCGGTGGTGCTGAGCCTGAAACAGGCACTGCAGCTTTTCATCGACCACCGCCGCGAAGTCATCTTGCGCCGCACGCGCTTCGACCTCGAGAAGGCGCAGGACCGCGCGCACATCCTCGAAGGCCTGAAGATCTGCCTCGACCACCTGGACGAGGTGATAAAGACGATTCGCGCCGCCGCAGACACGGAGGTGGCGGCGACCCAGCTACAGACGAAGTTCGGCCTTTCCGACCGCCAGGCGAGGGCGGTGCTGGCCCTTACGCTGGGGCGCCTCACCAAGCTCGAGCGCGGAAAGATCGATGAGGAGTACGAGCAGGTCATCAAGACCATCGCCTACCTCGAGAGCATCCTGGCCAGCGACCAGAAGGTACGGATGCTCATCAAGGAAGAGATGGACGATCTCACGAAGAAATACGGCGACGACCGCCGCACAGAGATCACAGATCAGGAGCCGAACGAGCTGTCGGCGGAAGACCTCGTGCCCAAGGATGAGGTCGTCGTCACGCTAACTCATCGCGGTTATGTGAAGCGGCAACCGCTGCGCGTATTTCGGGCGCAAAAACGGGGAGGCGTTGGCCTGAAGGGCGCCCGTCCGACCGCCGGCAGTGACGCTCCCAGCGGTACGCGCGAGGAGGATTACGCGGAGCACCTCCTGACCACCCACACACATGCATCGATGCTGTTCTTCACGCAGAGCGGTCGGGTGTTCCAGCTGCGCGTCCACGAGGTGCCCGAGCGGGAGAGGCAGGCGAAAGGCATGCCCGTCAACAACCTCATCGACATCGGACCGAACGAGCGCATCAGCGCAGTGTTCGTTCGCCCCGAGTCGGAGACCGAGGCGCACTACATGCTGATGGTGACCAAGAACGGCTATATAAAGAAGACGGCGCTGGCGGAATACGCGAACGTCCGCCGCAACGGTTTGATCGCGATCAATCTTCAGGAGGGCGACGAGCTCAACTGGGTGACACCGACGTCAGGCTCCGACGACATCCTGATCGCGACGGCACTTGGCAAGGCGATCCGCTTCAGCGAAAAAGAAGTCCGCGCGATGGGACGCGATACGCAGGGCGTGATCGGCATCAAGCTGGGCAAGGGCGACACCGTCGTCGGGAGCGCGACCGCCACCCCCGGAGGCGACGTTCTCGTCATCACCGAGCGCGGATACGGCAAGCGGACGCCGGTGGCCGAATATCCGATGCACCATCGGGCTGGCCAGGGTGTGTTCACGCTCAAGGTGACGGACCGGGTCGGCAAGCTGGCCGCCATGCGCGTGGTCAGCGATCCGGAGGAGGAGGTGCTGATCATCAGCGCGACCGGCATGGTGCTGCGCACGCGGGTCGGAGCCATCTCGCGCATCGGCCGGCAGACCCAGGGCGTGACCGTCATGCGCGTGGCGGCGGACGACCCGGTGGTGGCGATCTCTCCGGTGGCGGCGCTAGAGGAAGGCGACTCCAAAGAGTGACGGCGGCCATCCTGAGTGCGATCGGCATCTGGCTGCTAGTGGCAGGCGTGCTGGTCATCATCATCGAGCTCGTGCTGATGGCCGTGTGGGGATTGGCGATGGGCCGGCGGATGCAGGCGCTCAGCCGGCAACTGTCGAGCGAGCGGGCCGAGCTTCAGGCTGACGTCGAGCGGCTCAAGCGGGCGATGGAGGAGACAAAGGCCCTTTGGCGGCCCTACATGCGGATCTTGCGCTGGCTGCGCCACCCGCTGGTCCTCGCCCTGCTGGGATCCTACCGGCGCAGGATGGTGCAGTGAAAGAGACACGGCAGGCGGAAGGCACATCTCAGGAATCGCCGGCTACGGCCGCGCACACGGCCGCCAGGCAGGCGGCGGAAGATGCGGTCGACCGAGAGCGGGCGCGCATCGCTCGTGAGCTCCACGACGGGATCGCCACGGATCTCGCGGGGGCGATCTCGCTCTTCAAGACGTACATCGAAGGCCATCCCGGCTTTGGCAAGGAAGGCACGCCCGACGAGATGCTAGGCAACGTGTTCGGCATCCTCGAGCGGATGCTCAAACAGGTCCGCGAGACGCTGGCTGAGCTGAGGCCGCGACCAATCGGACCGGAAGGACTGATGAGGGACCTGCGTATGCAGGGCGATGAGTTCGCGCGCCTGTACTCGATCAGGGTAGAGATCTCGAGCAACGGAACCGAGGACATGCTTCCACCTCAGCAGCGAGAGGTCGTGTACCAGGTCGTGCGCGAAGCTCTCACCAACGTGAGGCGCCACTCCGGCTCATCGATCTGCAGGGTGAAGATGGCATTCGCGGCTCGGCCGTTCATGATCGAAGTGGCGGACGAGGGTCGCGGCTTTAAGGCAACACCGTTGGGTGGCTATGGACTGGTCGGGATGCGAGAGCGTGCGGCGGGAATCGGCGGCCGGCTGGAGGTCGTCAGCACCGAGGGCCGCGGAACCACGGTGTTCCTT
>MNEW01000003.1:12055-15253 GCA_001917895.1 Actinobacteria bacterium 13_1_40CM_66_12
TGCACGTCCGCGTCGGAATACCAATGGTCGCGACGGCAGCCTATTGTGAGCAGCCCGACCGGTCGCTGACCAAGCTCGCCAACCGGCGCGTAGAGGACCGCAGGCCAATCCAGCTCCCAGTCGTAGCCGTTGGAAGGATTTGGATTCTCGATCACGGAGTTCACGACGACGGGTCGCTTTTCGTAAAGGGCCCGGCGCGACAGCGGCAGCAGCGGATGGCTCCGCAAGAAGCGGGGCACGATCTCAGACGCCGCGATCGGCTGCAGCGATCCACCACGAAGGTATCCCAGCACCCAGCGGTCGTGGGGGAGGGCTTCTAGGGCCAGTCCCAGCCGGTGCCTGGCTTCTTGGAGGTCTGGAAGTTGGCCCATGCCGAGAGGTTATGGGCGTCTTTCGAGCGGCGCCTCAGCAGCGGCTCAGCATTTCCTCAAGAAACGCTGAACTATCGATAATGGCCATCGGGGATGGCGGCGTGACCGCGAAACTGCTTGTCGTGGACGACGAGCCTCGCACGGCGGAGCTCACCGCCGGGCTGCTGCGCCGCGCCGGATATGCGGTCGAGGTCGCGGGCAGCGGCACAGAAGCGGTTGCGCGCGCGCGGTCGAGCGCGCCGGACCTGATGCTTCTCGACTACGAGATGCCCGACATGCAGGCGCCGGAGGTGCTCGACGAGCTTCGATCGGGCGCGGATCGCATTGCGTTCCCGGTGATCATTCTCACCGGTGCGCGGCATTCACCCAGCGACCAGGTAGTCGGGATCGAGAGAGGAGCGACCGACTACATCGTGAAGGGAACGGATCGCGAGGTTCTCCTGGCGCGTGTGCGCGGAGCGTTGCGTGAGCGCGGGTCGGGCAACCGGATCCTGGTGCGCGGTCGTTTGCGAATCGATTCTCCGAAGCGTCAAGCCTTTCTCGAATCGAAGGCTCTCAAGCTTGAGCGCAGGCCGTTGTTGATGCTGGAGCTGCTTGCGTCGCGCGACGGTGATGTGGTGACGCGTGCCGAGCTCCTCGAGCATGTGTGGGGCAACAATTTCAAGGGATTCGAGCACAGCGTCGAACAGGCGGCGTATGAGCTGCGTCGCGCCTTGAAGGAACCTGGTTGGATCGAAACCGTACGTGGCGTCGGGTATAGGTTCGTCACCCAAACCTGAGCTGGCGGCGGCGCTGCATCGGCTGCGATCCACGCTGGCGCGGCTGAAGGCAGAGCTCGAGCTGGCGGTCGTTGACGGCGTGGCGCCTCAAGGTGAGCGCCTGCTCGACGACGTTCGCGAAGCCCTCTCCAACCTGAGCGCGGTCGAGGATGCGAGTCACTTGCGTGGCGCGGTGCTTGTGGTGGATGACGACGCGCGCCTGGCCGAGATCACGGCGCGTGGCCTGCGCCGGCTGGGTTTCGACGCCGACTCGAGCAGCACGCTGCGCGCTCTGAAGGTCCAGGAGGTCCTTGTCTTCGACCTCAGCCTCCTCGAAGGTCTTGATGGCGCCGCGCACGACGACGTTCGTGCGAGCAGGCCCATCGTGGTCACGGGGGCAACTGATCCCGCATCCCGTGCGCTGGCCTCCGGCCTCGATGCGAGCGACTACCTCGTCAAGCCAGTCGAGCTGGAAGAGCTGGCTGCTGCGGTCAACCGCCGAATGGCGGAATAGTGACTGTGAACACAGCGCCGCGCCGGCTGCCCTCATAAAGGAGCTGACCTTGGTGCTCCCGCACGATTCCATACGACATGAAGAGGCCAAGGCCAGTGCCACCCTCCTTGGTCGTGAAATGCGGCTCGAACAAGTGGTGGCGCTGATCGTCTGAGACACCCGGTCCGTTGTCGGCAATGCTGAAGTAGGGCCATCCGTTTCCGCGCCTGCCGGTGGAGGCGTCGACGCGGCCGCCCTGGCCGACGGCATCGATCGCGTTGTTCAGCAGGTTGGTGATCACCTCGCGCATGAGAAGAGGGTCCGCCCGCACGTTCACGACCTCTGGGCTCTCGCGCACGGCAAGCTGGACTTCTTTTGTTCGCGCACGAGGTCGCGCCATCCCGATGGCGCGAGCCACGAGCTCGTTGAGGTCGATGGGGTTGGCAGCGTACGTGACGCGTGGAGTCGCGCCCTGGGAGAGGTCGCGGAGAACGGTGACGGCGTCAGTGGCGGCAGCAGTTGCAGTCTCGAGACTGTCGCGATCGACTGGGTCGAGTCGGCGAGGGTCGATTTCGCGAAGGTAGCCCACAGCGTTGGCCATGTGGTTTCTGAGGTTGTGGACGACGCCCTCGACTGCACGACTGTGGAAGAGGTGGCGATCCGCGTCGGACAGCTCCGACTCGAGCACTCTACGCACCCGCCTGCCAGCGATAGTGTCAGTGAGCGCAAGCGCCAGCACGAAAACAATGGTGGCCAGGAAATATCCGCGTGCCGAGCCGTCGAGAACATAACTAGTCAAGAGGCCGGCAAGACCCATGTAAGCGAACGCGGCATACAAGGGCGTAGTGAGGTTAACCCGAAGAATGCTGCGTACTGACTCACCAGATGCGAAGGACAGCGCCCCAGCAACCAATACGATGTTCGAAAGAACAAATGTCAGGACGACGAGCAGGCGAGATCCGAAAGGTAGGTCACCAGTCGTGTGGAACACCGACGCGATCCAGGCACACAGAGAGGCTATGCAGGTATAGATGATTGCGTTTGCCAGGCCGGCCTTGATACCGCGCGGCGCCTGCCCTAAGGCGATTGTCAGGCCGATCAGGGTCGCGTCGAGAGGATTGGTCAATATCGCGGCCGCCACCACAATGATTCCGCCCAGTGTCAGGCGGCCTCGATCGAGCCTTACGTCCGCAAGGTTCAGACCGATTCCCGCGACGAAGAGGAAACCAAATTCGAGTACCTGGTCTGGATGGGCTATGTCGTACGAGCGAGACAAGAGATTGAGCCAAACCACCACCAAAGCGACCGCCGCCAGATAGCAGTAGAACAACCAAGATCGATTCATAGCCTTCTTGTTAAGCTGCGCGGCATCCCGAAGGCTGAATCGGAGCGCAAGGAATACCGTGTGCTTGTCGTCGACGACAGCGTGCTGCCCCGCGCGGCAGCCCGTACGATGCTCGGGACCGCGACCGGCTTGCGTCTCGTCGGTGAAGCGTCATCCGGCGAGGGGGCGCTCCAAGCAATGGCCAGGCTCAAGCCCGACCTAGTGCTTATGGACGTACATATGCCCGGGATG
>MNEW01000039.1:0-9028 GCA_001917895.1 Actinobacteria bacterium 13_1_40CM_66_12
CAGGCAGCACCGGCAGCACCGGCAGCACCGGCAGCACCGGCAGCACCGGCGCGAGCACCGGCACCACGACCGGCAGCACAAGCGGAGCTACGGGCGGCACCTCGGGTGCCCAGGCCGGCGGCCCGTCCGGCAGCGGCAACGTGAGCGGAGCGACCGCGACAGGCGGCGTCTCCGGCGCCACGGCATCCTCGGGCACCGGAGCGGTGCTCGCGGCGACAGGTTTCCCGATCCTCGGCGGGCTCCTGGGCATCGCACTCGCCCTTCTGGGAGCAGTCGGCCTCCGGATCGGTCGCAACAAGTAGCGCGTCAAACGGAGCCGGGCTCGCCAGCGTGGCGGGCCCGGTTTTTCGTCGGCGCCGAACGAACCGTCTAGGTACGCTCGCGCGACCAAACGTTCCCTTGATGTGACCGCCCCGCACGGGCGGTCACACCACTGATTGCAAAGGAGAGTGCGTCATGGAGCTTTCGCCCGGTGGCATCATCGCCTGGATCATCGTCGGGCTCATCGCCGGTTGGGCGGCATCAACCGTCAGCCGAGGCCATGGCTTCGGCCTCCTCGGCGACATCATCGTCGGGCTGATCGGCGCGCTGCTGGGTGGCTTCCTCGCGGGCTTCTTCATCCATGGCAGCATCGGCTTGATCGGCACCATCGTCATCGCCTTCCTCGGCGCTTTGGTTCTGCTGTTCATTCTCAGGATGTTCGGGCGGGGTCGGGCGCGCGCCTGAGCGGTTCCTGAAGCCAGGGGGCCCGCTTTACGGGCCCCTGGCCTACCTCACTTGTACGGCGACTTGACCACCCCCGACGCGGTTTGATTTAGGCCGGACAAGACTCTTAGGAGGGGCGACGTGGAGGTAGCCACCCTGCCGGCCGGCCGCCGGCCTACGGGTGCATCCGGGTTGCGCGAGACAGGAAGGTTGCGAGCGGCGAGCCAGCTGAGGCCACGGCAGCGTGTGCGCGCTGCGCAGCGGCTCGAGAAAGCCCAGGCCGCGGCCTCGATTGCCCTGAGCGCCGTGTCCTCCTATCTCGAGGCCGAGATGGAGCTGCCGGCGTTCTTCGGCCACCTCGGCGAGACGGTCGCGGGGCTGGTGGGCGCTCGCCGCATCGCCTTCTGGCGCCTTTCCCCGCATGGAGCCCTTGGCGTCCAGCGCGAACCCTTCGGCTTCCAACCTCAATCCCCGGTTCGAAACCTCAGGATCCCGCTCGAGCTGGATGGAGACGGTATCGCCGAGCGAATCGTCTTCCGCGATGAGCTCGAGCTGCGGAACGGCACGTGCCTGGCGCTCGATGAGTTCTGGCGAGAGAACGGCTTGCGTGGGATGCGCAACTCGATAGCCGTCTCCTGGCCGGCCGGCGACCGGCGGATCGGCGCCCTCGCCGCCTACGACTCCAGGCGCGGGTTCACGCCCGACGACGCCTGGGTCCTTCGGGTCGCGGCGATGGCCACCGGTCTGGTGTGGCAGTACCGCGAGGCTGAAGAGGAGCTGGATGTCGCCGTCGAGCGTTTGGAGGAAGCGATGGCCGCCCGCCGCCAGCTGCTGGCCAATGTCGCTTCCGGTGGCGACGAGGCAAGGCGCAGGTTCGCGAGCGCCCTCCATGACGACTCGCTCCAGCTCCTCACCGCAGCCGAGCTGCAGCTGGAGCGAATTCGCAACGACAGCTCCGAAGGCAACCACAAGACCCAGCTCGACCAGCTGGCGGCGACCATCAAGAAGGTCGAGGATTCGCTGCGCCGGCTCCTGATCACCGTCAGCCCCGAAGCGCTCGACCTCACGGTCGGGCTCGGGGAGGCCATCCGCGATCGCCTCGAAACCCTTCGCGTGCACACCGGCATCGAACCTGATGTCGACCTGCAGCTTCCCGACGACCTGCCGAGCGAGGTGGAGTCGATGGTATTCAAAAACGTCGCGGAGGCCCTGACCAACGTGGAGAAACACTCCCAAGCCACGCGCATCCGCGTCGCGGCCTCGGCCCTTGACGGCGGAGTGGTCATCGAGGTGGCCGACGACGGCAAGGGGTTCGTCGTCAATGAATGCATACATGTCCCCGGTCATCTCGGCCTGCTGGCGATGAAGGAGCGCGCCCAGCTGGTGGGCGGCTGGTGCCGCATTCACAGCGACCCGGGCGAGGGAGCCAGGGTCGAGTTCTGGGTACCCACGGCGTAATCGAGAGAAAGAAAGGAGAGGGAACGAACATCATGGCAGGCAAAGCCCTAGCCACAGCCACGGAAAGCACTGATCACAGGGTGATGCTGCGGGTTCTCACCGCGGTCAAACGCGGCGACTTCACCGTACGCATGCCGCTGACCTCGACCGGTCCAGCCGGCAAGGTCGCGATCGCCATCAACGACATCATCGAGTCCAACCAACGTCTCGAGCGCGAGCTGAAAAGACTCAGCAAGCACGTGGGCAAGGAAGGCCAGGTCAAGCACGCGTCGATCGGCGACGCCGGCGGCGCCTGGGCCGCCACCCTGGATTCGATCAACGACTTGATCGAGGACGTGGTGCGGCCGAACAGCGAGATGGCGCGCGTCATCAACGCGGTCGCCAAAGGTGACCTCACGCAGACGATGTCGACCAACATCGACGGTCGCCGCCTGCAGGGTCAGTTCCTGGAAACGGCGCGGATCGTGAACACGATGGTCAACCAGCTCCGCGCCTTCAGCCTCGAAGTGACGCGCGTCGCTCGCGAGGTGGGCACTGAGGGCAAGCTCGGCGGCCAGGCGCAGGTACCCGGAGTCGCCGGCGTCTGGAAAGACCTCACCGACAACGTCAACTTCATGGCAGGCAACCTGACCAGTCAGGTCCGCAACATCGCCGAAGTGACGACGGCGGTCGCCAACGGAGACCTCTCGCGGAAGATCACGGTCGAGGGCCAGGGCGAGATCCTCGAGCTCAAGAACACGATCAACACGATGGTCGACCAGCTCAACGGCTTCGCCTCCGAGGTGACCCGTGTCGCCCGCGAGGTGGGCACCGAGGGGAAGCTCGGCGGACAGGCTGAAGTCAAGGGGGTCGCCGGCACCTGGAAGGACCTCACCGACAACGTCAACCTGATGGCCGGTCAGCTCACCAACCAGATCCGCAACATCGCGGACGTCACCACCGCCGTCGCCAACGGTGACCTCTCCAGGAAGATCACCGTCGACGTCCAGGGCGAGATCCTCGAGCTCAAGAACACCATCAACACGATGGTCGACCAGCTCAACGCCTTCGCCTCCGAGGTGACCCGCGTCGCGCGCGAGGTGGGTACCGAGGGCAAGCTCGGCGGCCAGGCTCAAGTGAAGGGCGTCGGCGGCACGTGGCAGGACCTCACCGAAAACGTCAACTCGATGGCCGGCAATCTGACGAGCCAGGTCCGCAACATCGCCGAAGTAACGACCGCCGTCGCCAACGGCGACCTCTCCAAGAAGATCACCGTCGACGTTCAGGGCGAGATCCTCGAATTGAAGAACACCATCAACACGATGGTCGATCAGCTCAACGCCCTCGCGTCCGAGGTCACCCGCGTCGCGCACGAGGTGGGAACCGAGGGCAAGCTCGGCGGCCAGGCCCATGTCAAAGGTGTGGGCGGCATCTGGAAGAACCTCACCGACAACGTCAACTCCATGGCCAGCAACCTGACCAGTCAGGTGCGCAACATCGCCGAGGTCACGACCGCGGTCGCCAACGGCGACCTCTCCAAGAAGGTCACCGTCGACGTGCGCGGGGAGATCCTGGAGCTGAAGAACACGGTCAACACGATGGTGGACCAGCTCAATGCTCTCGCCGGCGAGGTCACGCGTGTTGCGTACGAGGTGGGGACAGAGGGCAAGCTCGGCGGCCAGGCCGACGTGAAGGGCGTCGGCGGCATCTGGAAAGACCTCACCGACAACGTCAACACGATGAACATGAACCTGACGGACCGGACCCGCAACATCGCCGACGTCACGACCGCAGTCGCCATGGGCGACCTCTCCAAGAAGATCACCGTCGATGCGCTCGGTGAGTTTCTGGTCCAGAAAAACACCATCAACACGATGGTCGACCAGCTCAACGCATTCGCGTCCGAGGTCACGCGTGTCGCCCGCGAGGTGGGCACCGACGGCAAGCTCGGCGGCCAGGCCGAGGTCAAGGGCGTCGGTGGGATCTGGAAGGACCTCACCGACAACGTCAACACGATGGCCAGCAACCTCACGGACCAGGTGCGAGGCATCGCGCGCGTCGTGACCGCGGTAGCCAACGGCGACCTGAGGGGCAAGCTGACCCTCGAAGCGAAGGGCGAGATCGCCGCGCTGGCGGAGACCATCAACAGCATGACCGACACGCTGGCCACCTTCGCCGAGCAGGTAACGAGCGTGGCCCGCGAGGTGGGCGTGGAGGGCCGCCTCGGCGGGCAGGCACGCGTGCCTGGCGCTGCGGGCACGTGGCGCAACCTCACCGACAACGTGAACCAGCTGTCGGCCACGCTGACCACACAGGTCCGCGCCATCGCCGACGTGGCCACCGCCGTGACCAAGGGCGACCTCACGCGGTCGATCGGCGTCGAGGCCAGCGGGGAGGTCGCCGTCCTCAAGGACAACATCAACGAGATGATCCGCAACCTCAAAGAGACGACCGAGAAGAACACCGAGCAGGACTGGCTGAAGACGAACCTGGCGCGATTTGCCCGGATGCTGCAGGGCCAGCGCGACCCGATGACCGTGTCGAAGATGATCCTTTCCGAGCTCGCGCCATTGGTGAGTGCGGAGCACGGCGTCTTCTACGGGATGGTCGCCGCCAACGGCAACGAAGCCCGCCTCGTCTTTCAGGCCGGCTACGCGTACAAGAGCCGGAAGACCGTGCCGCCCGAGTTCCGGATCGGCGAGGGCCTGGTGGGCCAATGCGCACTCGAGAAGAAGCGGATCCTGGTCACCGACGTCCCGTCCGACTACGTCCGCATCACCTCGGGCCTTGGTGACGCCAGCCCGCTCAACATCATCGTGCTGCCGGTTCTGTTCGAAGGCGAGGTGCGAGCCGTCATCGAGCTGGCATCGTTCCAGCGTTTCAACCAGACGCACCAGGACTTTCTCGACCAGCTGACCGAGAGCATCGGAATCGTCCTCAACAACATCGACGCCAACAGCCGCACCGAGGAGCTGCTGAAGCAGTCGCAGTCACTGGCCAACGAGCTGCAGAGCCAGCAGGACCAGCTGCAGCGCACGAACGACGAGCTGGCGGAGAAAGCGCGGCAGCTGGCGCAACAGAACGCCGAGATCGAGCACAAGCGCAACGAGGTCGAGGTGGCCAAGAACCTGGTCGAAGAAAAGGCCGAGCAGCTCGAGATCACGTCCCGCTACAAGTCGGAGTTCCTCGCCAACATGTCGCACGAGCTGCGGACGCCGCTCAACAGCCTTCTCATCCTGGCGCAGGAGCTCGCGGACAACCCTGACGGAAACCTTCTGCCGAAGCAGACCGAATACGCGACGATCATCCGCTCGTCCGGCACCGACCTTTTGAAGCTAATCAACGACATCCTCGATCTGACCAAGATCGAGTCCGGGACCGTGGCGCTGGAGATCACGGACTGGCCGCTGTCCGAGCTGCCGCCGCTGCTCGAGCGCACCTTCCGCCACGTGGCGGAAGCCACGAAGCTGGGCTTCACGATCGAGCTGAAGCCGGGTCTGCCGGAGACCATCCCTACCGATCCCCAGCGCCTGCAGCAGGTGCTCAACAACCTGCTCAGCAACGCCTTCAAGTTCACCGAAAAAGGCCACGTCGCGTTTCGCGCCGAGCTCGCGACATCGGGCTGGAGCTTGGGGCATGAAGCCCTCAACCGCGCCGGCGCGGTGATCGCGATGAGCGTCACCGACACCGGCATCGGCATTCCTTCGGCTCAGCAGCAGACGATCTTCGAAGCCTTCGCGCAGGGAGATGGCACCACAAGCCGCAAGTACGGCGGCACCGGGCTCGGCCTGTCCATCTGCCGGGAGCTGACGCGGCTGCTCGCCGGCGAGATCACGCTCGAGAGCCAGCCCGGCGTGGGCAGCACCTTCACCCTCTACCTCCCCATCGCCAGCCCTGTGGTGGCGTGGTCGGCCTCGCCTGCCGACGCCTCGTCCAATGGCTCGGTCGAAAACGGCACCAAGTCTCCGGCCGTGAAGATCGCGCCCAGCACGGCGGACGGCGCGCGCAAAACGGCGGTCGCGGTCATGGATCGACCGTCTGCGGCGGTGGCGACGAGGAACGTCCTCGTCGTCGAGGACGAGCCGGTGCAAAGGGAGCACATCGTTCAGCTCCTCGAATCCCTCGCCGCGCAAGCGACCGCAGTCGCCACCGGCGAAGAGGCTGTTGCGGCGCTCGAAGCCCAGAGGTTCGACTGCATCGTCATCGACCTCGGGCTTCCCGGAATGAGCGGATGGCAGGTGATCGATCACATGCGGGCGAACAAGGGCCTGCGGTCGACGCCGGTGCTTGTCTACACCGCCAAGGAGCTGACCCGCAAGGAGGAGCTGAAGCTCGGCCGGGCGACGAAGACGATCGTCGTCAAGGAGGTTCGTTCTCCAGAGCGATTGCGCGACGAGGTCGGCGCAATCCTGAGCGTGGAGTCGTTCGACGCGTTCGCGGACGGCGGCAGCGTGCCGGTCGAGATGTCGCTGGCCGGCAAGAAGGTCCTGGTCGTCGATGACGACATTCGGAACACATTCGCCCTGACCGCTGTGCTGGAGCGCCAGGGCATGGAGGTCACATCGGTGAACAGCGGCGGCGAGGCGCTCGAGACTCTGAGCGACGACGCCGACATTGACATCGCATTGGTCGACGTGATGATGCCGGAGATGGATGGCTACGCAACAATGACGAAGATGCGCAGCCTGGACTCATTCAAGGACCGGCCGATCATCGCGCTCACCGCCAAGGCGATGAAGGGAGACCGAGAGAAATGCATAGAAGCTGGGGCGTCGGACTACATCGCGAAGCCTGTGGTCAGCTCTCACCTGGTGGCCATGCTGCGGTCGTGGCTCAGCCACTGAACGGGAGCGGAAACCGGGGCGGGGTCGGATCGTGGTAAAAGCCGCGTACGCGCCGTCTGAGAGCCACAGCATCGAAGAGATCGAGATGAAGCTTCTGCTGGAAGCGGTGTCCCTTCGTTACGGCTATGACTTCCGCGATTACGCGATAGGACCGCTCCGGCGCAGCATCTCCACCGGCATGGCGGGCGAAGGCGTCGCGACCATCTCCGCTTACCAGGACCGCTTGCTGCACGACTCGAGCTCGATGCAGAGGTTCCTGGGCACCGTGGGCGTGAACGTAAGCAGCATGTTTCGTGATCCGGACACGTGGCGCTGCCTACGCGAAGACGTCGTCCCGGCGCTGCGAACATACCCATCGCTGCGGATCTGGAGCGTCGGCTGCGCAACGGGTGAAGAGGTCTATTCGCTCGCGATCATGCTTCAGGAAGAGGGGCTCTACCAGAGGTCGACCATCTACGCCACCGACATGAACGAGGATGCCCTGGCGATCGCGCGGGTTGGGTCGTGCCCTGTCGAGCGGATGCGGTCTTACGAGACTGATTACGTGCTCTCGGGTGGCTCCTCCAGCCTGGACGCATACTTCACAACCGCGGGGCGCATGGCGAGGCTGAAGCGCAACCTCCTTCACAACGTGACGTGGGCGCAGCACAACCTGGTCACCGACGCCTCTTTCAACGAATTTCACCTGATCGTCTGCACGAACGTGCTGATCTACTTCAGGCCCACCCTCCAGCAACGCGCCCATCGGCTTTTCTACGAGAGCCTCATCAGGTCCGGCTTCCTCACGCTTGGCCTGCGGGAATCGCTGCTCTTCGCGCCCGAGAGCAGCCGGTATGAACCCGTTCGCGACAGCGTGAGCGTGTTCAGGAAGGTTCGGTGATGGCACAGCGCATGACAAGCACCCGGCCGGCGCCGACGGAAACCAAGGTCGACATTCTGCTGGTCGACGACGACGCGACCAAACGCTTCGCGATGAAAACGATCCTGGCGCCGCTGGGCCAGAGCGTCATCGAAGCCGCCTCCGGCCCCGACGCATTGCGGCAACTCTTGAAGCAAGACTTTGCGGTGATCCTGCTGGACGTCCGGATGCCGGGGATGGACGGTTTCGAAGCCGCCCAGCTCATCCGGCAGCGGCCGCGATCCGAGCTGACGCCGATCATCTTCGTCACCGCGCTCGATCGGGCAGAGACCGACATGGGTCGCGGTTACGACCTGGGCGCCGTTGACTTCGTCTTCGCGCCTGTGGTCCCGGCAATCATGCGCGCCAAGGTGACGGTCTTTGTCGAGCTGTACAAGGCGCAGCAGGAGCTGCGCCGCTACCGGACGCAGCTCGAACGGCTCGTACAGGAACGGACGACAGCGCTGACCGCCATCAACCGCGAGCTCGAGGCCTTCAGCTATTCGGTCTCGCATGACCTGCGCGCGCCATTGCTCTCGTTCAACGGGCTGAATCGCACGCTGCTCGATGACTACGGCGATGCGCTCGACCCGCGCGCGAAAGACTACCTGCAGCGCATGCGGCTCGCGAGCGAGCGGATGACCTCGGTGTTCGACGGGCTGCAGACTCTATTCCGCCTCACGAGCGGGGAGATCCATCGCGAGCCGTGCGACATCAGCGCCATGGCGGCGGAGGTCGTCGACGAGATGCGCGCCGCCAATTTGGACCGCAAGGTCGAGGTCGGCATCGCCTCCGGCATGAACGCGTCTGCCGATCCGCGACTCGCTCGGATCCTGCTCACGAACCTCATCAGCAACGCCTTCAAGTTCACCAGCAAGGAGCCGATCGCCAGGATCGAGATCGGTACGGAGATCGTCGACGGTGACACCCGCCTGTTCGTCCGTGACAACGGGGTCGGGTTCGACATGATCTACGCGCACAAGCTGTTCGGCGCCTTCCAGCGGCTCCACAGCCAGAGTGAGTTTCCGGGGGCGGGTATCGGTTTGGCGACTGTGCGGCGCATCGTCAACCGGCATGGCGGCAGGGCCTGGGCCGAGGGCGCCGTCGGCGAGGGAGCGACCTTCTACTTCGTACTCTGACGCCC
>MNEW01000039.1:9152-20674 GCA_001917895.1 Actinobacteria bacterium 13_1_40CM_66_12
TCCGCCATTACGGGCCCCCGATCATCGACCCGAGCCTTCAGCACCCCGAGAACGGGATCGATTTTGCGATCCGGGTACCGCGACTGGGGTACTTCGCGGCGGTCAAGGAGGGCATCTCCAGCTCCGTCCTGTACGCAAGCCCGGGCCACTATCCGAACACCGTCTGGCCAGGCGACCCGGGCACCGTGGGGGTGGCCGCACACAACGTGTACTGGATCAACTTCCCCCAGCTGGCGCCGGGGGATGAGATCGATCTCGAGACCCGCTACGGCGATTTCAAGTACCACGTCACCGGATCCATGATCGTGAGCCCGAACAACCGATCCGTGCTGATCCCGGATGCGCCCGGATACCACCTCACGCTCACCACCTGCTGGCCGCTCTGGGCAGGCGCCTTCGCGACCCAGCGGTACGTGATCTTCACCGACCAGTACTTGCCACGCATGGAGCCCCGCGGCTACACGTAACCTAGGCTCCGATGAAGGCCGACGCTCCTGAGGTTCTCTTCGTTTGCGTGCACAACGCTGGTCGGAGCCAGATGGCGGCGGCGCTGCTCGAACGGCATGCGGGCGATCGTGTGCACATCCGCTCGGCCGGCAGCGAACCGGCCGGCTCGCTCAATCCGCGGGTGGTCGAGGCGATGCGTGAGATCGGCCTGGACATCAGCCGCGAGTTTCCAAAGCCGCTCACAGACGAATTCGTGCGCGCGGCAGATGTGGTGATAACGATGGGCTGCGGCGACGCTTGCCCGATCTATCCAGGCAAGAGATATGAAGACTGGGAGCTCGACGACCCCGCCGGGAAGGACATCGACACGGTGCGCCGCATCAGGAACGAGATCGACGTTCGCATCAAGAGGCTGGTTGAAGATCTGGTCCCGAGCCGCACCGTTTAAGCGATCAGTCTGCTCAGCAGCTGTCTAGTCGCCGGCTCGATGGCGGAGGCGAGCCGGTAGTACGTCCAGATCCCGCGCTTCTCCGATTCGACCAGGCCCGCTTCCTTCAGCTTGCTCATGTGATGAGAGAGCGTCGGCTGGCTGAGGTCGAGGCCCGCCGTGAAGTCGCAGATGCAGATGGGAGTCTTAGCCTTCCAGAGCGACGCCACCATCGTGAGCCGCGTCGGGTCCGCCAGAGCTTTCATGAGCGTCGAGGTGTCCTCAGCCCACTTCTCGTCGACGTCAGGCAGACCGCAGCACACGCCTCGCTGCCGGACGACCGGGAGCGTCTTCATCGCCACGCGCTCATTGTAACGGAACCCATAGACATTCATCGATTGGTAATGTTAGGATCGCATCCATCGACATTCATCGATAGGAGGCCGAGCATGAGCGAAGTCCAAGAGGCGGTTCGATCCAGGTATGCAAGCGTCGCCAAGCAGATAGCCCTGACTCCGCTAGGTGCCCTCGACGCGAGCGCCGGCTGCTGCCAGGCCGACGGGCCCGATTGCGGTTGCTCTGGTTCCTATTCTGCCGCCGACCTCGAGGCGGTCGGTCTCAAGGAATCCGTGAGTCTCGGCTGCGGCAACCCAACCTTGCTCGCGGAGCTGGAGCCGGGCCAAATCGTGCTCGATCTCGGATCAGGCGCGGGCCTCGACGTTTTGATTTCGGCGAAGCGCGTCGGTCCCGGCGGGCACGCGTACGGCGTCGACATGACAGACGAGATGCTGGCGCTCGCCAATGCGAACCGCGACCGGTCCGGCCTCACCAACGCCACGTTTCTCAAGGGCACCATCGAGAACGTTCCGCTGCCGGCCGCATCGGTCGACGTCGTGATCTCGAACTGCGTGATCAACCTGGCCGAGGACAAGGGCGCCGCGATCAAAGAAGCGTTCCGGGTCCTCCGACCCGGTGGGCTCTTCGCCGTCGCGGACATGGTCGAGCTGGAACCCTTGGACGCCACGATCAAGAAGCGGTTGGACTCATGGGCCGGCTGCCTCTCCGGGACGATCCCGATCGAGGAGTACCGCGCCGCACTCGTCGAGGCCGGGTTCCAGGATCCCCACTTCAACGTACACGCCACCGAAGAGATGGCCGGAGTCGACGGCAAGGTAGGCAGCGCATACATCCGCGCACGAAAGCCGAGCTAGAAACGATTACGCCGGCTCAGCCGCTCCGGGCACCGATCTGCCCAGCGAGAATCCTGTGGCGACCTCGCCTGTCAGAGCGAGTATCTCTTCGTCAGCCGCCCGCGATATCAGCCTCCAATCGAAGATGCCACCGCTCTTGAGGTGCGGATCCTGGCTGACGCGAAGGCACGCTCGCACCCAGTGGCGAAAGTAACCTTCCATCCCGCTCACGTCGACCTGGGTATCTCTGACCACGCGATTGATCACTACGACCGCCCGCTCGCGCACCCACTCCACGCCGCGGCTGTCGGCCACGAACTCGAGGGTGAACGCTCCTAGCTCGGCGCCATCGAGCTCGGCGGGCGCGACGACGACGAGCTGATCGCAAACGCGCTCGAGGATGAACTTGGTCGTCTCGTCAAGGAGCCCGGTGCCGAGGTCGAGGATGATGATGTCGAAGTAGCGTTCGAGCACGCCGAAGACCCTGTTGTAGTCGTTGGCGCTCAACGCCTTACGAATCCGCGGATCGGTCGGAGCAGTCATCACCTCCAGACGCGATTCGGGGAC
Organism: Actinobacteria bacterium 13_1_40CM_66_12; assembly: GCA_001917895.1. Next base: position 11,784 of record MNEW01000039.1, read on the forward strand.
GTGCGTGGTAAACCGATGCAGCATCGGAAGCGTCAAATCCTGGTCCCGGTCGATCTCGGAGCTGTCGAGAAAATCGATGAGGTCTTTGATCGAACGGTCGTGGTGTGTTGGAACACGGCTGCGAAAAGTGCCGTGATGCGGATTGCATTCGACCGCGATGATCCGATCGTTGCGGAGCAGGCCCATCTTGCTGGCCACCAGCAGCGCCATCGTGGATTTGCCCACGCCGCCTTTGGCCGAGGCGACCGCGAGGTGAACAGGCGGATCGGAGACCGGCGTCCGCGCCATGTTGAGCAGGCGGAGGTGTCGGAGCTCGGCGGCGCTCGGACCCAGGTTGATCCGGCCCCCGCTCAGGTCGTACAGCCTGCGAGCGATACCGGTGTCGGGGACCTCGGTGCGGGACTTGACGTACTGGCCGGGCATGAACTTGGGCGTCCCGTCGGCAGGCGAGGGCGCAGCCTCAGGCCGGTCGACCGGAGCGGCTTCCGAAACCACAGCCGTCGATCCCGCCGATCCCGTCGATCCCGTCGATCCCTCGGAACCCTCTGCGTCCACCGCCTTCGGCAGTGGCTGCCACTCGCGGCCGTTCCACCACCACCGGCCGTCCGCACTGATCAGGCGCATTCCGGATTCAGCTTATTACTGTGGCTGGCCTCCCCACCCTGTGGGGAGGTGGCCCCGGCCGCAGGCCCGGGACAGAGGGGAGCTAGATTTAGCACGATGCCCGACTTGAAGCCGGAGGAGGTGCTGGAGATCGAAGCGGATCGGCGGCGCCGCGTGACCGAAGCGTTCCGGCTCGGAACCGAAGCGTCGACCGCCGGGGCGGGACTTTCATGGATCGGACCGCTTGCGGCCGGGGCCGCCATCGCAGCCGCCGTGGCTGTGATCGTCGGGATTATCGCTCTCGTACGCTGACCGCGACCTGTACGAGCGCAGGCCGCTCGTGACGCCGCACCAAAAGACCTCTCCCAGGCGGCTGCGCCGAGCTCCGGTGTGACCCCAGCAACGGCCCTTCGCCAGGATCGCCGCTGAGGAGAAGGCCCGGTGTTCCGAGCTCGCGAAGGCGCAATAACAGCGGTTCGAGAATCCCCCGACCCGCCCCACCGGTGCGCCGCGCCGCGACTATGTGTAGGCCGACATCCTTGGCCTGGGCCAGCAGCGAAACGAATGGCTGGAGGGGGCTTCCGCTCGGGGTGACGACGAGGTCGTAATCGTCTACGACGACGTACACGTCGGGGCCCTTCCACCAGCTGCGCGCGCGCAGCTTCTCGATCGACAGGTCGGCGGGCGGCAGGCGCTTGTTCAGAACCTGCGCCGTCTCCGCCACCTGCGCGACGGCGGCCGGCTCGGCGCCCGCATAACCGAGCAGGTATTCGGGTGGCACCACGCCAAGCAGAGTGCGTCGGTAGTCGACGAGAAGGATCTGGGCCTGGCTCGGCGACTGGCGCGCCATCAGGCCCAACAGGAATGAGCGCAGGACATTGGTCTTGCCCGATTCGCCGTCTCCGAAGACCAGGAAATGCGGGTCGCTTCCCACCAGGTCGAGCCATACGACGTCGAGGTCGCGCTCGGAAAGCCCAATCGGCACGCCCCCTTTGTCGCGTGCGGTGACTCCGGGCAGGTCTTTGAGACCGATCTCGTGTGGCAGCACGAGCACCGGCCGCGCCCCCGAACCCGCCCAGGCTGCAGCGACTTGCGCCACCAGATCCTCCAGTGCCGGCTGCATGCCGGACGCGTCTGCGCCGCCGTCGATGCGTGGCATGGCCGTCTGGAAATGAAGGCTGTCCGCGGTCATGCCGCGTCCCGGTATACCTTTGGCCACGTTCTCCGCAGCCCGGCGATTGATCGCGGACTCCATGGGATCGTGCAGCCGGAGCTCGAGACGGCCGCCGATCGACTCCCTGAGCGCGGAGCGGACGTCGACCCACCGACTCGCGGTCATGATCAAGTGGACACCGTAACCAAGGCCTCTGGCCGCAATCTCCTGGATGGGAGCTTCCAGGTCCTCGAACTCCTGCCGCAGCGCGGGCCAGTTGTCGACGACGAGAAAGACGTCGTGCCAGCCGTCTCCGCCCAGATCGCCGCTTTCGCGACGCGAGCGCAGAGTCTGTGGTGAATCGATCCCCACGGCTTTGAACCGGGCTTCGCGCTCGTCGAGCAGGGCCGCCACCTCGGCCACCGTGCGTCGGACACGCTCTGGGTCCTGGCGCCCGGCCGCGCCCCCGACATGTGGCAAGCCGCCCAGTACCGACAGCCCACCACCGCCATAGTCGATGCAGTAGAACTGCGCCTCTTGGGGCGTGTGCGTGAGAGCGAAGCTGGCGATCAGGGTTCTCAGCAGCGTCGTTTTCCCGGTTAGGGCCGCACCCACGACAAGCAGGTGGCCGGCCGAGCCGGCGAGGTCGACCGCAAGCACGTCGCGCGCCTGCTCCGCGGGCAGGTCGACCAGGCCAACTGGTACCGACTGCCGGCCGGAGCCGGCCCAGCTGGTCGCGCTCAATCCGCGTTCACGCCTTTTTCGGATGTCTCCAAGCAGCTGATCGAGCGCAACCGTGCGCTCGAGCGGTGGAAGCCAGACCTGATGGACCCTCTCCGCGGCGTCGCGGAGCTGTGAGACCACGACATCGAGCACGCTGGGGCCCTCAGTGGCCGGCTCGTGGTCTTCCTGCGGGCGCACGACCGGCTCGCCGAAGGCGAGGCTGAATGGGCGGGGGCGGGGTGGTGCGTCGGTGGAGTCTTGCGGCGCGGAGTAAGGCTGGCTTACCAGGGCCGCGCGAAATCGCGTGTACGCAGTGGTCCCGACTTTCAGATAGGCCGAACCGGCAATCGGAGGCAGCTCGTACGCGTCGGGGACCCCGAGAACCGTGCGGCTCTCAGCGGCGCTGAATGTGCGAAGCGCGATTCGGTAGCTTAGGTGTCCTTCGAGGCCGCGCAGACGACCTTCGTCGAGTTGCTGCGAGCAAAGGAGCAGGTGCATGCCCAGACTGCGGCCGAGGCGTCCCACCGCCACGAAGAGGTCGATGAAGTCCGGCTTCGATGTCAGCAGCTCACCAAACTCGTCCACCATCAAGACGAGATATGGAAGGGGCGGCAAGGCATCCCCAGCTGCGCGCCGGCGGTGATAGTCACGCAGCGAAGCCAGGTTGCCGGCCTTTCGCAGCAGCTCCTGGCGGCGCCTGATCTCTCCGAAGAGCGCAGCGTGCATGCGATCGACCATGGCGAGGTCGTCGGCCAGGTTGGTGATCACGCCGGCCACGTGCGGAAGATCCTGAAGCCCGGCAAACGCCGCCCCACCCTTGAAGTCGACCAGCACGAATGCGAGCAGGTCCGGCGGGTGCGTGAGCGCGAGCCCGGTGACCACCGTCCGCAGCAGCTCGCTCTTGCCCGAGCCGGTGGCGCCGATCACCAAACCGTGCGGGCCGTCGCCTCCAAGCGCCGACTCTTTGAGGTCTAGAAGCACGGCACCGCCCTGGCTGCTGACGCCGATCGGTGTCCTCAGGTTGTCAGCCGAGGCCCGCGTGCGCCAGATGACGGCGGGATCGAGCCTGGCGACGTCTCGAATGTCCAGCAGATCGGTCAGAGAGATTGCGCCGGCGAGGCGCCGGGAACCAGGCTCCTCTAACAGTCGAAGCGGCGCCAGCCGGCGGGCGATGGCTTCGGCGGCGGCCGGGCCGAGGCGGTCGGGCCGACCTTCGATGCGCGGTCCCGATGATTCGACTTCCAGCCGGGCGGCGGCGACGCCGACCCGCACATCGACCTCGTTGGGTTCCGCGGCCGCGCTCTCGGCGAGGATGACCAACGAAGTCCGCGACGGGGTTCGTCGCAAGGTCGCGATCGCCTCCGGAGCGGGAACCACGCCGTCGGCGAGCACCACCAGCCATTGGTCTGCACCGGCCTGATCGGTTGCCGAGCTGCGCCGGGCGCGGGCGGCGCGGGACGTGATGGCCGCCTCCAGCTCGTCCGGGTCGCAGACCACTGGACCGGATTGGTCGCCCGACGCCCCCCGGAGGTGGGGCAGCCACTTCATCCACTCCCAGCCCGGCGCGGAAGCCCGGCTGGCACACAGCAGGAGGCGAACGTCGTCGGGCGCGTGCAGGACGGCCAGCTGGCTCAAGAGAGCGCGCGCGGCATCGTCAATCGCGGCGCGATGTCCAACGACGCTGACCACAGGTGATGTCTTGAGGTCCACGGCTACGGCCTCATTCGAAACTGTGCTCTGGGCTCGCACCAGCTCACCCATCGCCTCGATGCACACGGGATCCGATTGGGCTCCGAGGCCGTCTTCGGACGGAACCTGAAACGGCGTCGCCAGCGGCAAGGTGCCTTGACCCACCCTCAGCACGAGGAAGTCCGGATCGTCAGGCCGTCTCTCCCAGAGGCGGGCGGTCGAACCGGTGATGGCAAGCAGGGCGTCAGGCGGAGGATGGCTCCATGCCGATGCGGCCCGCTGAGCGGCGGCGGCCGCCTGCAGCTGGACGCGGACTCCGTGCAAATAGTCGAGGTAGCGGGCGCGCCCCCCTCTAAGGCGACGCTTCACGGACGACCTCTGCTGCATTCCCATTCCGATACCCATGCCGACCGAGCCGAGCATGAACAGCAATCCGCTCGCGAGGAAAAGAGGCTTGGGGTTGTTGACGATGAACAGCATCCCGCCGAGGCTCCCGACGATCGGAAACACGTACTGGAGCCAGGCGACCGCACCGCCTGACTGCGAATCGAGGCGCGGCGGCGCCGACAGCGTGATTGGAGAGTCCGGCACGACTGGGGGTGCCGATCGGGGCGCCCGGCGTATCGTCCGCGACCGAGCATCTACAGTCACCATCGATTCGTCACACTAATGGTTCGAGTCCTCAGTCTGAGAAAGCCCTGCTGAGATCACCGAGGAGGACAACGTAGAGGCGTCGTGCCGCGTGACCGTCGTCGGTTCCAGACGGCGGGTCGACGCCACCCTACCCGCCGGCATTCCCGTCGCCGAATTGCTTTGGGACGTGGTGGGCATGCTCGGCGAGACCGGTGATGGCGCGGCCGCCAGATGGGCGCTGATCAGGGTTGGTGGCCAGGTGCTCGACCCTGAGCTTGCGCTGGAGGACCAGGGTGTGGTCGAGGGAACCATGCTGTTCCTTCGCGACATCACCTCTCCAACTCCGGAGCCCGTGGTCGACGACTACTCCGAGCGCGTTGCGATCACCGTTGATGCCCAGACCGGTCGCTGGGCCAAGCCGGCGGCCCAGCTGCTGCTCGTGGGAGCAGCCGCCCTCTGCCTGCTGGGTGCCGGCCTGCTGACCCTCCTGATCGGAGATCGCGGATTGCGGACCGTGGGTGGCCTGGGAGGCGCGGCAATCGCCGCCGCGGGCGGCCTCGGCATGGCACAGCTCATCGGCAAGCGCGCCTTGGGCGGGATCATCGTGCTTGCCGGATTGCCCCTGTGGGCCGCCGCCGGCGCAGGCATTGCCGGCGAAGCTGGAGCGGATTCGACAGGGATTTTGGCGGCGGCTCTGGGGTCTCTCGCCGCGGGGTCGTGGGTCGCCATCCTTATCGCCGGCGACGCCGTGATCACGCCGGCGGTCGGCTTGATCGCAGCCCTCCTCCTCCCCGCGGTGGTGCTTGTGGGGTCATCGGCGGCCGGCGTCGGGTCTCTTGCCGCGGCGGCACTTCTCGCTCCGCTCGGGCTCGGCCAGCTGGCCGTGACGCCCGCCCTGGCGGCGCGACTGGCGAACCTCGCCGAGCCCGATCCCACATCGGTCTCAGTACGTGCGCGGCGCGGCCGGCGCCTGCTGGCCGCACTGCTTGTCGGGTCCACGGTCCTGCTGACGGCTTCGAATGCGGCCCTTGCGATTTCGGGGGGTTGGTTTGCCTGGGGCCTCATGGCCGTGACCTCGGTTGCCGTGGTGGCCAAGGCAAGACATTTTCGATTTTCGGCTGAGGTCGCGCCCTTGGTCGCCGGCGGGCTGATCGGGCTGGTGTTGCTGGAGTGCTCGCTGGTCCTGCAGCTGTCCGGGCCGGGTCGAGTGGGAGGCACCGTCGCCGTCCTGATCGCGGATGCGATTCTCCTTGCGGCGGCGGCCGCCACTGTCAGAGGCTGGGAGCTGTCGCCGCTTTTCCGCAGGCAGATGAGCAGGGTCGAGTTGCTGGCCACAGTGGCAACCGTGCCCTTGGCGCTAGCGGTCCTGCGAACTTACGAGGCTGTGGCGCGCTTCGCCCACGGCCTGCACTAGCCGAGGCTTCCGACCAGGACCGCCGCCAGCTCCCGAACGCTGACCTGCCAGGAAACCGGGGCGCCGGGCCACGTGAAGCCGCGCGTCCTCAACCGCTTGGCGTGGTGCGGATCATAGGTGACCGTGACCTGTTGAACACCGTCGGTCGAGCGCATGGAACGAGCGCGCGACGGTGACTGATTCGCGACCACAACGACCGCCTTCCCTCGAGCCTGAATCGATTCCGCGATGGAACCCGTTTCGTCGAGCTTCGCGAGCTGCGGCGTCGTGACCAGGACGACCTGGTCGGCGGCGTCGATCGAGGCGCGACTCACGGCGCGCTGAAGACCGGCGCCGCAGTCGAGGATCACGATGTTGTGGAGGTGGCGGAGGTGCTCGATGAGCCGGCCCCAGCTGGCGGCACCCGGGGCGATCGCGCTGGTCGGCTTGTCCGGACCGGGCAAGATCGATAGCCGCGGTGCGACGCCGACAAGAGCGCCTCGCACTTGTTCAGGTGTCACGTTGGGCCGGAAAAGCGAGGCGTAAACATCCTTTGACATGCTGCTGTCGGGGGCAATCCAGTGGCTCATCGCGCCCGCTTGAGCATTGGCGTCGACCGCAGCCACCTGGTCGTCCCGCAGCGCGCCGAGCATCGTCGCCAGCAGGACGGTGACGGTCGTCGCACCAGCGCCGGGGTGATCTGAAATTACGGCGATCACATTGCTGGCTCGAAGACGGGGCGCGACGATCGCGCCGTCGAGCGCGCGAATGTACGCGGCATCGCCGGCACGATCCACATCGGCCGCCGGCGACGGCACCCGTACTTGGTCCGCTTCCGCGTCCTCGAGGGGCTCCGGCTCGACGAGCACCAGGACGGCGCCGGCGAAAATCCCGCACTCGCGGAGGGTCCGAGTCCCAGGCAGCGGCGCCCCTCCCTTAGGGGCCAGCTTCCATCCGAGCCCATCCGCCCGTCCCTCGCACACCTCGACCAGGCTGGGCACCAGGTCGTCGACGAGGGCGTCCTCGGGCACCTCGAGCGGGCGCCTTCCTGATGGGCTCTCAACGTCAACGCGCAGGCGTAGTTGGCTCAATTCGCCACCATCGTGGAGTTGCCGCTACGGCGTTTCAAATCGGTCCACAGGGCTTAGCATGAATCGAACGGTTAACGGCAGCGCATTCCGGATCTCTTGAGGGAGGACATGGAGAGATGAGCGGAGGCGGTTCGAACTTCCGGACGGAGCTGGCCACGATGCAGGCCGCTTCGCAACACGTCTATGACGTGAACGCCCAGATTCAGTCGCAGCTCAGCAACCTGCTCGCGCGCCTCGATCCCCTGATGGGGACCTGGCAGGGATCGGCCGCCACCAGCTTCCATGCTTTGAAGGATCGCTGGCATCAGGATGCGACGCAGCTCAACGTGGCGCTGCGGGCGATCGGCGACGGCTTGGTCAAGGTTCAAAGCAACTACCAGACGACCGAGGACACCAGCCAGCAGAGCTTCACCTCGATCACTCGCAAGCTGGGAGGCTGACATGGGCGGAGACGGACACATCCTCGTCACATTCGGGGCGGTCAACGAGGCGGCGATGGATACCGATGGCGTCGCTTCACAGATCGCCGCTCAATTGAGCGACCTCAAGGCTTACCTGGCGCCATTGGTCGCGAGCTGGTCGGGCGATGCGTCCGGCGAGTTCCAGGCGCTTCAGGCCAAATGGGACGCCAGCGCCGACGATCTCAACCAGGTCCTGCGCCAGATCTCGCAGTCGCTGCGCACCGCAGGCGACAACTATCTGAACACGGAGCGGGCCAACAGACAGATCTGGAGCTGATTCGTAGGCGTGAGCCTGGATCTGCCTCCTGAGCTCGAGTGGGCGATAAATTTCATCGGCCTGCCCTGGCCTGGAATCGAAGAGGACACGCTGCGCGAGTACGCCACGCATCTGCGCACGTACAGTTCCGCGTTGACCACAACGCACGGTGACGCACGCGCCACCGTCCTGGCCCTGTCCGCCGACAACTTCGGGGAATCGATCGATGCAGTCGTGGATCGCTGGGGCCATCTCTCCTCCAATCACATCCAGGAGCTCGTCGCGGGCTGCAACGGCTTCGCGGATGCACTGGACGTCGTCGCGGACGGCGTGGTCACTGCAAAGGTGGGAATCATTGCCGCACTGACGGCGATGGCGGTCGAGTTCGTGGCCGATCAGGCAGCGGCAGTCGCGACCTTCGGCCTGGCGGAGTTTGCGACCGTCGCGATCGTCGGCACGACCAGGTGGATCGTCAAGGGCCTGCTCAACCAGCTCGAACAGGTGGTCATCGCAGAGGCTTTGCAAATCGCGCTCACTCCGCTGGAGGGCAAGCTCGAGGAGGCTGTGAGGGGCCTGGCTTTGCACGGGGTGGAGGCGGCACTCGCATAGGCGGCTCAAATAGCGGATTCAAAATCAACCTCGACTCCCTCGGTCAAGCGGCCGACAAGCTGCACGGGCACGCGAGCGAGATCGAGAACCACGGTCGGGCTCTGAGTGCGAAGACCGGAGGAAGGGTGGGCCATGGCGCCATCGGAGAAGTCGCCGAACGCCTGGTCAAACGCGGGGTGCGAGCGGCCGGCGAAGGTGTCTCTAAGGCCATTGCCGACTTTCATCGCGGCACCGCCGAAGGCCTGAAAGCCGTGGCGACGCGGACCAAAGAGGCGGACGC
>MNEW01000039.1:20730-23320 GCA_001917895.1 Actinobacteria bacterium 13_1_40CM_66_12
CTCGATTCGCTGCACCGGCCGACTGGGGTCCAGGCCCAACTCACGGGGGAGCACGTCCTCACCGGAACCCCGGCATCGCGTCACATCACCCCTCCCGGTTTTGAAGGACAACCCGCGGGACATGCTCGCGGACATCTCCTGGGTGCTCAGATCGGAGGATCGGGGACCGACCCCAAGAACCTCGTTACGATTCATCAGACGCCCGCCAACCTCCCGGAGATGGTCAGTTATGAGCGCCGGGTACGAAAGGCGCTGGAGGCTGGGCAGCAGGTGGACTATTCATCCACTCCGGTCTACGTTGGCAATGAACTTGTTGCGCGGGGGATCACGATGCGCGCGAGCGGAAGCGGAGGCCTTGATTTCTGGGTTACGGTCTTGAACCGTGGACGCTAGACCCTCCGACGCTCTTGCCGAGCTGAAGCGAGCCGTGCCACCTCCGGCTCGGGTGGCTCGAATCGATTGGAATCAAGTGGAGAATCGCTTGGGATTCCCACTCCCGGCTGACTATCGCGCCCTTGTGGAAACCTACGGCGAAGGTTCCTTCGATGACTTCCTGTGGCTCTTCCACCCGACGAGTCCGAATCCGCATCTAAACCTGATCGACGAGCTCCGCGTTCTGCGGGAGGCGCTTGCCCTTGATACGGACGGCGTCGGTCCTCCACCCGAAGATCTGGTTCCATGGGCAGGTACCGACAACGGGGATTCCGTTTACTGGAAGTTCGACTCCACGCGCCGGCTCGGCAGCAGCGTGATCGTCAACGAGGCGAGGGGCGACGCCTGGCCCGAGTACGAGCTTTCGGCCACCGAGTGGCTGTTGGCAGTCCTCACCGGTCGGATTCGGGTACCGGTCTTCCCCGACGACTTTCCGTCACGCCATCCTTCGTTTCGAGCCAGCTAAATTCCGAGACTCCCTCTGCTGATGGTGCCGAGCACCTGTTGCTGGTAGTAGAGGATCGAGCTGTCGTCAGCATGCACATTCGATGGATAGTGGGTCGAGACGGACAGCGTGTAGATGTTGCCCGCGGAGATCGCCAGCCCGAAATAATCGCCGATGAACGACAGCCTGCAGGGGTCGTTGTGTGATGCGCACGCCATCTGCCCGAGCCCTCCCAGCTTCTGCAGGTCGGTTGTGGTCCCGTCCGGGTTGATCCCCAGGCCGGGCTGCTGCGGATCCCAGGTGAAGCTCGACGCACGGATGTTGGCGCCCCTGGACACCGCGCCGGCGCCAGTGTCCTTGTAGGGCTGCACCGAAACGTCGATGCAGAAGTTCGACCGACCACGATCCTGCAGGATGATGCTGGCGTCGCTCGGGCAGCTGGCCCGCCGGTCGTAGAACGCCACCGCCACCGCGCCTCCGGGACCGGCGGCTATGGCCGGCTGGAAGTGGTCGGCGACATTGCCTGACTTGTAGTCGTCGTTGACCGCCACGGGCGCGCTCCATGTCTGGCCGCCGTCAGTCGACTGCACGATGAAGACGTTGTACTGCGTCCCGTTGAAGTCGTTGTAGGCCAGGTACAGGTGTCCAGGAAAATCCTGCGACACAGCGAATGCGAAATTGATGCCATCGCGGAAGGTCGTGTTCGTCACCCGCCCGCTGGCCACCCCGATCGTATTTCCGGATCCCGCCTGAACCGGCCTGCTGAAAGTCGCGCCGTCATCGGTCGACTTAGTCACGAAGAAGTCGGCCACGTTGGTCTTCGTCCCGATGTTCGTGTAGGCAACGTAGACGTCGCCCTTGGGGTCGACGGCCGGCTGGCTGAACTGGTCGCGCAGCTGGTCGATGGAGGCCGAAACGATCGTCTTGGCGCGCGAGAACGTCAGCCCGCGGTCCCGAGAAACCGCCATACGCAGCTTGACGGTGCTCCCAACATTGCCATCGATCACGTCCCAGGTGGCGTAAACGTGGTCCTGGAAAATCGATTTTGGGTAATGGTTGACGGCGATCCACTGCTTGTCCTCTACGTGGCCGAACTGGAACGAGCTTGAATTGGGAACCTGTTCGAGCGCCTGCCCGCCGTTCCCTGTCGCCCAGTGCGCGCCAAGGTCGTCGCTGTAGGAAACCGTGATCTCCCCGTCAGGGTGCAGGTTGGTCCAGAACGCGTTGAAGGGAAGCATCGTCTGGTAGACACGACCCTTGGTGTCGAAGCCGACGTTGGGGTCAGTCGTGTTGGTCCAGCTCGGCGGCATCTTCTGATTGAGCACGCCAGGCGTCGTCTCGGTGGTGGAGCAGTCGTACCCCTGGATGATGTTGTTGGTGTGCGAGCTCCCGTTGATGTTGTAGCTGCCGAGATAGAAGTTGTAGCCGGTCGAGAACTTGTCGAAGAAGAACTTCGACGAGCCCACCAGCTGTTCGCTACCGGGCTTGACCGTTATCTCCGACTCCGAGTGATTGGCGTTGAAGTTGGCGGCGCTCGGACCGACGCATCCCCCTTCGATCGGCGGGTTTTCGGGGTAGCCGCCGCCGCTCGTGGGCGAGCTGACCACGGCGTTGGTCGGGGAGATGGGTGACGCCCAGAGTGCTCCGCCCGCCACCAGCCGGCCGGGCGAAAGGGCAAAGATGATGGCCGCCGCCAGGGCGACCACCCTCAAC
>MNEW01000050.1:0-4268 GCA_001917895.1 Actinobacteria bacterium 13_1_40CM_66_12
AGCCGGTCCGGGCTCGTCTTCTCGCAAGCGAATGCGACCATGGCCACCTGGGGCAGCACTGGCAGCAAGCTCTACTTTCGACAGCCGAATGCTGCGGTGGTCTATGTCTGGGATTCGGCCGGGCCGGCGGGCAACCGCTCGCAGGCATTCGGACAGCAGTTCGCCTGGATCCGGCCGCGGGCAGATGCCGGCGACGACTACCTGGCTTACACGGTCCGCGACTCGAACGGCATTCCCAGCGTGTGGCTGTACGGACATGGCGGACGGGCCGGAGGCCAGCTCCCGAACGAGCGCTCGACCCCGTCATTCCTCAACTCGGGAACGGTGTTCCTGATCGAGGAGGCGCCGTGCGGCGCCAACTGCGGACTCGGCCCGGCGACCCAGCCGGATGGCAAGACGTTCACGTACAGCATCGCCTCGCAGGCCGAAACCGCTTCCACGATCGCGTCAGTGCTCGGCGAATGGCCGCGGCCAGGGCAAGTCTGAGCCCGCGGTTTCGTATCTGACGCCGATGGTGGGATGATGGCCTCGAGCAGCATGGACGAAACCATGTCGGAGACAGAGCCCGCCGTCGAAGGCCCGCCTGTCCACGCCGAGGAGGTTCCCGAGGCGTTACCGGCCGCCGAGTTCGACGCCACGCCGTGGCCGGTGCCAACTCGGCCGGCGCCCCGGCCTGTGCGCATCTCGAGGCCGTTGGGACCGCGTTTGTGGACGGCCGCCCTCGCGGGCGCGCTCCTGTTCACCGCCGGCGGTCTTGCGCTCCTGTACCTGGACGACACCACGTTTCAGAACACCGCCAACCAGGTCAACAGCCAGAACAGGTCGCTGCAGGCTCAGAACAAGTCGCTGGCGACTCAGCTGGCAACGACCCAGACCAACCTCACCGCGACGCTCGGTGAGCTCGCCACGGTGCGGGCGGAGCTGGAGCACCCCACGCTTACGATCTGGAACGTCCCTCAGGTCCTGAAGAACCCCAGCTGGTACCTGGCCGGGGGCATACCGGACACGTTCACGTACCACCTCGTCGCAACCTCGAATGGCCCGATGACGGTGAGCATCCTCACGTTCGAGCAGTGGGGGAAGGCGGTCGAGTGCATCGACAACGGGGTCGGGAATACGAACTACTGCATGCACCACTCGGGCGCTGAGATCACCTGGACGGACGTCACCAGTGTCAACTACGACTTTCACAAGGCCGAAGGCTGCGCCGATTACTTGAGCGTCTTCACGACCAAGGGAAGCAATGTGAGCGTGACGCCGAACGTGAGCGTGAGCTACAACCCCGCCTCGACCTCCACCGGGGCCTGCGTTTAAGCCCGGAGCAAATTTCTCTTAACTAGTTGCGCCGTGGTGCAAAGTTAGGCTAACCTACATTTAATGGTAGGTTCGCCGGTGATCACTTTTAGGAAAGCCTAGGTCTTGTCCACGGTCGAGCTCACCCGGCGCAGCACCTTCACCCGGTCGCAGCAGGACTACCTGAAGGCGCTCTACCACCTTCACGGCGACAGCCGACCAGTTCCGACGCGCGACCTCGCGCAGCGCCTCGGCATCTCCTCGCCGTCGGTCAGCGAGATGGTGACGCGGCTCACCGCCCAGGGGCTGGTCGAACACGACCGCTACCGCGGCCAGCAGCTCACCCGCGACGGCAGGAAGGTCGCGCTCGAGCTCGTCCGGCACCACCGCCTGCTGGAGATGTTCCTGGTTCAGGTGCTCGGCTACAGCTGGGACGAGGTCCACGAGGAGGCAGAGCGTCTCGAGCACGTGATCTCGGAGCGCATGGAGCAGAGGATCTTCGAGCTGCTCGGACGGCCCGAGCTCGACCCTCACGGCCATGCCATTCCCACGCTGGCCGGGAAGGTTCGCCCGGTGAGCGAGCGCCCGCTCAGCGAATGCCGTGCGGGGGAGAGGGTGATCGTGCAGGGCGTATCGGATGACGACCCACGGCGGCTGCGCGAGCTCGAGCGCCGCGGCCTGCTGCCCGGCACCCACGTCGAGGTGGTGGCCCCGAGCGAGTACGAAGGACCCATCGAGGTCCGCATGAAAGGCCGCAGGGTGAGCGTTCCGCTCGGGCTCGCGCGCGCATTGTTCGTCGAGCGGCGTTAGCGGTTGGCCGAACCCGCGCCGAAAGCCGTAATCACCGAGCCGCCTTCCGCACCGGCGTCGGCGGCGAAAGCGAAGGTGCCGCCGGCTGTCGTCGCCCTCCCTGGCGAAGCACGGGTGCTGCGTGCGGCGGAAAAGGCGCTCTCAGGCCAGACCCGCGGGTTCCGCGCGCTGCTGCCCTTCCTCGGCCCCGCATTCGTCGCGTCGGTTGCCTATGTCGACCCAGGCAACTTCGCCACCAACATCGCGGGCGGCGCGCAGTTCGGCTACATGCTGCTCTGGGTCGTGCTCGCGGCCAACCTCATGGCGATGCTCGTCCAGTCCATGAGCGCCAAGCTCGGAATCGCAACCGGGCTGAACCTTGCCGAAGTCTGCCGCCAGAAGTTCCCATACCCCGCTGTGGTCGGCCTGTGGATGCAGGCGGAGGTGGTCGCCATGGCCACCGACCTCGCGGAGTTCATCGGCGCCGCCATCGGCATCCACCTGCTTTTCCCGTCGATCCCGCTGTTCACGGCCGGCATCATCACCGCGTTCGCCGCGTTCGGGATCCTGTCGCTGCAGTCTCGCGGCTTCCGCGGCTTCGAGGCCGTGATCACGGTCCTGGTCGGCGTCATCGTGGCTGCGTTCGCGTTCGAGGTCGTGTTGGCGCGGCCGGCTGTGGGCGCGGTGGCGGCCGGCCTCGTCACCCCTCGATTCGACGGCACCGAGAGCGTCCTGCTAGGCGCCGGCATCCTCGGCGCGACCGTGATGCCGCACGTGATCTACCTGCACTCCGCCCTCACCCAGCGGCGGGTGGTGGGTGCGACCGAGGACGAGCAGAAGAAGATCTTCAACTTCGAGAAGTGGGACGTGATCATCGCGATGGGCCTGGCGGGACTCATCAACATCGCGATGTTGACCATCGCGGCCGCCGCCCTGCACGCTCACAACATCAGCGTTGCAAACCTTGACGCGGCCTTCCGAGCGCTCGGCCACACGCTCGACCACGGAGCGGACATCTTCTTCGGCCTCGGCCTGCTTGCCTCTGGCCTGTCGTCCTCCTCGGTAGGAACGTTGGCGGGGCAGGTGGTCATGCAGGGTTTCATTCACCGCCAGATTCCACTGTTTCTGCGCAGGGCGATCACCATGGCGCCAGCGTTGGTCGTGATCGCGATCGGCCTCGACCCTTCGCGAGCGCTCGTCCTCAGTCAGGTCGTGCTGTCATTCGGGATCCCCTTCGCCCTCATCCCGCTCCTGGTGTTCTGCCGCGACCGCGGCCTCATGGGGACGCTGGTCAACAAGCGCTCAACCACGGCACTCGCGACCGTTGTGATCGGCGTGATCCTCAGCCTGAACGTGTTCCTGATTTTCCTGCTGGTGAGCGGTCGCTGATCGCGCCGGCGTCTAGGTCTTGCTGCCGCCTCCGAGCAGATCCCGGGCGCGCTCGTAGTCTTCCGCGCTTAATTCTCCCGAAGCAAATCGCCGCGCTAGGATCTCGAGAGGCGTCTCGCGTGGCGGGGGCGGCATCGGTGGCTGACCGATTGGATATGCGGGCCGGCCCGATGCCCGCACCGCCCAGATGACAAGTACTGCAAGGGCAATCGCGAAGATGAGCAGGAGGGGCAGCATCAAGAAGAGGTGAAACCCCATGGGCATGAAACCGGGCCCGTTGTAATCCACTTCACAACCTCCGTGAGTGATCGATGCCAATACGACAATACACTCGTCTGACCAGATGCGATTCAACCGGTGGGGAGGTGCTTCGTGAAGCTCGGGGTACAGGTCGGTTACTGGGGGATGGGGCTGACTGCCGCCGACCAGCTGCAGATCGCCCGCACCGCCGAAGACCTCGGCTACGACTCCATCTGGTCCGCCGAGGCGTACGGCTCGGACGCCGCGTCAGTGCTGGCATGGCTCGCGGCAGGCACCAGCCGCATCAAGCTCGGGGCGGGCATCTTCCAGATCCCTGCTCGCAGCGCGGCCATGACGGCGATGACGGCGGCCACCATCGATCAGCTTTCCGGCGGGCGCATGCTGCTCGGCCTCGGCACGTCCGGTCCCCAGGTATCCGAGGGCTGGCATGGCGTGCGCTTTCCGCGCCAGGTCGAGCGGACCCGCGACTACGTCGCGGTCGTGCGCATGGCTCTCGCGCACAAGAAGGTCGAGTACCACGGTGAGACGCTCGAGCT
>MNEW01000050.1:4357-18476 GCA_001917895.1 Actinobacteria bacterium 13_1_40CM_66_12
TCTCGAAGCTGCGAGTGCCGCTCGAAGAAGGAGCCGCCCGCGGCGGGCGCTCGCTGGACGATTTTCGGATCTGCCCGACCGTCAACGTGATGATCAGCGACGACGTGGCATCAGCGCGCGACTCCATGCGCCCCATGCTCGCCCTGTATGTCGGCGGCATGGGCTCACGCGAGCAGAACTTCTACAACAAGCTCGTCTCCTCGTATGGATTTGAGGCTGCCGCCCGCGAGGTGCAGGAGCTGTACCTGGACGGCAAGCGCGCGGCGGCGATGGAGGCCCTCCCGGACGAGCTGATCGACATGACCTGCATCGCCGGTCCCCCAGACCGCGCGCGAGAACGGCTCCACGCATTTCGGGATGCAGGTGTCGAGACTCTGATCGTCTCGCCGATGGCCTTCGACGCAGAGGAGCGCCAGCGCCAGCTGCGCCTCGTGGCCGAGCTCAACGACGAGTTGAACTAAAAGATCGTCGTGGAAACTACTTGCCAAAATGGAAAGTAGGTGCTACGGTAGGCAGCATGACTGAGACATCACCGACACCACAGGATGCTCGCGCGTTGCTTGACGAAGCCAAGGGCCGCGCCGCGACGGTGCGGCAGTCGGAGAGGCAGCTGCGATGGACCCTTCTGCTCATCGCGGCGATGTACGTGGTCACCGGGATCCTGTTGAGCTTCAATCCGCGGCAAGGGAGCAGGCCGATCGGCACCGCGCTGCTCATCACATTCCTCGTCGCCCTGGTCTTGGCCATATACCTGGGCTGGCGCGTGAAGGCCTGGAGTCGGGCCGCGGTCCTGTGGTTCGTCGGTGCGATGGCGGCCTTTCTCGTCTGGAACGGGATCGTCATCTGGCTGAGCATCGCCACGGGGTGGTGGGGACCGCACGCGCCCGGGATCCACTTCGGTGGCACCGTCGCGGTGGCGGTCATCCCGCTGCTGGTCGCGACGTGGCTGTTCGGGCGGCGGTGAGCCACCCACGCCACGAGCTGGACGATCTCCTGGGCCATCCGGTTCGCTTCTCGATCATGGCCTTGCTGGCGGCGGCTACCAAGGCTGAGTTCGGCTTTGTCAGGGACCATGTCGAGGTCAGCGATTCGGTGCTGTCGAAGCAGGTGAGCGCCCTCGAGCAAGCCGGCCACGTCAAGGTCCACAAGGGGTTCGTCGGCAAGTGGCCGCGCACGTGGCTGTCGCTCACCAAGGGCGGCCGTCGGGCGTTCGAGCGGCATCTCGCAGCCTTGCGCGACATAGCGAGCGTCGAGTGGGTCGAGGCGGCCGGCGGTCAGGGTTAGCCTGTAGCCGTGGCGACGCATGGCGTGACCAACCAGCCGCCGCCCCTCGTCGGCTACAACCTTTTCGACGGGGACCTGCCGCTGCGTGAGTCGCTCGAGCGCGAAGGTGGCTCCTGGGCATACGACCTCGTCCACGAGCTCGGCCGGCGTGCGGGCACCGAAGAGGCGATCGCATGGGGCTTCCAGGCCAACTCCAACCCGCCCCAGCTCCACACCCACGACCGGTTCGGGAATCGCATCGATGAGGTGGAGTTCCATCCCGCGTGGCACCGACTCATGGAGGTCGCGATCGGCAACGGCCTCCATGCACTGCCCTGGCGCGAGCCGCGCCCGGGCGCCCACGCCGCACGGGCCGCAGCGTTCTATGTGTGGTCGCAGGTGGAAGGTGGGCATGGGTGCCCGGTCTCGATGACCTACGCCGCCATCCCGGCGTTGCGCAACCAACCCAACGTCGCGGAGCGCTGGGAGCCGCTGATGACAACTCTCGACTACGACCCAGGCCTGCGCCCGCCGACCGGCAAGCGGGGCGTGTTGCTGGGAATGGCGATGACCGAGAAGCAGGGCGGGTCGGACGTGCGCGCCAACACCACACGAGCGGAGCCGGCCGGGGCCAATGGCGAATACATGCTCACCGGGCACAAGTGGTTCTGCTCCGCGCCCATGTGCGATGCGTTCCTCGTCCTCGCCCAGGCGCCGGGTGGTCTTTCGTGCTTCCTTCTGCCGCGCGTCCTCGACGACGGCACTCGCAACGAGTTCCACATCCAGCGCTTGAAGGACAAGCTCGGCAACCGCTCCAACGCGTCAGCCGAGATCGAGCTGGACGGCGCGTGGGCCGTGATGGTGGGGGAAGAGGGGAAGGGCGTCAGAACGATCATCGACATGGTCAACCACACGCGCCTTGACTGTGTCATCGGCTCGGCGTCGCTGATGCGCCAGGCGGTCGCGCAGGCCACGCACCACACCGCGCATCGCAGCGCGTTCGGCCGCCTCCTGAGCGAACAGCCGCTGATGGTCAACGTGCTCGCCGACCTTGCCGTCGAGTCGGAGGCGACGACCGTGCTGATGATGCGCCTGGCCGGCGCGCTCGATCGCGCGGACGATCCGCGAGAGGCGTCCTTCAGGCGCCTCGCCCTCGCCGTCGCGAAGTACTGGACCTGCAAGCGGGCGATCGCGGTCGTGGCCGAGGCGCTGGAGTGTCACGGCGGCAACGGCTACGTCGAGGAGTCGATCATGCCGCGCCTGTATCGCGAGGCGCCGCTCAATTCGATCTGGGAGGGCTCTGGAAACGTCAACGCGCTCGACGTCCTGCGCGCGATGAATCGCGAGCCCCAGTCGGTCCTTGCTTTTCTCGACGAGCTCGACGAGGTTCGCGGGATGGACCCGAGGCTGGACGATTCGGTCCGCAACCTCAAGAAGCTGCTGTCGGACGGCGACGATGCCGAGGCTCGCGCGCGCACCGTCGTCGAGCTGATGGCCGTCGCCCTCGAGGCGGCGCTCCTCGTCCGCTACGGCGACCCCGCGGTGGCCGAGGCGTTCTGCGCTTCCCGTCTCGATTCGGGTGGAGGTCGATCGTTCGGCACCCTGCCGCCGAGCTCGCGTCTACCCGGGATCGTGGAGCGACACCGGCCGGCCATCTGAACCGCCACAGCGCACCGAGATCCTCGTTTCACGTTAGATAAGGTGGTGAAGACCGAGCTCGAGGGGATCGCCGACGTCTGGCGAGAGTCTCCGGTATCGGGCCTGTCCCCGAACGAGGTCATGCTGGTGACCGACTTCGACGGCACGCTGGCCGAGATCGGTCCAGATCCAGCCCGATCGGCCGCGCTTCCGGGGGCGCTCGATGCGCTGCGGCGCCTCTCGCGCCTGTTGAAGAAGGTCGTGGTCCTGAGCAGCCGCACTCACGACGATCTGTCGCGGTTGGTTCCGGTGACCGGCGTGCGGCTGATCGGCGACAGCGGGCTCCCGCCGCCGAATCCCGAGGAGAAACGCGCCCTCGAACAGTTCAACTCCGAGGCCGCGAAGCTTCTCGGCTCGTATCCCGGCGTGTGGATCGAGATCAAGCCGGCGAGCTCGACGGTCCATCTCCGCAACGCGAAGATCGCCGGCGAGGAGGCCATGGCGCTTCTCCGCCCGCTGCTCAAAGCGAACGGTTTGCTGGGCGCCCAGGGCCGCAAGGTGATCGAGGTCCATTCGCGCTTTGGCGGCAAGGGCGCGGCGGTTGCCGTGCTCCTGGACGAGGTGGGTCCCGGGGGCGTCATCGCGATGGGCGACGACGAGAACGACCGCGCGGCATTCGAGCTGCTCAGCGCCCGTGAAATTCCGCACCTGACGATCGGCGTCAGCTCGCCGGAGGTTCCACCAGATCTCTTCGCACGCTGCGACGTGGTGCTCGATGGTCCGGAAAAGGCGACCCTATTCCTTCAGATGCTGGCGGACTGGGCCCAGGAAACTAGCCCATCGGACTGACCGTCACGGTTCGCGTCAGCGTGTCGCTGCCCCCGGACGTCGTGAATGAAGCCGTCAGAACGTGGTCGCCGGGGGATAGTGGATGGCTGAGAAACCGGTAGTCGGTGAACCAGCTCCCGTCGGCCCTCAGCTGACACGGCAGGTGGTTGATGTCGACCGGCTGCCCGTCGAGGTCGAAGGTGACGGTGACGTTGGCCTCGAAGGCTTGACAGTCGGCAAGAGTGTTTCCGGCGTCGCCAATTCGAAACAGGATCCACTCGCCGGCCGAGGCCTGAAAGGTCAGGGACCTCGGCAAGTCGGCTCGACAGAGATGAGGAAATGCGCCTTCGTTGGCGCCGCTGCCGGGCTGGGAGGGCAGTCCCACGTCAGGCGTTGATGCCAGGCACTCACCGACCGGCACTGCCAAGCTGTCGATGTCCCTACTGTCGGCGGACGATGCGACGGGCACCGCGGCCAGCGCCCCAGCCAAGAACAACGAAGAGATCAAGGCACTGACTCTCATGACTCCCTCCTCGTGGCCGCCGCTTGCGGAGCCGGCAACCAACCCCGTCGCTATAGGCCTTCAGGAGGCCGATGTCAAGACGGGCCGGCTACCCGCGCGGTGGCGACAAGGTCGCGAAGATCCTGCACCTGCCGGCTGATCCATCGCGCGATGTCGTTGGTCCTCACGACCTCGCGCGCGCCCTCGTTGAGGGTCCGCCGTTCCTCGACGCCCATCGTGAGCCCGGCGTGCATCGCCGCCGCCGTCGCCTCCACGTCGAACGGGTTGATGGACAGCACGTGCCCGTGCAGCTCCTCGTGCGCGCCCGCGTTTTCGGAGAGCACGATCACGCCGTCGCTCGCGTTGACGAGGGCGCCCTCTTTGACGACGAGGTTCAGCCCGTCATAAACGGGATTGACGAGCAGCACGTCGAAGGTGCGAAGCGCCGCCATCGCCTTCCGCTCGCTCTCTCCGATCTCGAGGCGGATGGGCAGCCATGACTCGGTGCCGAACTCGCTGTTGATGCGGCCGACGATTTGCCTGATCTGGCGCACGTAGCGGCTGTACACGGCCACGTCCTGGCGCGACGGCTGAAGAAAGGCCCAGAACTGCACCTGGCCGCGGAGCTCGGGATGGTAGCGGAGCAGCTTGTCGTAGGAGATGAATCCGCGAACGATGTTCTTCGACGGATCCGTGCGATCGATGCGGACGATGAGCTTGGGCGGGCGCCAGGTCGCGATCTCCTGCTCGATTCGTTTCACGCCACGCGTCGCCGCGAGTCGCGAGGTCGCGGGCACGTCGATCGAGATCGGATAGTGCCGCGCATATACGACACGGCCGCCGAACAGCACCGCCCGCTCGTGCTCATCTACCTGCAGGCCCATGTTCTCTTCGCACGTCAACAGGAAGTTGCGGACGTCGAGGCTCGATTGAAAGCCGATGATGTCGCAGCCGAGCAATCCCTCGAGGATGGCGTCGCGCATCGGCTTGGGCAGGATCTTCCAGTACTGCGGTGTCGGCCAGGGCACGTGCACGAAGTGCTGGATCATGGCCGAGGGCAGGGCTTGTCGCACGAGCCTCGGGACGAGGTACAGCTGGTAGTCGTGGACCAGCACGAGCGGCCGCCTCGGCGCGGCACGTCCCACGTCCACCACGCGCGCCGCGATTTGCCGGTTGACCTCGACGTAACCCTCGCGCCACGCCTGGTGGATGCGCTCGTCGATGACGGGCTCGTTGGCGAGGTCCCACAAGTAGTGCTGGATGAACCAGAGCACCGGGTTCGCAAACACGGCGTAGTACATCTCGTACTGCTCGCGCGTCGGCGAGACGTAGTGGAGGTTGCCGGTCGATTGCAGGAGCGGCACTGTGAGCGGTCCGGCAACCTTCGCGGCCAGGTTGCGCTCGGTGTCGGTGCGCGCACACGCGACCCAGTCCGCGCCCATGGAGTCGGCGAGCGTGAGCAGTCCTGTGATGACTCCGCCCGCACCGCGCTTGAAGCCTCCGTCGGGCCCGGGCTCGTATGGCGCCCGATTGCTGACGACGATCGGTGAGACCTCGGGGAGCGTGCGCGTCACGTATGCCCGCACCGATGACGCGGGAGTAGTCCTCAGGATCGAGGTGATGCGCGGTCGTTCGGTGTCCGCGATGCTCATGGGTTTTCCTCCCCATGGCGGAATCGATACCGGCGGGCGGCATCGCTTAGCAGCGGCTCGTGGCCGCTCAAAAAGGATAAACGCATGGAAACCTGGGCCTACCCGGTCGGGGTGGCGGCCCGAACGCGGGCGAGAGCGGAGCGGTCGATCGGGACCTGCCTCAGTCGGATACCGGTGGCCCTCGCCAGGGCGTTGGTCAGCGCGGCCGGTGCCGGGATGGCGGGTGGTTCGCCCACTCCCTTGGCCCCAAGCGGGCCGACGGGCGACGGGACCTCGATCAGGCGAACGTCGATCTCGGGCAGCTGGTCGGCGGTCGGCAGCTCGTAGTCGAGGAAGCTGCCGGAGCGCAGCTGTCCGTCGCTGTCGTAGGCGAGCTGCTCTCCCAACGCACGTCCGAGAGCCTGGGCCGCGCCGCCGTGAATCTGCGCTATCACCTCCGGCGGGTTGATAGCGCGGCCCACGTCCTGGATGGCCGCGAAGCCCGTGAGCTGGAAGGCGCCCGTCTCCGTGTCCGCCTTGACGCGCGCGATCTGCACCGTGAACTGGGGCGATGCGCCCCGAACGGCGGACCGCCCGCTGGCCTGGATCGGTTTGTGCCGGCCCATGAACTCGGTGCTGAGGGCGACCAGCTTGACGATCTCGACGAATCGATCCGGGACGCCTCGCACCGCCACGCGCCCGTCGACGATCTCCAGGTCTTCAGGCGCGGCTTCGAGCTCGTCGGTCGCGATCTCGAGCAGCTGCCGCCTTGCCTCGAGCGCCGCCTCCTGCACCGCGCCGCCAAGGCTGTAGGTGGATTGGCTGCCGGCGGCGATCGGTCCTCGGGGAGCTATGCCCGTCTCGCCGGTTTCGATACGGACTTTGTCCGTCGACACGCCGAAAGCGTCGGCCGCGATCATCGCGAGCCCTGTCGACGCGCCGGCGATGTCGGGTGTGCCGATGAGGATCGACAGCGTCCCGTCGGGCTCGACGCGGCACCCCGCCGCGGCGGGCGTTCGCGCGCCGCCCCATGACCCGATCGCCACGCCGACGCCCTCGCCCGGCCCGACGGGTGCGGTGTACAGCGGATGGCGCCGAGCCTCTTCGAGGACCTCGACCATCGCGATGCGCGGCCACCGGCCGCCGTCGGCGGTGGGATCGCCTTCCTTCGAAGCGTTGCGAAGGCGGAGCTCGATCGGGTCGACGTCCAGCTGAAGAGCGAGCTCGTCCATCGCCGACTCCAGCGCGAAGTAGGACTGTGGCGCGCCTGGAGCGCGATAGGCGTCGACCGGTGTCTTGTTGGTGGCCACCTCGTATCCCGTCAGCTCCAGGTTCGGGATCACGTACGTCCCGCCGAGAAACGAGCCCGCGATGCCCGCATGCCAACCGCTGGTGGCGCCGTTGTCGAAGTGATAGCGCGCGCGCAGGGCGACGAGCTTGCCGTCGCGCTTGGAGCCCAGCTCGATTTCGAAAACGGCGGCGGGCGCCGGGTGCGCGACCACGAACTCTTGCTGTCGCGAAAGTGCCAGCCGCAGTGGCCGGCCTACCTCACGCGCGAGCAAAGCGACAAGTTTTTCGAGCAGCGAAACCTTGCCCCCGAAACCCCCGCCCACGGCCATCGGCACCACTCGAACTTTGTACGCAGGTACTTCGAGGACCTCGGCGACCTCATCGCGCAATGCGAACGGTCCCTGCGTCGGGCTCCAGACGGTGAAGCTTCCGTCCAGCTCCGGTCGCACCGTGGTCACGTGGGGTTCCATCGGAGAGTGGTGGACGCCGGCGAGACGGTAGGTCTGCTTGATGACGACATCCGCACCGGCCAACGCTGTGGCGACATCGCCGCGCTTGAAGTTCGCGACGGCGGTCACGTTGGGCGGGCGCTGCGCCGGCTCGGACTCGGATTTCGTCGCCGCTCCGTGGATGGCAGCGTCCTCCTCGGAGATCTCCTCGACCACGTCGAGGACCTTCGGGGCGCCGTCCCTCATCGCGAGCTCGGCGTCGACGAGGGGCGTAATCGGATCGAAGTCGACGTCGACCAACGCCGCCGCGTCCGCGGCCGAGGCCTCGCTGGCGGCGACGACCGCCGCCACCGGCTGGCCCGCGTAGAAAACGCGGTCGACTGCCAGCGGCCGGTCGGGTCCGGCGGCGTTGGACTCCAGGTCCGCCCCGGTGAACACACGGAAGACCCCCGGCGACTCAGCCGCAGCGCTGGTGTCGATGGTTCTGATCCGGGCGGCGGGCAGAGGGCTGACGACCAGCTGGACGTGCATCAGGCCGGCCAGGTCGAGATCAGCCGTGTACCGTGTCGCCCCCGCCACCTTCTCGCGGCCCTCGAGCCTCCGGCACCCCTGCCCGACGCTGCTCACGCTCCGATCATCCCAGAGTCGGGAGGATGGGGTCTGGACTCGCATTGGACTTTCCGGTCGCGCCCAGCCACAATGTGGGGTGGAGTAAGCGGCGGCCCGCCCTGGACCGCCACCCCTCGTCGGCGCGCTCTCGCCCCGGTACCGCGAAGAGGACACCGGGAAGAAGGCGAGGGGAGAGGCTCTGCCTCGAGCTTTTCGACCTAGGAGAAAGCTATGACTCCAGCTTCGTTTCGGTTCCTCAAAGCCATGTGTGTGGCTGCCGCGGGCTGCATGGTGTTGGCAGCGTGCGGCAACAACCCGACGACGAGCACGAACCTGGCCACTGACCAGACGCTCAAGTTTCCGATCCTGGACGACTTCGGCACGCTCGACCCGGCCATCGCCGACGCCGAGACCGACCAGGAAATCCAGCAGAACATGTTCAACGGCCTCACCAAGTTCGACAACAACCTCAACGTCGTCCCCGACATCGCGTCCAAGATGCCGGACCTCTCGGCTGACGGCCTCACCTACACGTTCACGCTTCGCCACGACGTGACGTTCTCGAACGGAGACAAGGTCACCTCCAAGGACGTCCTCTACTCGTGGAACCGCGCGGCCGCCATGTCAGGCGCATATGGCACGTCGTACGGCACCAACCTCGCCGCCATCGTCGGCTATGACAAGGTGTCCACTCAGACCGCGGTCGGCGCCGCCCTCGAGAAGCTGCTCGAGGCCAAGGACAAGACGGTGATCATGTCCGGGCTCACGGCTCCGGACGACTACACCGTCAAGGTCCAGCTCGCCTTCCCGGCCGGCTGGTTCCTGTCCGCCATCTCGCTGACCGGGTCGACCGGCCAGCTCGTCGACCAGAACGCCGTCAAGCAAGACTTCGACAACTGGTGGACCAACCCGGCCACCGCGATCGGCACCGGGCCGTACAAGATGACCTCGCGCGTTCCCAAGGCCACCGTCGACTTCGCTTCAGTCGACAACTGGTGGGGTTTGCCGAAGCCAACCGTGACGAAGGTTCACCTCGACATCATCAACGACGCTTCGACCGCCATCACCAAGTACGAGCAGGGCGGCTACGACATCTACGGTTACGGCGGCTACAGCAACGCTCCTGTCGCCGACGTCCTTCGCATTCAGGGCACGCCCAGCGAGAAGTCTCAGCTGCTGATCCACGCCAAAGTCCGAACGACATGGTTGAGCTTCAACATGGTCTCGGACAGCAAGCGGCTGGCCAAGGGACCGTTCACGATGGACCAGGGCCAGACCGCGCACGACCTGCGACTGGCATTCGCACTCGCGGTCGATAAGAAGAAGCTCGCCACGGTCGTCTGCTCGGACATCGTCTGCGAAGCAGCGACCGGCGGACTGATCACCAAGGGCCTGACAGGCTACCTCGGCGACGGCGCCGACCCCCTGTCTGCATTCGACGCGGCGAGGGCCAAGACGTTGCTCACGGGGGCCGACCCCACGGGCGCCAAGACGAAGGGACTGACCTACGTCTACGACCCGAGCAACCCGCTCAACAAGCCGACTGCGGAGTTCCTGCAGTCGCAATGGCAGGACAACCTGGGCGTCCATGTGGAGCTCCAGGCGGTCTCGCACTCCGCATTCATCAAGTCACGTCTGAAGGGTGACTACGTGCTGTCACGCGATGGCTGGCAGGCGGACTACAACCACCCGCAAGACTGGTTCGACAACCTGTGGGGCAGCGCGCTCGGTTGCCCGGACTCGAGCTGTACGACCGGCTACCACACCACCGCATACGACGCGTTGGTGAAGCAGGCCGACCAGGAGTCGGGTGACAAGGCGCTCGCCGACTACAAGAAGTTGTCCCAGATGCTCATCGACGATGTCGTTTACATCCCGCTCTTCTACTCGAGGGGAAGCTTCCTGTTCAAGCCCTACGTGAAGGGCGCCGGCACCAACAACTTCGTCGACTACCCCTGGAACGGGATCCAGATCCTGCAGCACTAGCCAACCGACCTGCGAGGAGGGTGCCCGTGTAGAGCGGGCGCCCTCTTCGTGATTTGACGGACAATTCATGAAGTGCTGACCCGCGGAACGCTGATTTACATCAGCCAGCGCTTGGTGCTGATCGTTTTCACCGTGCTGGCCGTGTCTTCGGCCGTGTTCCTGGGCATCCACCGGCTGCCGGGTGACGCGCTCTTCAACGAGCACTTGCACGGCATCGAATACCAGAACGTGCTCCATCACTACGGCCTGGATCTGCCGCTGTGGACCCAGTACACCAACTTCCTGACTGGGATGTTCCTCCACGGAGACCTCGGCGAGTCGTTCGTCAACCGGGGAGTCAAGATCGCGCCGCTCGTGCTGCGCGAGGCGACCGTGAGCGCCGAGGTCGGGCTCTTCGCTCTGGTCTTCACGATCGGCCTTGGGATGCTGTTAGGCGTGGTGGCCGCGGTGCGCCAGAACACCTGGGTCGACTATGTCCTCAGCACGACGTCAGTGATCGGCTACAGCATGCCGAGCTTCGTCATCGCCACCTTCCTGATTCTCTTCTTCGCGGTGTGGCTCGATAACGTCACGCAGGGCGGCTTCTACTTCCAGATCGGCTGGACGGGCACCTACGGAACCATCGGCGAGATCTGGCTGCCGGCCTTCGCGCTCGGCTTCCCGTATGCGAGCATCGTCGCCCGCCTCACGCGCGCGAGCATGCTGGAGGTGATCCGGCAGGACTACATCCGCACGGCGCGCGCGAAGGGCCTGCGTGAACAGATCGTCATCGTGCGCCACGCCCTTCGGAATGCCCTCATTCCCGTGGTCACGATCCTTGGTCCTCTGGTGATCGGCATCATCACCGGCGGCGTGATCATCGAGAACATCTTTGGTATCCCCGGCCTGGGCAAAGAGTTCGCGACCAGCATCCTCAACCGCGACTACAACATCGTGATCGGCGTCTTCACGATGTACGCGGCCCTGATTGGGATCGCAAACCTCGGCGTGGATTTGCTGTACGTCGTGATCGACCCCCGGATTCGGTACTGATGGCGGCGACCGCCGCCGCCGTCGTCGTCCGGCCGGTAACCCCGGTACAGGCCAGCCTCTGGAGCGACGCCTGGCGCCGCCTGCGCCGCAACCGGCTGGCTCTCGCCGGCGTCATCTACCTGGGTTTTCTCATAGTTGTTGCCCTGGTCGCATTCGTGTGGACGCCGTATCCGATGGCCGGCGTGGCGGTCGCAACGCCCTACTCCGGTCCCAGCGCCGCGCACTGGTTTGGAGCCGATCTCCTGGGTCGCGACGTCCTCAGCCGCGTCATGGTCGGCGCTCAGATCTCACTGACAGTCGGCATCGGCACGCAGCTGATCGTGCTGGCGGTCGGCGTCCCAGTGGGCCTGATCGCGGGCTACTTCGGCGGTTGGCTCGACTCGATCGTCAGCTTCCTGGTCAACGTCTTCTATGGCGTTCCCGACCTGCTGGTGGCCCTTCTGCTCGTGGTCTTGCTGGGCCACCCGGGACTGGACAAGATCATCATCGCCATCTCCGTGACGCGGTGGATGGACATGACCCGTCTGGTGCGCGGGCAGACCCTTGCCCTTCGCGAACGAGAGTTCATCGAAGCGGCGCGATCGAGCGGCGCCAGGCCGATCAAGATCCTGTTCGGACACATCCTTCCGAACGCCCTGGGGCCGGTCATCGTCCAGGCCACGTTCGGGGTGCCGGCCGCCATTCTGTTCGAGGCGTTTCTGAGCTTCCTCGGTTTGGGCGTTCCCCCGCCACAGCCGTCCTGGGGGTCGATGGCCGCCGATGGCCTGTCAGCGATCAGGATCGCTCCGCACATGGTGATCGCGCCGTCGATCGCCCTGTCGCTGACCCTGATGGCTTTTAACTTCCTCGGCGACGGGTTGCGCGACGCGCTCGACCCGCGCTCGCGGCGTTAGAGAGCCGATATTGGCGGCGCCCATCCTGCAAGTGCGCGACCTGCGCACCCAATTCGCGACCGACGGGGGAATCGTGAAGGCCGTCGACGGGGTCTCGTTCGACCTCTATCCGGGCGAGAGTCTCGGGATCGTCGGCGAATCCGGCAGCGGCAAGTCGATGACCGCGCTCTCCATCCTCAGGCTGGTCCCGGATCCGGGCCGGATTGTTCACGGGCAGGTGCTGTTCCACGACCAGGACCTGCTGCAGCTCACCGGGGAAGAGATCAGGGAGATACGCGGTCGCGACATCGCGATGATCTTTCAAGACCCGCAGAGCTCGCTCAACCCGGTGCTGCGCACGGGCTTCCAGGTCGACGAGGCGATGCTTGCGCACGGCAGGCCGAGGGCGCAGGCGCGCGCGCGGACGATCGAGCTGCTCAAGAAGGTGCGCATCCCAGCGGCCGAAAGCCGGTACAAAGACTTTCCGCACCAGCTCAGCGGCGGCATGCGTCAGCGGGCGATGATCGCGATGGGGCTGTCCAACGCGCCGTCGATCCTCATCGCCGACGAGCCGACGACCGCGCTGGACGTCACCGTGCAGGCGCAGATCCTCGAGCTGCTGGCCGATCTGAATCGAGAGCTTGGCACCGCGATCATGATGATCACGCACAACATGGGCGTGGTCGCCGGCCTGTGCACGCGCGTGCTCGTCATGTACGCGGGCGAGATCGTCGAGCAGGGGCCCGTGGAGCAGATTTTCGAGAAGCCGCAGCATCCATACACGTGGTCGCTGCTGAAAAGCATCCCGCGCGTCGACGCGCTCCGCCACGAGCGGCTGCGTTCGATCGAAGGGCTCGCGCCCGACCTCCTGCATCCGCCATCTGGCTGCCGGTTCCATCCGCGCTGCCCGTTCCGCATCGAAAAATGTTTCACTGACGAGCCGCGGTTGGAAGATGTCGGGCCGGATCAAAGGGCCGCGTGCTGGGTGACGATGGACCGTGCGCGCAGCGAGATGGGCGCCGACAAGCTGATCGACATCCGTCCGGGTGCCGCGTCGGGCGTCCACCCTGGAGAGCTGCTCTAATGGCCGAGGCAGCTGTCAGCGGCAGGCCGGCGCCGGCAGCCTCGAGCGCGAAGGCGCTGCTACGCGCCGAGAACGTGGTCAAGTATTTCCCGGCCGGCATCGGGTCCACCGTGCACGCGGTCGATGGCTGCAGCTTCGAGATCCGCGAGGGTGAGACGCTGGGACTTGTCGGCGAATCCGGGTGCGGCAAGTCGACGCTGGCGCGGTTGGTCACACAGCTGATCCCGGCGACGTCTGGGAAGATCTTCTTCGGCGACGTCGAGCTGACCAAGCTCCGCGGCGAGAAGCTGCGCCAGTACCGGCGCCAGCTGCAGATGATCTTCCAGGACCCGTTCGCGTCGCTGGACCCGCGCATGACCGTGGGCGACATCATCGCCGAGCCGCTCGACAACTTCCGCGTCATGCGCGGTCGCAAGCGAAACGAGCGGGTGCAGGAGCTGCTGAAGATCGTCGGCCTCAACCCCAACTTCAACAACCGCTATCCGCATGAGTTCTCGGGCGGGCAGCGGCAGCGCATCGGCATCGCGCGCGCGCTCGCGCTGAACCCGAAGCTGGTCGTGTGCGACGAGGCGATCTCCGCGCTCGACGTTTCGATCCAGGCGCAAATCGTCAACCTGCTCGAGGACCTGCAGCGCGAGTTCAAGCTCACCTACCTGTTCATCGCGCACGACCTGTCCGTCGTGCGCCACATCAGCGACCGCGTCATGGTCATGTATCTCGGCAAGATCGTCGAGATCGCCGACAGCGTTGAGACCTACGCCTCCCCGAAGCATCCGTACACGAAAGCCCTGCTCTCCGCCATCCCGGTGCCCGACCCGAAGGTTCAGCGGGGCCGGCGGTTGGTCGAGCTCACCGGCGAGATTCCGTCGCCGATCCATCCCCCCTCGGGGTGCAGATTCCACACGCCCTGCCCGACCGCCCGCCTGCCGACGCCC
>MNEW01000050.1:18630-19869 GCA_001917895.1 Actinobacteria bacterium 13_1_40CM_66_12
ACGCCCTTGACATAAGGATGGGCGAGGTACTCCTGCTGGCCGTAAACAAGGGCGCCGAAGATCGTGTCGGCGACCAGCATGTACCCGGCGGCCTGGTAGTCGGGCAGGCCTAGCGGCAGCGGCTTGGCGTCGGCGCCGGTGACCAGCGTGTCGAACGCCGGGTTCGAGTAGCACGACCCGCTCGAGTTTGCCCCCTTCACGAAGAGGTAATCGAACCAATTCTGCGGGTTGTCGTAATCCGCACTCCAGCTCTGCCTGAACGCGCTGTAGCCGCAGCGACCGTTGCGGTTGTCGAAGAAGGTTTGGCGATCGACCTCCACGCACTGCACGGTGACGCCGAGGTTCGCCTGCCATTGAGCCGCGAGGTTCGTACAGATCGCCTTGTTGAAGGGATTGGTGTCATAGGTGTAGGCGAGGCCCTTGACCTTGGCGCCGTTCGGATCCCACGCCTGGTACTCGGCCTTGGCCGCGACGGCGTCGAATGCCGTGCCCGTATCGGTCCCGTCGCCGAGGTAACCCGCGAGGCCCTTGCTGATGAGCCCGCCGGTCGCGGGCGCGCACGTGGTGGCCTGCGAGCAAAGCGTGTCAGCCAGCGCCTTGCGATCGATCGCCGAGCTGAAGGCGTGACGTCCGGCGCGCCCGGCATCGATCCCGGCGAACGGTCCCGTCTTGAGGTTGAACCCGATCCAGTAGGTGAGGCCGGCGGGGACAAGCTGGAGCTGGCTCATCAGCTTCGCGTCGGTCGCGTAATGAACAGCGGCGGTCGGCTGCAGGACCTGGCGGCCATACCCGATCAGGCTGTACCCACCAGATTCATAGCGGGCGATCTGCGCCGTCTGGTCGGCGAGGACGTCGACGTGGATGCGCTGCAACGCGCCCGTCTTGCCGCCAAACCACGCGGGCACCGGCTCGAAATCGAGTGATTGCCCGGCAGCGCGCGCGGTCATGCGAAAAGGGCCGCTGCCGATGAGCGTCTCGGGTTTGGTGAACCACACGTCCTCGCCGGCGGATGCGATCACCTTGCGATCCACGAGCCAGAAAGGCCACAACCCGACCAGGGTCGTCCAGTAACCGGCGCGCTTGCTCAATGTCGATGTGAACGTGTAGTCGTCGACCTTCGCCAGTCCGCTGAGTGTTGCGGTCCGGCCCGTCGCGACGGCGCCATAGCCGGCGACCACGGAAAACAGACCCGCGTAGTCCCCCTGCTTGGCGGCGGCGCGGTTCCAGCTGTAGAGGAAG
>MNEW01000049.1 GCA_001917895.1 Actinobacteria bacterium 13_1_40CM_66_12
GCCAAGTCCCCACTGTTGCCACAAGGCGGTGATGCGGCTGTCCGCGAGGAGCAGCAGAGGCGTATAGGTGAGCAGATAGGCGTGCAGCCAGTAAGGCTTCAGTCGATCGAGCACCGACGAAATGGTAGCGGGGCCGGCTCCGAGCCAGCCCCGCTCAGGATCTGCTACTTGATGGTTCCGCGCTCGTCGATGAGGCTGCCCTGGAGGGTCCACCCGGTCCCACTCCAGTGGATCACCTGTTCCTGGGTGATGGGGAAGTGGTCGCTCGGGGTCGTCTTGACCTTTACGCCTGGAAGCAGGAACGGATTGGTTTCGTTGAGCCCTTTGGCGGCGATGTCCATCACGTTCTTGCGGGTCATGACTGAACCCGCCTGCGTGAGGATGTCGACCATGGTGTACGCGACCGCGACGCCGTAGATGTTGAAGCCGTCCATGACGTTGCAGGTCGTGCAGTTGGCGATGACGGTCTTGTAAAGCTTCATGCCGTCGTCACTGGCCCACTGCGGGTCGGTCGGGTCCTTGATGTACCCAACGCTGGTCACGTTTCCGAGCGCTGCGCCCGACTTCTGAGCAAGGCCCATGTAGACCTGCGGGTTCGATACAGAGTTGAGGTAGATCAGCGGCGCCCATCCGATCTTGGTCACGATCGCCAGAGAGCCGATCGTGAAGGCCGGCGTGGTGAAGAGGAACAGCGTGTCAGCGCCGGAGGCCTTCAGCTTCGACAGCTGCGCCGCGAGCGTCGGCACCGCTGCCGTGACGTCGTAGCTCTCCTTGTCCACGATCTGCGACGCGCTCGAGCCGAGCCCGTCGGTCAGGCCTTTCAGATAGTCCTGGCCGTAGTCGTCGTTCTGGTAGAGGACGCCGATCTTGGCGCTGGCGT
The DNA here is from genome assembly GCA_001917895.1 of Actinobacteria bacterium 13_1_40CM_66_12. Next base: position 881 of record MNEW01000049.1, read on the forward strand.
GGTTGGCGAGGATGTCCTTGGCGTAGATGCGAGCCTCGCCCTGGTAGGGAGGCTGCCAACCGATCGTCCAGTTGTGCGAGCTGTAGTCCGCCATGAAGGTGGTGGCGCCGGTTGCCACGAAGAGCTGCGGCACCTTCTGAGTGTTGAGGTAGTCCCGGACCGAAGTCTGGGTCTGCGTTCCGAGGCCGCTGAACATCGCGAACACCTGGTCCTGCTCGACCAGCTGCTTGGTCAGCGTGACGGCATTGGCCGGGGTGTAGGCGTCATCGAGGATCTTGAACTTGATCATCCTGCCGTTGACGCCGCCCTTGGTGTTGTTGACGTAGGTGAAGTAGGCGTTCTCAGCGTTCGCGATCGTCCCATACGCTCGAGCCGGCCCGGACTGGGCGATCGTGTTGCCGAGGAGAATCGAGTTGCTCGTGATGCCAACGTCGCTCTGGGCCGCGGGGGTGTTGGAGCCTCCGCAGGCGGCCAGGGTCACGAGAAAGGCTGCGAGCACCCCAAGACGTGGTCCCATTTTTGCCATAGAAGCTCCTCCTGTTTTTCTGCCCATGTATTTAAACAGTCTGGGGGTCGGACGGCATTTGTCCACTTCCCCGATCACCGGCGCCGCGGAGCCGCGCCTGCAGGCGGCCGTAGCCGGCGGTGACCAGGCCCACGACCCCGTTGGGGGCGAAGATCATGATCGCGATCAGCAGCGCCCCATAGCTGACCTGCGGCCCCGCGTTCTTGAAAGCTGCGGCTATCCCGGTCGGGATCCAGGGCTGTGAGGCGACGAACTGGCTGGATACGATCGGCAGCCAGAAGGTGAAGATGCCGCCCACCAGCGGACCGGCGATCGAGGCCAGGCCGCCGATGACGGCGCCCACGAGCAGCTGGAAAGACAGGGCCAGCGGAAAGGTGTCTGGGCTCACGAACCCGATGCTCAGGCCGTAAAGCGCTCCCCCGATGCCCGCGTAGAAGGCTGAGATGCCGAACGCCATGGTCTTGTATGCGGCGACGTTGATGCCGGATGACGCCGCTGCCACCTCGCGGTCGCGGATCGCCCGCATCGCCCGGCCGGGGCGGTGGCGAACGAGGTTCCACGCAAGCCAGAACAGCAAGAGTGCGAGGACGAGGCTCACGTAGTACAGCCACTGGTCGCTCGTCATCTCCTGTCCGCCGGTCACGGCGCCAAAGGCGTCCTTGGCGAACTGCGGTGGGTCGGGCGGTGTCAGGAGGATGCCCTGCACCCCTCCGGTGAGCTGAACCGGGCGCTTGATGAGGCTGGGCGCGACCACGGCAAGGGCAAAGGTCGCCAGCGCGAGATAGAGCGCCGAAAGTCGAAGGGCGGGGATGCCCAGGGCGAAGCCGACCACCCCGGTGAGGAGGCCCGCGATCGGGATGGTGATGAGGTAGTCGACCTGGTACCGGTGGATGAGGATCGCGCTCGTGTAGGCGCCCACCGCCATCAACGCGCCGTGACCCAGCGAGATCTGGCCGCTGTAGCCGACCAGGATGTTGAGACCCATGATCACGATCGCGAAGATGAGCACCTGCGTCCACTCGCTGCTCTGGAAGCTCGTGACCACCGTCGGCAGCCCGATGAAGAACAGCAGCGCTATGACGCCGAGGAAGTAACGGGGCGGCGCGCTGCGCAGACGCTGCATCTATACGTTGCGCGCGGCCGCGCGGCCGAACAGGCCGTTTGGTTTGATCACCAGCACACCGACGATGATCGCCAGCGCGACCGCCAGCTCGAGGTCGCCTCCGACGACATACGCGCCGACCAGGTTGACCGTGACGCCGACGATCAGGCCGCCCACCACCGCGCCGAGCGGGCTGTCGATGCCGCCGAGCACCGCCGCGGCGAAGGCATAAATGATGATCGTCTGCATCATGTTCGGCTCCAGCAGCAGGATGGGCGCGACCATGATCCCCGACACCGCCCCGACCGCGGACGCGAGCCCCCAACCCAGCGCGAGCATCCAGCTCACGCGCACCCCGAGGAGGCGGCTGGCCTCGGGGTGGTGGGCGGCGGCGCGCAACGTGAGCCCGAGCGTCGTGCGCTGAAGCAGCAGGTAGATCGCTACCAGGACGATCGCCGACACCACGATCACGCTCAGGTCCTGGTAGCTCGCGAAGGCGCCGAAGATGTTCACGGTGTGGGCTGAGAAGGGGCTCGAGAAATAGTTGGGCGTGTATCCGAACAGAAATCCTGCGGCGCCGTTGATGAGGGTCGCGAGGCCCAGGGTGACGATCACAAGCGTGAGCACGGGCGCGCGTTCGACGGGCCTGATGACCGCTCGCTCGATCAGCACGCCGCCCACGAAAGCGAGCCCGAGCGTGAGCGGGAAGGCGATGAAGTAGTTGACCCCGTGGCTGATCAACGTGTAGGCGATGAAAGTCGCGAACATCGCCATCTCGCCCTGGGCGAAGTTGACCAGGCCCATCGCGTTGTAGATCAGGACCAGCGCGAGCGCGAGGCTGGCGAAGATGCCCCCGCTGGCGATGCCGCTCACGACCTGCTGGATGAGTTCCTGCACTAGTGTCTCGCCCCCGAGGTCCGCCGCAAAATTCGCGGCATCGGCGGCCGGAGCCAAGGAGCCGACGAGCACGTGAGGGAGCGCATCGCATAGATGCGCGACCGAGCGCGCGCAGGAGGCGACGCCGGCTTCAGCGCCGCAGGCGCCCGGCCGACTAGGCCGCGAAGGTGCAAGGAACTTCGGGGGTGGGACACTCTAGTACCCGAGGTACGACCGGCGGACTGATTCGTTGCCTTGCAGCTCAGCGCTCGCGCCGTGGACCGCGACGTGGCCCACCTCGAGCACATACGCCTGGGTCGAGATCTCGAGCGCGAGGCGTGCGTTTTGCTCGACGAGCAGCACTGCGACCCGGTCGGCCTCGTTGATGGTGCGGATGATCTCGAAGATGGAGCGCACGACGATCGGCGCGAGCCCCAACGAAGGCTCGTCGAGCAGCATCAGCCGCGGCTTCATGAGCAGCGCGCGCCCCACCGCCAGCATCTGCTGCTCGCCGCCGGACAGCGTGCTCGCGGACAGCCGGCGCCGTTCGCGCAGCACCGGGAAATACTCGAACACGCGGTCGTAATCCTTGCGGACGGCGGCTCGATCCTTTCGCGTGTGCTCGCCCAACCGCAGGTTCTCGTCGACGGTCAGCTCGGTCAGGATGCCCCTGCCCTCGGGGACGTGCGCGATGCCGCCGCGCACGATGTCCTCGGTCGGCATCCGGCGGAGCGATCGACCGGCGAACCGGATCTCTCCGAGCCATGGCACGCCCCCGGTTATGGCGCGAAGCGTGGTCGTCTTGCCCGCGCCGTTGGCGCCGAGCAGGGAGACGATGCCGCCTTCGGGCACCGAGAGCGAGACTCCATGGAGCACCGACGTGGGCCCGTAGCCGCAGCGGACGTCTTCAAGCTCCAGCAGGGCCGTCATGCGGCGCCCAGATAGGCTTCGATGACCACCGGGTTCCGCTGCACGTCGGTCGGGCTGCCCTCGGCGATCTTCTTGCCGAAGTCGAGGACGACCACGTGGTCCGAGATGCCCATGACAAACCCCATGTGATGCTCCACGAGCAGCATCGTCATGCCCAGCTCGGTGTGGACGCGGCGAAGGAGGCGGACCATCCCGTCGACCTCTTCATGGCTGATGCCGCCGGCCGGCTCGTCCAGAAGCAGAAGGCGCGGTTTGGAGACGAGGGCACGCGCGAGCTCGACGCGTTTCTGCGTGCCGAAGGGAAGGGTTGCGACGGGATGGCCCGCCAGCTGTGAGATGCCGACGAAGTCGAGAGCCTCTAGCGCCCGTTTCTTGGACGCCGTCTCGGCGTTCAACGCCGACGGCAGCGGCACCGAAGCCTCGAGCCAGCCGCTGCGCGTTTTGATGTGGTCGCCAACCAGGACGTTTTCGAGCACGGTCATGGAGCGGAAGAGCGCGAGGTTCTGAAATGTCCGCGCCACACCGTGGCGGATCACCTCGTGCGGCGCCATCTGCGTGACCGCCAAGCCGTCCACGGTCACGCTGCCGGCGGATGGTCTGTAGACGCGCGTGATGATGTTGAAGAGGGTGGTTTTGCCGGCGCCGTTGGGTCCGATGAGCCCGACGACCTGGCCCGCTTCGACCGAGAACGTCACGTGGTCGAGGGCGACGACTCCTCCGAATCTGACGGCGAGATCACGCACTTCGAGGAGCGCCACTTCGCGCGTCAGTCTAAGGACGCCCGCGTTTCGCGGCCACTACGCAGGTGGGTCGGGGGGCGCGGGTGGAGACGGATCTCCGGGTGGCGGCTGCATCTGTGGAGCCGGTGGCTCAGGCGTGGCGGATGCAGGGCTTCGCTGCGGAGGTGGTCCGATGTCCGGGCGGGAACTTCTATGGACCACCGACGCCGACGGCAAGACCGGCGTGCGGTCCACTCGCATCAACAGCCAGTACGCCAGCGCGGCAAGGATCGCGAGCAGGCCGATGATCGGCAGGAAGACGAACGGTGGTCTCGTGATCACATCCAAACCGCTGTGCCCAGAGTTGGTCGTGAGCACGACCGGTGACGCGCTCGGGGTTGGAGACGGCGACTCCGACGGCGTCGGGGACGGCGAGGGCGATGGCGATGCGGCCGGAGTCGGCGTGGGCGGACCCTGGAGGGTGAAGTTGGCGCAGGGCTTCGGCGGCACGCTCGCACACAGGTGGTGGACGCCCGGGCTGTCGCCGGGGAAGGGTGTCACCGACTTGGTGAAATTGCCATTGCCGTCGGCGGTCACGCTCGCGGCCACGTGCGACTGGTCGTCCCAGTAGAGGTTCATCGACTCGTTGGGGAGGAAGGACGAGCCGGTGACCGTGATGTGGGTGCTCGCGCCGCCTGCCGCGACGTCGAGCACGATGTTGGCCCCGACCGGTGTGGGCGTCGGCGTCGGGGTTGGGCTCGGCGCCGTGCTTGGCGATGGAGAAGGGGTGGGTGATGGGCTCGGCGATGGCGGTGGCGGAGTTGGTGACGGTGTTTGCGCCGACACGAGCACAAGCCAAACCGGTACGACGACCAGGACCTTGAGGAACCTCACTCGAAGGCCGAAGGGTACCTCAGATCGGGGGCCACGGGATCAACCAGGCGGACGACGGTTCCGGGAATCGCCACCGTGGATCCAGGATGCCGCGGAGGCGGCGCCGCAGCATGTCGACCTCCGGCGGTTCGAGCAGGCGGTGAATGCGCCTCGCCAGGTCGCCTGACTGAAGGCTGCTGAGCGCCCGCTCCACGTCGTCGCACAGGTCGCTCGGCAGCCGCTCGCCGGCGAAGTTCCAGATCACGGTCCGCAGCTTCTGGTTGGTGTGGAATGTGAGCCCGTGGTCGATGACCCAGACGCGGTTCTCGCCATCGAACAGACAGTGGCCTGACTTGCGGTCGGCATTGTTGGTGATGATGTCGAACAGTGCGACCCGAATCCACGTCTCTCGGAATGAGGACTGCTCGGCAAGAAAGTGCCGGTTGTCGGAATCCACGAACAGCTGAACCATGCCGACGCCGTGCGGGGCGCGGCGGCGCACCACAGTCGGCGGGATGTTCGGCCAGCCGATGACCTTGCTGAGCTGGTAGGCCGCGACCTCCCTCTTGTACAGCGTGCCGGCCTGGAAGTCCCAGAGCGGTGACTCGCCGCGCGCCGGCTTGTACACCACACGCAATCCGGCGGGCTCATGCGGCTCGAGGGTGGCGAGAAACGTGTAGTTGGATGCCCCATGGAGCACGCCCGCAAGCCGCATCTCAGGCAGCGTGGTGAGCAGGCGCTCCGCCTCCTCGGGCTGCAGGTCAGAAGATCGGTCGGGCACCGTTGCTGACCGGGCAGGGATGGCCGGCGGGGTCCATGGGCAGGCCGCAGCGCGGGCACAAAGGCCGCCCGGCGGTCAGCACGTTCTCGGCTTGTTTGGAGAAGGCACGGACCTGCTGATGGCTGAGCCAGAAGCGAACGCTCGGAGATTCTGTCGGTGCCTCTTCCTCGCCTGCGGCCGTCTCGCTGGCGACCAGGACGAACATGCGCCGGTCCTCGTGGTATCCGAGGCCCATCTCCCCGACCTGCCACTCCGGCTCACCGGGCAAGAGATTCGCGTCCTTGCTCGGCACCTCTGCCGCTTCGATGCCCTGGGCGGCCATCATCTGCTGCAGGCGCACGAGCAGAGCCTGGATCTGCGACTTCTCACACGTCAGCGTCACGGTGCGACCTGAGCCGCTGGCGAGCAGGAAGAACTGGCGCTGCCCCGGCTGGCCGACCGCCGCGACGGCGATCTGGTCGACAGGGTCGAGCTCGAAAATAGGCATCGGGGAAAGACTACCGGGAACGGGTTTCAGGTCCGAATGCATGGGGAAGAAGGTGAGAGGTTGACAACTGAAATTCGCGCCCGTCGTGGCGCGGGAGGAATAGCAAACAGATGCCGAAAACCGTAGGAATCGACCTGGGGACGACCAACTCGGTCATCGCCGTCATGGAAGGCGGCGAGCCTGTCGTCATCCCGAACGCTGAAGGTTCGCGGACCACGCCCTCGGTCGTCGCGTTCACCAAGACCGGTGAGCGGCTGGTCGGCACGCTTGCCCGCCGGCAGGCCGCCGTGAACCCCGAGAACACCGTCTACTCCATCAAGCGCTTCATGGGGCGCAAGTTCGCCGAGGTGGAGTCCGAGCGGAAGATCGTCCCGTACCAGGTGAAGCCTGGCAAGGACGACCGCGTCGTTGTCCACGTCCCCGCAACGGACAAGGACTACACGCCCGAAGAGATCTCGGCGATGATCCTGCAGAAGCTCAAGACCGACGCCGAGGCCTACCTTGGCGAGAAGGTCACGGACGCGGTCATCACCGTGCCCGCGTACTTCAACGACTCGCAGCGGCAGGCGACGAAGAACGCCGGCCAGATCGCGGGCCTCAACGTGCTCCGCATCATCAACGAGCCCACCGCGGCATCGCTCGCTTACGGGCTCGACAAGAAGGCCAACGAGACGATCCTGGTCTTCGACCTCGGTGGTGGAACCTTTGACGTCTCAGTCCTCGATGTGGGCGACGGCGTCTTCGAGGTCAAGTCCACCAACGGTGACACCCACCTGGGCGGCGACGACTACGACCGTCGGGTCGTGGACTGGCTGGCCGATGAGTTCAAGAAACAGAACGGCATCGACTTTAAGACCGACCGGCAAGCCCTGCAGCGGCTCACTGAGGCTGCGGAGCGGGCCAAGATCGAACTTTCGAGCAGGCTCGAGACGACGATCAACCTGCCATTCATCACCGCGGACCAGACCGGCCCGAAGCACCTCGAGATGACGCTCACGCGCGCCAAGTTCGAGTCACTGACCGCCGATCTCACCGAGCGGTGTCGCGGTCCGTTCCTGGCTGCGCTCAAGGACGCCAACCTGACGCCGCAGCAGATCGACGAGGTGGTTCTCGTCGGTGGATCGACCCGCATGCCGGTCATCCAGCAGCTCGTGAAGAACCTGCTTGGCGGAAAGGAAGCCCACAAGGGCGTCAACCCGGACGAGGTGGTCGCTGTCGGGGCCGCCATCCAGGCCGGAGTGCTCAAGGGAGAGGTCAAGGACATCCTGCTCCTCGACGTCACCCCGCTTTCGCTCGGCGTCGAGACGCTGGGCGGGGTCGCCACCAAGGTGATCGAGCGCAACACCACGATCCCGACGTCGCGGTCGCAGGTGTTCTCCACCGCGGCCGACAACCAGACTTCGGTCGAGGTTCACGTTCTGCAAGGCGAGCGCGAGATGGCGCGCGACAACCGCACGCTCGGTCGCTTCCACCTGGACGGGATTCCACCCTCACCGCGGGGCATGCCCCAGATCGAGGTCACGTTCGACATCGACGCGAACGGCATCCTCAACGTAAAGGCCCAGGACAAGGGCACCGGCCGCGAGCAGTCGGTGACCATAACCGCGTCGTCCACCCTTGCGAAGGATGAGGTCGAGCGGATGGTCAAGGAGGCCGAGGCGCACGCCGGCGAGGACCGCGCGAAGCGTGAAGAGGTCGAGCTTCGCAACCAGGCGGACCACATGATCCACCAGGCCGAGAAGGTCATCAAGGACAACGCCGACCGGATCCCGGACGACGTCAAGACCGAGGTGAACACGAAGCTGGAGGCGCTGAAGAGCGCGGCCAAGGGTTCGGACACGAACGCGCTGAAGCGGTCGATGGACGATTTCAACGAGGCGCTCCAGAAGATCGGCCAGCACATCTACCAGGGCGCGGGCGCGGGGGGCGGGACCTCGTCGTCGGCGCAGTCGGACGGCCACGAAGGTGGCGAGAGCGGTGAAAAGAAGAAAGAAGAGGATGTCGTCGACGCCGACTACAGGGAAGTCAACTAAAACCCAATCGTAAGACCCGCCTAAGGGCTCGGACTTCGGTCCGAGCCCTTACCTTTCTCTGGACGTGGTCTGGTCGCTGACCCTCGATGCGTACGTCCGGGCCAGGACCAGGCTGTGGGCAGCCGCCGGCCTTTGGGGCGGGCTGCTCCTCATCGGCGTCGACATCTATGTCGCCGTCGTCACTTACATCCCGCAGTACCGGGTGCGCAATGACTTCCGCCTCATCTACGGGGCGGCCCTAACCGGTCTACACCAGGGCTACGGCCATCTTTACGACCTGGCCGCGCAGAAGCAGGCGGTCGAAGGGCTGGGTGCGGGTTTCTACTGGTCGCCGTTCCTGAACCCGCCGCCGCTCGCCTGGCTCGTGACCCCTCTAACCACATTGCCGTTCACCGCGGCGCTCTTCGTGTGGACCGCATTGCTTCTCGGAGCCCTCGTCCTTGCGTGGTATCTGGCGGCGCCAGGCAGCCGCCTCACGCGGGCCGCGCACCTGGCGATGTTCCTTGGCGTTTTCCCGGTCGCCTTCGGAGTCATGGTCGGCCAGCCCGTGGCGCTCGTCGTCGCCGCCGTCGCTGCGTGCTGGTGGTTTGCCGAGCGCGACCGATCGGTCGTCGCAGGGATGGTTTTGACCGCGATCGCGCTCAAGCCACAGCTGGCGCTTTTCGTCCCGCTCTGCCTGCTCGTGTCGGGGCACGCTCGCGTCTTCGGAGCGTGGGCGTTGGCCACCGCCGTCATCGCACTGGTCGCGCTGGCGATGCTGGGCGCTGACGGCTTCGCCCGCTACCGCGACGTGTTGAACCTCGCGTCTCAGTGGGAGATCACGAGGCGCTATGCGTTTTCGGGCCTGGTCGGAGTCGGCCCGCCGCTCTATGTCAGCGAGGCGATCGTTGCTGCGGTGACGTTGCTGGCGGCCTGGCGCCATCGGGGCGGAGGCGCCGGCATGCCGATTGCGGCGGGCATCGTCGGGTCGCTCCTGTTCACTCCTTATGTCGGCTTCCAGGATTTCGCGATCCTGTTCGTGGCGGGCTGGTTGATTCTCCGGTCCAAACCGTCGGAGTGGCAGGTCGGGGCGCTGGTCGTGGGCTTCGTGCTGCTCGAGTTCTGCCTCGTTCTGCTACCCGCGCTCATCCTTCTCGTCGAGTCGTTGCTGCTGATTTCGCTGGCATGGCCATCGGGGTTCCGAGGCATCAACCAGGGTCGGGTCGCGCCGCCGGCCGCGCGTGGGAGCTAGGTGTGGAGCCGACGATGAGATTCGAACTCATGACCTGCCACTTACGAGGCGGCTGCTCTGCCAGCTGAGCTACGTCGGCATTTCACGCGATGAATGCGATTTTTCTTCGGGCGCCTAGGCTACCATCGAGACAATGAGGACACTCGACGTGGAACGGCTGGCAGACGGCGAGTACGACCTCATCAAGCCCCTGCTCGTCGAGCTGCACATGGGTGAGCAGGCCCACTACTCCGACCACCCGCAGCTCCGGCGCGAAGAGATCGAAAACCACCTGGCGACAGTGCCGTCGACCTTCCGCGGCGAGAACGTCGTCTTCGCGGTGCGGGACGAGATCGGCGAAGTGATCGGCTTCTCCTGGGTCGTCCTTTTCGACCCTGGCACCGGCCTCGAGGGCGAGGTTGCGGAGGTCTATGTCTCGCCTGAACATCGCGGCCGCGGCGTTGGCGAGATGCTCATGCAGCAGGCGGTCCGGCTGTTCCGCGAGCGGCGTGTCACGCTCGGCTACGTCTGGACGCGCCCGGACAACGAGGCGGCGGTCCGGCTCTACCAGTCCGCCGGTTTCGAGCACAACCGGCAGCTCGTGCTGACCTGGTACCCGACCGAGCAGTTAGGGCCAACCTAAACTCGCAGGGTGAGATCTGAGGTCGCCGGGCGAGACGCGCCCGACGACTCGAACGCGGCCAAGACAGATGGACTGCCCGCCAGACGCGGCCCCTGGAGGCCGGTCATGCTCGTGGTGGCGGTGGTGGCGCTCGCGGCGCTCGTCGCAGGTGGGGTCACGCTGGGCGTCCTCCAGCTGCAGTCGCCGACGAACCCCCAGTCGGTCAATCTCCGGTCGGGAGTCACGATCTCCGAGGATTCCGCCATCGTCCAGGCCGCCGCCCGAGCCAAGCCGGCGGTCGTCAGTGTGGTCACCCAGCTGCAGCCTTCGGTCAGCGGCGGCTCCGGCTACCTGGCGACGAGCGACGGGTACATCGTCACCAACGTGCAGGTGGTGGCGCACTCGAGCACGCTGACTGTGCTCCTGCTCGGCGACACCAAGCCTCACAAGGCGCGCCTGGTCGACTACGACTGTCAGACGGGCGTGGCGGTGATCAAGGTCGACCAGGTCAGCGGGCTGCCGACCCTGGCGTTCGCCGACCCGACCGCGCTCGTGCAAGGCCAGGTCCTCGTGGCCGTGGGCGGCCCGCTCAACGGCAGCTCGGTTGCCCGCGGCATCATCAGCGCCCTGCACCGGCCGGTCAAAGTGACCGACCCGGTGGCCTCGGACCAGAGCGTCGAGATCGGTGACACGATCCAGACCGACGCGGTGATCGACCCCGGCACCGCGGGCGGCCCGCTGCTCAACGTCGGCGGCCAGGTGATCGGCGTTTCGATGGCCGCGCAGGCGTCGAGCGGGGGCTTTGGCCTCAATACTGCTGACATCCAGGACGACGTCCAGCAAATCCTGTCGAGCGGCCAGCTGGTGGTCGCCTCCATGGGCGCAACCAGCACGGTGCTCACCCAGCAGGCCGCCGCGCTCATCGGCGCGCCGGAGGGGAGCCGGGTGGCCGCAGTCGACAGGGTCGGGCCCGCGGCGACGGCCGGGCTGCAGCCCGACGATGTCATCACTCAGTTGGACGACGTCACCGTCGACACCGCGCACCCGCTGCCGCTGCTGCTCCGATCGCGCTTCCATCCGAACCAGCGCGTCACCGTCACCTACACGCGTGGAAACACGTCAACCCAGGTGCAGCTGACGCTGGTGGGCGCACACCCGGCCTGCTGATGACCGAACCAGGCGGCATGGGGATCAGGACCCGGATCGGCGAGGCGCTGGCCGGGGCTGTGCGCTCGCTGGGAGTCGATGGAGAGCTGCCCGACCTGGAGCTCGGGCGGGCGAAGGGCCTCGGCCACGGTGACTATGCGAGCCCGGCAGGGCTCAAGCTGGCGCGCGTGCTGCGCAAGGCACCGCCCCAGATCGCCGAGACGATCGCGAAAACGATCGCCGTTCCCGACGGGGCGGCGACCGCGGAGGCTGCTGGCGGCTACATCAACTTCAGGCTTACGGCGGAGTGGCTGCAGCAGCTCGTCGCCGATGTTGCCTCACGCGGCGGTGATTACGGCGCGGCCGATCTCGGCCGCGGCGAGCGGCTCCAGGTGGAATTCGGAAGCATCAACCCGACCGGGCCCATGCACATCGGCCACGGCCGCGGCGTGATCCTCGGGGATTCGATGAGCCGGCTGCTCGACTTCACCGGCCACAAGGTCGAGCGCGAGTACTACGTCAACGATCAGAACACGCAGGCCCGCCGGTTCGGCGCGTCAGTGTGGGCGCGAATGCACGGAGAAGAGCCGCCCGAGGGCGGCTACGCAGGCGCGTATGTGACTGAGCTCGCCGAGATGGCGAAGCGCGACCTGGGCGACCTCGATTCCCTGCCGGTCGAGGAGGCGCAGACGAAGGTGCGGGCGTATGCGATCGGCGTGATCGTGGAGCAGCTGCGGGCCAGCGTCGCCCGACTGAACGTGCGTTACGACGAGTGGTTCCCGGAGTCTCGGCTCTGGGAGCAGGGGCTGCCGCAGGCCGCCATCGAGCGGCTGCGCGAGTCCGGCTTCCTCAAAGAGCGGGAAGGCGCTATTTGGTTTGGAGAAGCGGATGACGAGGAGGAGGACCGCGTCGTCATCCGCTCCAATGGGGAGCCGACCTACTTCGCTTCAGACCTCGGCTACCTGGTGAGCCGCTTCGAACGACGGCACTTTCATCGCGTGGTCGAGGTGTGGGCTTCAGATCATCACGGCTACGTGGCGCGAATGAAAGGTGCCGCGGCCGCGCTTGGCGTCGACCCGGAGATGCTCGTGATCATCCTCCACCAGATGGTCAACTTGAAAGAAGGCAAGATGTCGAAACGGGCCGGACGCTTCGTACCGCTCGACGAGCTGGTCGACAAGGTCGGGGTCGACGCGGTGCGCTACTTCTATCTGTTGCGGTCGCCCGACACGACGATCGAGTTCGACCTCGAGCTCGCGCTGACGCAAAGCAGCGAGAACCCCGTGTATTACGCGCAATACGCGCATGCGCGGCTCGTCAACGTCGAAGGCACCGCGAGCGAAAAGCACCGTCGGCTGCCCGAGCGTGCGAACGTGGCGCTGCTCGTCCACCCGTGGGAGCTCGAGGTCGCGCGCGAGCTTGCGTTCTGGCCGGAGGTCGTCGAGGACGCAACTCGCCTTCTCGAGCCCCATCGCATTCCTTATTACGTGCATGACCTTTCGACCGCCGTGCACCGCTTCTACCACGCCGGCAACGAGACGGCCGAGCATCGTGTGGTCGTGGACGACCCGGATCTCACCCGGGCGCGCCTCGAGCTGTGCCGCGCGGCGCGTCACACTTTGAAGAAAGCCCTCGACCTCATCGGCGTCACGGCCCCAGACCGGATGTAAGGAGACAGAGATTTGGACGTCACCTGGCTTGGACACGGCTGCTTCCGGCTTCGGGGCCGCAGCGCCGCCGTGGTCACGGACCCGTACCCGCCCGCGATCGGCCTGAAGCTGCAGCGGCTCGACGCCGACCTCGTCACCATCAGCCACGAGCACGAGAACCACAACTACGCGCAGGCGGTCCGCGAGGCGTATGAGATCCGAGGACCGGGCGAGTACGAGGTCGCGGGCGTGGCGGTGATCGGCGTGCCCACCTATCACGATGCGGACAAGGGCGCGAAGCACGGCCGCAACACGGTCTATCTGATCGAGATCGACGACGTCCGGGTATGCCACCTCGGCGACCTCGGTCACAGCCTCGACGACGCCCAGGCCGAGACCCTGGCCTCCGCCGACGTCCTGCTCGTCCCCGTGGGCGGGCGGACGACGATCAGCGCCACGCAGGCCGCCGAGGTGGTGCGGCAGCTAGAGCCTCGCTACGTGGTGCCCATGCATTACGCCGTGCCTGGCCTGAAGCTGTCCCTCGACCCGATCGACAGGTTCCTCAAGGAGATGGGGCTGACGGCCGGAGAGGCGCAGGCGAAGCTGTCGGTCCAGGCCTCGTCGGGCGAGTACGACACCAAGTTGGTCTTGCTGGAGCCAAAAGCAGAACCGAAGAGCTAACTCCACCAACCGAAATGTTTGGTGGGGCCTCCGACCCGGTAAGATTTGAAAAACCGCCCTGGAGGTCGCCTATGTCGAAGTACGTTTTCGTGACCGGGGGTGTCGTCTCCTCGCTCGGCAAGGGGATCACCGCGGCGTCGCTCGGGAACATCCTGAAGGCCCGCCACCTCAGCGTCTCCCTGCAGAAGCTGGACCCTTACCTCAACGTCGATCCCGGGACCATGAGCCCCTACCAGCACGGCGAGGTGTTCGTCACCGACGACGGCGCGGAAACCGACCTCGACCTCGGCCATTACGAACGGTTCGTCGACGAGAACCTGACGGTCGCATCGAACGTGACCACCGGCAAGATCTACCAGGAGGTCATCGCGCGCGAGAGGCGCGGCGACTACCTCGGGGCCACCGTCCAGGTCATCCCGCATGTGACCAACGCGATCAAGGAGAAGATCCTCAGAGCCTCACGTGATCCACAGGCCGACGTGGTTGTGGTCGAGGTGGGTGGGACGGTCGGTGACATCGAGAGCCTGCCTTTCCTCGAGGCGATCCGCCAGCTCAAGAACGATGTCGGCCGTCAGAACGTCTTCTACGTCCATTGCTCTCTGGTCCCCGTGATTCGCGGCGAGGAGGCCAAGACCAAGCCCACTCAGCACTCCGTGCATGCGCTGCGGGCGATTGGCATCCAGCCCGACGCGATCATCTGCCGCTCGGAGAAGCCGATCGGCGCGGACCTCAAAGAGAAGATCGCGCTGTTCTGCGACGTGCCCCGCGAGGCGGTGGTCTCCGTTCCCGACGTGGACTCGATCTATGAAGTTCCGTTGATGCTCGAGGCTTCCGGGTTGGGCAAGGTGATGGCCAAGCACTTCGAGCTCGACGAGGTCGCGCACGCGCCGGAGAACGGCCCGTGGATCGAGATGGTCGAGCACATCAAGCACCCGCGGGCGACCGTGCCGATCGCGCTGGTGGGCAAGTACGTCGCCCTGCCTGACGCATACCTGAGCGTCATCGAGTCTTTGAAGCACGCGGGCGTGCACCACAACCTGGCCGTGGACATCCGCTGGGTCTCCTCTGAGAAGCTGGACGCGGGCGACACCTCACCGCTGATGGGCGTCGCCGGCATCGTCGTTCCCGGAGGATTCGGCTATCGCGGCATCGAGGGCAAGGTGCAGGCGTCTCGATACGCGCGCCACAATCGCATCCCTTATCTCGGTCTGTGCCTGGGCATGCAGTGCGCAGTCATCGACTTCGCGCGCGAGGCCCTCGACGCACCCGACGCCAATTCCACCGAGTTCGCGGCTTTCACATCGACGCCGGTGATCGACCTGATGCCCGAGCAGCGAAACATCGACCAGATGGGCGCGTCGATGCGCCTGGGTCTGTATCCATGCAAGCTCGTCCCTGGGTCGCTCGCGCACAAGGCTTATGGCGAAGAGGTCGTTTACGAGCGCCACCGTCACCGCTTCGAGTTCAACAACGAGTACCGCGAATCGCTCGGCGAGGCCGGGATGGTGTTCAGCGGTATATCGCCCAACGGGCGCCTGGTGGAGATCGTCGAGCTGGCGGGCCACCCGTGGTTCGTCGCGACTCAGTTCCACCCCGAGTTCCGGTCACGACCCAATCGCGCGCACCCGCTGTTTCGCGATTTCGTGCGTGCGGCGTTTCTGCAGAGCGGCATCGACCAGATGGAGCTCCGCCCGGCCGAGCTGCTCGAAGAGCGGGAACTCGACTAGAGCAGCGGGGAACCGAAAGCCATGCAGGACCCATCTCGAAACTATGTCGGCGCGCGTCGCGAGCTCGCCCTCGAGCTCGTGCACGCGACCGAGGCGGCGGCCCTTGCCTCAGCGCGCCTGCTGGGACGGGGTGACGAAGATCGCGTCCATGAGGTCGCCGGCGAAACGATGCGAAGGGTCCTGGAGGAATCGGCGCTCTCGGGAATCGTCGTGCTCGGCTCGCGGAATGAAGCGATCCTCCCGCCTGGAACGTCGCTGCCCGGCGCCGAGCCACCGCTGGATTTCGGCTTGTTCCCGGTTGAGGGCGCCGGTCAGGTAGCGCGCGGATATGCAAACGCCGTCTCGATCGTGGCCGCGGTCGACCGAGGCGGCTTTGCGCAGCTGCCCGCGGTTTGGTATGCGGAAAAGATCGTGGCCGGGCCGGCCGCACGCGGAGCGGTCGACCTCGACGACTCGATTGCCGACAACCTTCGGCGCATTGCTTTCGCACGTGACGCGCGCGTCCAGGATCTGACGGTCGCGGTTCTCGACCGCCCGCGTCACCAGGAGCTCATCGCCGAAGTTGCCGCAGCCGGGGCCAGGATCATGACCCTCGAGGAAGGCGACATCGCGGGCGTGGTGATGGCCGCCATGCCGGGTACGGGCGTCGACGCTGCGATCGGCATCGGCGGCCTGCACGCGACGGTGGTGGCCGCGTGTGCGGTCCGCTGCCTCGGCGGCGCGATGCAGGCGCGGCTGTGGCCCCGAAACGACGAGGAGCGCGCGCTTCTGGGCGAATCGGCCTCGCGCTCGTACGGGGTGGCCGACCTCGTGCCGGCGGTGGATGTCGCCGTCGCCATCACCGGGATCACCGGCGGACAGCTGCTGCCGGGGGTCGTTTTCGGGAGCGGGTACGCGGAAACCTCGTCCCTGCTCATGTCCAGCCGCCAGGCCACGATCCGTCGCCTGACCACACGCCACCACACGGTGGGGGAATCCAGCTAGGGCCGCTCCGGGTAGTCCGGATTAGGGCGCAACGGGCCGGGGTATCACATACAGAAGAGATGGAAGACAGGAACCAGCTGCCGCCGCCGCCACAGATCTATCCGGTGACGTCGGACATCCCGCCGACTTCGCCGTATCACTACTCGCCCGCGCCGTCGCGGCGGGCAAGTCGCGGCGTCCTGGGCGGCCTCGCGGCGGCCGCAGCCGCTGCGTTCGCCTACGGCAAGTACGCCCTGCTGCTCCTCTTCAAGATCCCGTTCGCGACCACCCTCCTCTCGCTCCTGGTCAGCTTCGGTGGCTACGCGATCTTTTACGGCCCATGGTTTGCGGTCGCCCTGGTGACGATGATCCTGGTCCACGAGATGGGTCACGTCATCGAGATCCGGCGCCAGGGCATGCAGGCCACAGCGCCGATTTTCATCCCCTTCCTGGGTGCGGCGATCTTCCAGCGCTCCCACCCGACCGACGCGTTGAAGCAGGCTCAGATCGGCATCGCCGGCCCAATCGCCGGCACGATCGGAGCCACGGCCGCGTTCGCTCTCTATGGCAGCACCCACATCGAGGTATTCCTGCTGGCGGCCTGGTTGGGGTTCTTCCTCAACCTGTTCAACCTGATCCCGGTCTGGCAGCTGGACGGCGCATGGATCGTGGCTCCCGTCTCGAAGTGGGTCCAGGCAGCCGGCTACGCCGTCGTCGCGGCTCTCGCCCTGCTCCACTTCGTGAGCATCTTCCTGATCGTCATCGCCCTTCTCGGCATACCGACCTTGATCCAGCGCTTCCGCAACGCCGACGACCCGTACTACAAGACGGTTCCAACCCAGGCTCGCTGGGCTCTCGGCGGTGCGTGGTTGGCGCTCGTCCTATACCTTGGCTTCGCGCTCGTGCAGAGCACCAGCTTGCTCAGCGCCATCCCCCGCTAAACTATTTATCCGCCTGGAGGCACCACATTGAAAGCACAGATCCATCCCACCTATTACGAAGACGCGGTCGTCACCTGCGCGTGCGGGAACACGTTCACGACCGGCTCGACGCGCAAGGAGCTCAAGACCGAGATCTGCTCCGTGTGCCATCCGTTCTTCACCGGCACCCAGAGGATCGTCGACACGGGCGGCCAGGTCGAGCGGTTCCGCAAGCGGGCGGCGAAGACCCGCAGCAACTAGATGCCGGAGGCGGAGGCTTCCGCTCCAGCGACTTCGGGGAGTGCATCGCCCCACCCGGCTGACGCGGCCACCCTCCCCAAACGGGGAGGGGAACCCTTCTTTTATGGCGGCCAGGCCGTCATCGAAGGCGTGATGATGCGTGGCAAGCGTCAGTACGCGGTTGCCGTGCGCCTGCCCAGCACGAAAGAAATCGTCGTCGACCGCGGTGAGCTCAAGGCGGCGATCTACGTTCACCCCTTCTGGAAGCTGCCCTTCGTACGCGGCCTCGCCTTGATCGGCGAGCAGCTGCATCTCGGCATGAAGGCCTTGATGTGGTCCGCGAACACCAACGCCGGCAGCCAGGGCGTGCAGATCGGCAAGAAGGAGATCCGCACGTCGGTGGCGGTCGCCGGCGTGTTCGCGCTGCTGCTGTTCATCGGCCTTCCGCTGCTGCTCGCGGGCCTCGCGGTGCATCGCAGCAGCAACTTCACGTTCGTCGTCGTCGAGGGCCTGATCCGCGTCGGCCTCGTGCTTGGCTACCTCTCGGTGATCGCGCTCATACCTGACGTACGCCGTGTGTTCCAGTACCACGGCGCCGAGCACAAGACCATCAACGCGTACGAATCGGGGTGGCCGCTCGAGGTTGCGTCGGTCCGGCGCGCCAGCCTTCTCCACCCGCGCTGCGGCACGGGGTTCCTGCTGGTCGTCCTGGTCGTCAGCGTCGTCGTGTTCTCCGTGGTGGCGCTGTTCCACCCGAACTGGTTCTGGCTGATCATGAGCCGGGTGCTGGCGATCCCCTTGATCGCCGGTGCGGGCTTCGAGCTCATCCGCTACATGGCCCGCCACCGGACCAACCCGGTCGTAAAGGTGCTGTTGCTGCCCGTCCTCGGGACGCAGAAGTTCACAACCCGCGAACCAAGCGATGACATGCTTGAGGTCGCGATCGTCGCCTTCAACAGCGCCAGGGAGGGTGAGGAGGACACGGCCGGAGCAGCAGCATGAAAGCGCAAGTGGGGAGGCACTCCCGCGACTTGGTCGCGGGGGCCCCAGCGGACGAGGCGCCAATCGAGGCTAGAGGCACGCTCGGAGAAACACGTTGATAGATCGCGTTAAAGCGATCGATCACCGCTATCACGAGATCGAGAATGAGATGGCGCGCCCTGAGGTCGCGTCCGACCACGCCCAACTGACCAAGCTTGCGCGCGAGCAGAGATCGCTGCGCGAGGTCGTCGACGCGTACCACTCCTTTCGAAATGCGCAAAAAGAGATGGAGTCGGCGCGGGAGATGGCCAGGCACGAGAAGGACGGCGAGATGCAGGAGTTCCTCCGCTCCGAAGAGCGCCGCGCGGCGTCCCAGGTCGCCGAGCTCGAGGAGCGGCTGAAGGTCCTGCTGCTGCCCAAGGACCCGAACGACGACAAGGACGTCGTGGTCGAGATCCAGGGCGCCGAAGGTGGGGAGGAGGCCGCGCTCTTCGCGGCCGACCTGTTCCGTATGTACACCAGGTGGGCCGAGAAGAAGGGTTGGAAGATCGAGGTCGTCGAGGCGTCGCCGAGCGAGAAGGGCGGCTTCGACAAGATCGTTTTCGAGGTTCACGGCCACGGCGCCTACTCACAGCTGAAGTACGAGGGTGGCGTGCACCGCGTGCAGCGCGTGCCGAAGACCGAGGCGCAAGGCCGCATCCACACGTCGGCGGCGACGGTCGCGGTGATGCCCGAGGCGGACCCGGTCGAGGTCGAGATCAAGCCCGAGGACCTCGAGATCAAGACCTCGACCTCCACCGGACCTGGCGGGCAGAGTGTCAACACCACCTACTCCGCGATTCGCATGACGCACAAGCCGACTGGTTTGGTCGTGAGCATGCAGGACGAGAAGTCGCAGCTGCAGAACAGGGAGAAGGCGCTGCGGGTCCTCCGCGCGCGGCTCTATGACCTGAAGCTTGCTGAGCAGCAGGCTGCCATTGGCGCGGAACGGCGTTCGATGGTCGGCACCGGCGGCCGCTCCGAGAAGATCCGCACGTACAACTTCAAAGAGAATCGGGTGACTGACCACCGCATCAAGCTCACCCTCCACCGGCTCGACTCCGTGATGAACGGTGACCTCGATGAGCTGGTCGCCGCCCTTGTCAACGCTGAACGCGCGGCGCAGCTGAATGGCGGGAATGCCTCTCCGAATTGACCGTAATCGAGGTCCTAAAAGCAGCCTCGGGACATCTGCAGAAGCACGGCTCCGACTCGGCGCGGCTGGACGCCGAGTTGCTTCTGGCGCAGGCGCTGGGAATCCGACGTCTCGATCTATACCTGCAGTTCGACCGGCGCCTGTCGGATGAGGAGCTCAGCGACTACCGCGACCTGACCAAACGGCGCGCTCGCGGTGAACCCGTCGCCTATCTCGTTGGGCACAAGGAGTTCATGGCCCTCGACTTCGAGGTGACCCCGGCCGTGCTGGTGCCGAACCCGGACACCGAGGTGCTCGTCCAGCGCGCCGTCGAGATCGCGCGGCAGGCGAAGGGTCCTCTGCGTGTGGCAGACGTGGGCACTGGCAGCGGCTGCATAGCCATCGCCATCGCGCATTACGCCCCGGAGGTCGAGGTCTGGGCGAGCGACATCAGTCGCGAGGCGCTCGAGGTCGCTGCGCGAAATGTCGCCAAGCATGGGTTGACCGAACGCGTGCATCTTGACTGTGGAGACCTCCTCGACCCGCTTCCCGGAAGCTTCGACCTGGTCTGCGCGAACCTTCCCTATGTAGCGGCCGGCGCGGAGCTGCCGGTCGAGGTGAAAGCCCAGCCGGCGAGCGCCCTCTATGCGGCGGACGGCGGCACCGCGCTAGTGCTTCGACTTCTCGAGGTGGCACCCGTTCGGCTCAATCCAGGCGGACGCTTGCTCGCCGAGGTCGATCCGGCGATTGCATCTGCGGCAAGGGACGCCGCGGGTCGCGACTTTTCCAACCTCACAGTGCACCGCGATCTTGGCGGCCGAGATAGGGTGATCGAAGCGTGGTCCTCCACCCCCACGAACTCAGAGCCTTCGGCGTGAGTTCGCGGGGACCCCTCACCCTGAAGCCGACGCGTGCCGGTCTCACGCGCGCCGCCAACCTGCTGCGCAGCGGCGGCGTGGTCGCATTTCCGACCGACACCGTCTACGGGCTGGCCGCTGCTGCCGACGACGAGGTGGCGACGCGCCGCATCTATGCGATCAAAGGCCGCCCGGTGGGCCTGCCATTGATCCTGATGGCCGCGGCGGAATCGCAGCTCGAGGGCTGGGTGCACCTCGACAGTCGAGCTGAGGAAATCATCCGGCGCTATTGGCCCGGACCCCTCACGGTCATCCTGCACGCCAAAGGTGGCGGCACCCTCGGCGTCCGCATCCCGAAGCACGAGGTCGCGCTGCAGCTCCTCCGCGCCGCCGGGCCGCTCATGACCACGAGCGCAAACCTTCACGGCAAGGATCCGGCGATGACCGCCGGCGAGGCCGCATCGCTGCCGGGGGTCGCGGCGATCATCGACGGCGGCACGGCGCCGGGCGGCGTGGCTTCGAGCGTCCTCGATCTCACGGGGCCCGAGCCACACGTCCTGCGCGAGGGGGCGATCCCGGCCGCAGTGCTTCTGGGCCCGCCGGCACCTCGCGCGGGTTAAGACTTAGGATTCGGGCAATGGCCGCGCCGATCACCACGATGACGTTTCGCGCCCTCGACCGAGAGGATCCGGACGTCGCCGAGCTGATCCGGAAGGAGTACAGGCGGCAGTCGGAGACCCTCGAGCTGATCGCCTCTGAGAACCTGGCCAGCCCCGCCGTCCTGGAGGCGCTCGGGACCCTGCTCACGAACAAGTATGCCGAGGGCTATCCAGGCCGCCGCTACTACGGGGGCACTGGCGAGGTCATCGACAAGATCGAATCGCTCGCCGTGGATCGAGCAAAGCAGCTGTTCGGCGCCGAGTACGTGAACGTTCAGCCGCACTCGGGGTCGCAGGCCAACGCCGCCGTCTACCTCGCGGTGTGCCAGCTCGGCGACAGGGTGATGGGCATGGACCTCTCCGCAGGCGGCCACCTTTCACACGGCAGTCCCGCCAACTTCAGCGGGAAGTTCTACGAGATCCATTCCTATGGAGTGAACCGAGAGACCGAGCTAATCGATTACGACGCGATGGAGAAGCTGGCTCAGCAGGTACGACCGAAGATGATCATCGGCGGGTTCTCCGCCTACACGCGCATCGTCGATTGGGCGCGCATGCGTGAGATCGCCGACTCAGTCGGCGCCACGTTCATGGTCGACATGGCCCACGTCGCGGGGCTGGTCGCGGGTGGTGTGTATCCGTCGCCGATCCCGCATGCTCCCATCGTGACGACCACCACGCAGAAGACGCTGCGCGGCGCATGGGGAGCAATCATCCTGTGCGACAACGAGCACCAGAAGGCGATCGACTCCGCTGTGTTCCCCGGTATCCAGGGCGGGCCGCTGATGCACGCGATTGCGGCGAAGGCCGTTTGTTTTGGCGAGGCGCTCAAGCCGGACTTCAAGGTGTACGCGAAGCAGGTCGTCGTCAACGCGAAAGCGCTGGCCGCTCAATTGATGAACCGCGGCTTGCGCCTCGTGAGCGGCGGCACCGACAACCACATGATGCTCATCGACCTGCGAGCGCAAAAGCGCACTGGCAAGCAAGTGCAGGACATCGCGGACACCGTCGGCATCACGCTGAACCGCAACTCGATCCCTTACGACGAGGCGTCCAAGTTCAACCCGAGTGGCGTCCGCATCGGCACACCATTGGTGACTACGCGCGGCATGCGCGAGCCAGAGATGGTGGTGATCGCGGACTGCCTGGCCGACCTCATCGAGCGGATCGACGACCCCGCTGTGCTCGACTCGGTTCACGAGCGCTCGCTGGAGCTCTGCCGAAAGTTCCCTCTCCCGTACGCCTTTGACTGACCCGACCTGGTCCGACTTTTTCAGCGTCACCTTTCTCGAAACGCTGCGCGATCGGGTGCTTCCGGGCCTCTTGCCTTTGCTGGCGGCGCTCATTGTCTGCGCGGTGGTCGTCCCCTTAGCGATTCGCGTCTCCCG
This sequence comes from Actinobacteria bacterium 13_1_40CM_66_12, assembly GCA_001917895.1. Next base: position 23,425 of record MNEW01000049.1, read on the forward strand.
GCGAACGGGCCTGATGGCGGAACCCGGTGGGCGGCACGCCCATGCTCGAGCTACTCCTCTGCTCGGCGGCCTCGCGATGTTCGTCGGCTTCGCGGTCGCGGTCATCGTCTTCGTGCCGTCGAGTACCACCAGAACCGGCGTGCTGGTGGTGTCAGGCCTGGCCGCGCTGCTGCTGATCGCCGACGACCGCTGGAGCGTGAGCCCGGGCGTGAAGTTCGCCTTCCAGCTGCTCGTGGCGCTGGTCGCCGTCGCGGTGTTCGGATTCGTCATCACATTCATCGGTTTGCCCGACCATGGTCTTCGTTCGAACATCGTCGAGCTGGGCTGGTTTGCGGCCCCGGTCAGCCTGTTCTGGCTGCTGGGCATGCAGAACACGGTGAACTTTCTCGACGGCGTCGACGGGCTGGCCGCCGGCGTGGTTTTGATCG
>MNEW01000059.1 GCA_001917895.1 Actinobacteria bacterium 13_1_40CM_66_12
CGGTGCTGCCCGTGCTGCCCGACACGCCGCCCGAGTTGGACGTTGCCGTGCTGCCGGTCGTGGTGCCGGTGCTCGAGCCTGTGCTGGCCGAGACTCCGGCCGAGTTCGTGGACGCCGCGCTGCCGGCGGTCGTGCCGGTGCTCACGCCTGTGCTCTCAGCCGATGCCGAATCGACCTTGGTCTTGTCGTCGCCGTTGCCGCTCTTGCCGCCGGCGACGTCGCCACGGCTGTCCGAGTTGTTCTCGCCGACTTCCTTGTGTTGAGCGGTCACTTTGGCGCCGGCTCCACCCTTGAGGTCGCCGTTGCCTTTGCCGTTGGCGTCAGCGCTGCCCTTTGCAGCCGTGTCCGACTTGGCGCTGGCGTCTGACTTGACGCTGGTGTCCGACTTGGCGCTGGTGTCCGACTTGGCGCTCGAGTCCGACTTCGCGCTCGAGTCCGACTTGGCAGCAGCGCTGCTCTTGGCGCTGGCGTCGCTGTTCGTACTGGCGCCGCCCTTCGCACTCGCGCCGCCGCTGCCGCTGTTCTTGTCCTTGCCGCCCCCGCTGCCATCGCCGCCGGCTCCGCCGCCGATGGGATGGTCGGACTTGGCAGGTGCAGGATCGCTGCGGTGGACGACCACCGAAGCGCTCGTCTTATCGGTCGCCGCCTTGCCCTTGTCGCCGTGCGAATCTGCCGCCAGCGCGGGAGACGTCCGCGCCAGCATCAGGAGCACACCGGCCATGAAGACGAAGAGCTTCACAGCGACGCTACGCAAGAGTGACGGCCGACTAGCAGTGAACTCGCCGAACGTGTCCAAAACTGCTCACCTCCACGCGGATATGAGCAATGCCTCGCCGCCATCCTGGACACGGACCCCGTGCGCCCTTCCCCAAATGGCACCGGGATATGTCGCAGAACGCCCCGCTTAGCGTTACCTAGTTGGCAATGCTTAAATCGGAAACGCCGACGGTCTCCCTAGTAACCATGCTGGAGGCCACAGACGAGCCCGCTGTGGGCGATTTCGTGGCCGATGTCCTGGGGGAATCGGGTTGGCAGATCGAGTCTCTCCGCAAGCGATCGTCGAGGCTCTCCCCACCCGACGGCTATTGGGCGATGTACGAGATCGCCATTAGAAAGGACGAGCAGGAGCGCTCGCTCAGGCTCGTTGCGCGCGGCGCGTTCAGCCGGGATGCATGGGACGAGCTCTCGGCCAGGCTCGTTCGGCACACCAATGGCCCATGCGACCCCATCGGTGGCATCGGGTTCCCGCGCCTGTTCCACGAATCCCAGCACGCCTTCTGGTTCTACCCGTTCGATCCCGCCATGCCCGGCCTCCCGAGCGCGTCAGATCCCGCGACCATGGCCGGTGTCCTGCTCGGGCTCGGCGCGCGAGCACCTCGAGACCTGGAGGCGTACCCGCAGATCGAGATCGAGCGCGTGCGCTACACCCCAGAGATCGGCGCCATCCTTCGCTACACGATGCAGACATCGGCCGGACCGCTGACGGTCTATGGCAAGGTGCAGCCCGGCGATAGGGGATTGCGGGCGCAAAGGATCGTCGAGGGACTCTGGGAGGCGTCCACCGCCCAGCCCCAAGGTCTGCTGCGCCTGCCCCGACCGCTCGGCTGGATCGAGCAATACGGCCTTCTCCTCGAAGAGTCGATACCCGGCGAGCCCGTGGGCAGCGATCGGATGAGCGAAGAGTTCCAGAACGCTGGCATTGCGGCCGCGGAAGCGCTGGCGGTCATCCATGAGTCAGGGGTCGAGACCGATATCGAGATCTGGCTCGAGAACGAGCTCGACCGGCTCGAGCGCGTCGCCGACCAGTTCGCTTACGTCCACCCCGACGGCCATTTCCTCCTCAGCGACCTCACCACGCACCTTCGCAACCGAGCCCGCATCTCGATGGATGAAGAGTGGCTGCCCACGCACGGAGACCTGAAGTACGACCAGTTCGTGTATCACGAGGGCACCTTCACGCTTCTCGACTTCGATTACTTCGCCGTCGCCGAGACGAGCTATGACCTCGGCAAGTACTGCGGCTACCTCGTGCCCTCCGCGCCGGCGTCGTGGGAGGACACCGTTGCCGCTGAACAGATCCGAGCGCGCTTCCTCCGCCGATACCTCGAGTTGAGGCCGCACGCCACCATTCAGCGTTTTCCAATCTATGAGGCCCTCACCCTCGGCCTGCGCGCGATGACGTTCATGTGGGCGCAGCGATCGGGATGGCAGCGAATCGCCGAAACGTTTCTCGTCATGGCTCACGAGCGTCTTTACAGCAGGATCCCCGAAACGATCTGACGCGGTTAAGAACGTAAAGGGGTCTCCCAACCGCGTATGCGATCCCTTTTACAAGCTTTTACCCAATAGGCGGCGCGACCACTCGGAGCCCTCCTCAGACTCTGCCCCTGGCCATGCGGGTTTTCTCGTGGATTGGAGGCATCGTTCTCGTCGCCGTCATCAGCACCGCCACCGCGGCGACGCTGCGCGCACACAACGATGCTGCACACTCGCTGGTCGCGGCCAAGCCGCCAGTCGCCGCCGTCAATGGGACCGTCTACGCCGGCGATCCCCCGCTCGAAAACCACCGGCTGCGGCCAAGCCCCGATCCATCGCCGACCCCACCGGCCGCGGCAGCCGCACCGCCGCAACAAGCGGCTGGGGCTCCGGCGCCTGCACCCGCCGCTCCGCCTGCGCGACCCGCGCCACCCGCGATCGTGGTCGGCTCGACCCAACAGGCGCTCATCAATCAAGATCGGGCCGGAAAAGGTCTCGGGCCGCTGACCTGGAGCTCGTGCCTCGCCAACGTCGCCGGGGCCAACGCATCGCGGCTTGCCCAGCAGGGATGGGTCCCCCCGTACCACACGAACGGACCCACGGTTGACCTCGGCTGCAGGCTTGGCTCCCAGGCCGGTGAGAACGTCGGTTATTGGACCGGCGGCATCAGCGACGGGCAGCTCAACAGCATGTTCATGAACAGTCCCGAGCACTACGCCAACATCATGGGTCCGTACCACTATGTGGCGACCGCCTGGGCGGTGGCTGCAAACGGCTACGCCTACATAGCGGTCGAGTTCAGCTAGCGAACCGGTCGGCTCCGAGTAACCGGCTTCAACTCGGCGTTGTCCTCACGAAGCGCGCGTCCGCGCTCAGAAAGGAGGAACGCGAAGGGTGGTTCAGAACCCAACCAGCCGCGATCCGCAACGTTCGGCACCCCACCTCCGCCTCATCGATTGGATGTGGGCCAATCGCGTTTGGATCGCCGGCGTCATCGGGATTCTTTTCATCCTGTCCACGCTTTACGTGGTGTGGGCGGTCCAGGCTCTCCCAGACCCGAGCCAGGACGTGCTGGCGGCGGGCGATGTGGTCGTGCTCGACCGCAACGGCCGTCTCATCGAGGACTGGAACCCGGCCGGCCACTACCACGTCAACTTCCATCTCAATGAGATGGGGAAGTACGCACCCGCCGCGACCCTCGCGGCCGAGGACCGCAACTTCTATCACCACGGCGCGATCGACGTCGGCTCAACGGCCCGCGCGCTGTGGGTCGACGTCACACATCTCGGCCTGAACGAGGGCGGCAGCACCATCACGCAGCAGCTGGTGAAGATCCAGCTGCTGACGCCGACGAAGTCGGTCACGCGCAAGATCCACGAGATGGTGCTCGCCATCGCGCTCGAAGAGCGCTTCTCGAAGGACCAGATCCTCACGATGTATTTGAACCGCGTCTATTACGGGCACGGCGCGTATGGGATCGGCGCCGCTTCGCGCACCTATTTCACCAAGGACTCCAAAGACCTCACGCCCGCGCAGGCCGCATTCCTCGCCGGCCTGATACAGGCGCCGGCGGCGTACGACCCCGTCGTCCATTACGAGCTCGCCCGCGAGCGCGAGCGGTACGTCCTCGACGGCATGGTGACAACCGGCGCCCTATCACAGGACGAGGCGGACGCGGCGTTTGAGGAGGACATCAAGTCCGAGCTGAAGATTCAGCCCACCGCGCGTCAGAGCAAGGCACCGCATTTCGTCGACTACGTACTCACCTCGTTGGAAAAGACGTTTGGCTCGGCGGCGGTCCAGCAGGGCGGCATCGTCGTCCGCACCACTCTCGACCTCGACCTGCAGCAGGCCGCGCAGGCTGCCGTCACCAACGGCGTCCATGACCTGGCGTGGGCGAACATCAACAACTCCGCGCTGCTGGCGGCAAACCCCAAGAACGGCGAGATCCTGGCCTGGGTCGGCTCAGCTGACTACGGCAACGATTCGATCGCGGGTCAGTACGACGTCGTGCTGGCGGAGCGTCAGCCCGGTTCGTCGTTCAAGCCCTATGTCTACGAAGCGGCGCTGCGCGATCACAAGATCACGCTCGCCACGACCCTCAACGACACCACGCAAAGCTTCAACGGCTACATCCCGCACGACTTCGACAATGGCGGCATGGGCATGATCAGCGCGCGCACAGCGCTGGTGTTCTCGCGCAACATCCCCGCCGTCGAGGTCGCACAGATGGAGGGGATGAGCAACGTGATCGCGCTCGCACACCAGATGGGGATCAACAGCCACCTCGACCCCGGCCTCGCTACCGCGATCGGCGGCAGCGACGTCACCCTCCTCGAGCACGTGCAGGGTTACGAGGTCTTTGCCAACCAGGGCCAGAAACAGACGCTGAACGTCATCAAGTCGATCGACGACGCCACCGGCAAGACGGTCTACACACACGACATCGGCGGCGGTCAGAGCGTGCTCAGTCCTGCCGAGTCCTACCTGATCACTGACGTGCTCAAGCAGTACCAGTACCAGTGGGGCTTCGGCTGGAATCGCCAGATGTCGAGCAAGACAGGCACCAGCGACAACGGCCACGGCCAGATTCCCGACTCGTGGATCATGGCCTACAACCCGGACATCGTGGTTGGTGTCTGGGTCGGCAACACCGCTCCCAACGGAGGCGGTGGGACGATCCGCGCTTTCGGCGAAAGCGTGGGCCAGACCATCATGCGGCGCTTCGTCAACGCCCTTCCGCGCAGCATGCGTGACTGGTACACAACGCCCTCCGGGATCGTGCACGGTGCGTGCGATTCGCAAGAGATCTTCCTGAACGGCACGCAGGGCGGACCCTGCCCGTCGCCGAGCCCTTGCCCCAGCAACTCCCCGAGCGCGTCGCCCGGAGCGTCACCAAGCGCTTGCCCGAGCAGCTCCCCGAGCGCGTCGCCCAGCGCATCACCGAGCGCGAGCCCGTCCGCCCAGCCGAGCCCATCGCCGCAGCCGACGCCGTCGCCGACCCCGCCGCCGCCCACCAGCCCGTCACCCGGCCCGACACCTACGTAGATGCTCGAGCTTGGGGCGGACAGCCCTTTCATGAGAAGTGTGGAGCGCCGCCGGCCCGGCGGCTCGATGCGCGCGTACGTGTCGCGCACGCTGCCCCACCACTCCGCGATAGTCGTCAGCAACCGGGCGCCGCATGAGCCGCGACCCGAAGGCGGCTTCGCTCGCGGGGCAGGCGGTGTCGTCACGGCGCTGCTGACGCTGGCCGAGGTGACGGCCGCGGACTGGGTGTGCTGCGCACGCACCGATTCCGAACGAAAGCTGGTCGAGACGCAGGGCGACGCGTGGACCGCTCCTTTGATTCGGTCCCACACTCGCCTCCACTACGTGATGCCGACACGCGAGCAGTACGACCAGTACTACTCGGTGATGGCGAACCCGGTGCTTTGGTTCGTCCAGCACTACCTCTGGGACCTGGCGCAGCAGCCGATCATCAACGGCCGGATCCATCGGGCGTGGAAGGACGGATACGTCGAGGTCAACCGTCAGGTCGCGCAGAAGGTGGTCGACGTCGGACGCCGGCTGCCGTACCGGCCATTGGTACTCGTCCACGACTACCAGCTCTATCTGGTGCCCAAGATCGTCCGCGAGCAGCTCCCCGGAGCGATCATCCAGCACTTCATCCACATCCCATGGCCGACTCCGCAGTACTGGAAGGTGCTGCCCAAAGAGATGCGGTCCGCGATCCTCGAGGGCCTGCTGGGGTGCGACATCGTGGGCTTTCAGTCGAGCCTGGACGTGCGCAACTTCCTGATGACCTGCGAAGAGAATGCGGGCCTGCAGGTGGACGAACGAGAAAAGGCCGTGCTGATCGACGGCAGGGTCGTTTATGCGCGGGCGTACCCCATCTCCATCGATGTGGCCTCGACCACCAGGCTAGCGTTCTCGCACGGCGTGATGGTGGAGGAGCGCAGGCTCCGCGACTGGCGCCCCCAGCGGCTCATCGTCCGCATCGATCGAATCGACCCATCGAAGAACATCGTTCGGGGCTTCCTCGCCTACGAGAAGCTCCTCAACCAGCGGCCGGAGTTGCAGGGTCAGGTGCAGTTCTGGGCTTTCCTGCAGCCATCGCGGCTGGACGTCGCCGCGTACCGGGCTTACCTCCGCCGCGTGCGGCAGGTCGCGGCGCGCATCAACAGCCAGTACGGCCGTACCGGCTGGATGCCGATCCGCCTCGAGTTCGGCGAAAACATTCGGAAGGCGATGGCGGCGCTACGCAACTTCGACGTCCTCCTGGTCAATCCCGTGTACGACGGCTTAAACCTCGTCGTCAAAGAGGGCGCCGTGGTCAATCGGTCCGAGGGGATGATCGTTCTCTCTGAAAATGCGGGCGCGCACGAGGAGCTCCAGCCGCATGTGATCTCGATCAACCCGTTCGACATCGAAGCCACGGCCGACGCGATCTATCAGGGCTTGACGATGAGCGCGGAGGAGCGCCGGAAACGGAACGAGGCGGCGCGCGACGTGGTGCGCGCCAATGACATCTCACGCTGGATCACCCGCCAGGTTCAGGACATCCGCGATCTCGTGGCCGTTCCCGGCCTCCGTGCGGGCTGAAATCAGGTCCGAGTGATCGGGGCGAGCCGCGCGTTTACTTTTCTAGATCTTCCTTCGTACTCGAAAGAGGGGGTGTGCCATGGAGCACAAAGAAACGAACTTCGTACGCGATGAAGCATCAGGGTCCGTACGGGAAGAATCGACTGTGGTCAACGAGACTGGCGCGACGCCGGTCCGAGAGGCGTCCGTTGTCAAGAGCTCGACTCCCGCGCGGAGAGCGATGGAGGTCATCTACCTCTTGTTCGGCATCATCGACGCGCTCTTGCTGATCCGGTTGGTGCTCAAGCTGCTGGGAGCGAACGCGCACGCGGGCTTCGCGAGCTTCACCTACGGATTGACGGACTTCTTCCTCGCCCCGTTCCACGGTCTGCTGCCGACCATCGTCAGTGGGAAATCGGTGCTCGAACTGTCCGTGGTATTCGCGATCCTCATCTACTCGCTGGTCGCGCTCGGCCTCGTGCGGCTGGTTGCGATCACGCTCTCTCGCAGCGTCATGGTCTCGCAGCACAGCCGATCGGAGGGCCTCAAGCCCCGTTCCGAGTAAACGCCGTCCTCGTTGTGTAGGAGCTGCCGCTCGCATAGGAGGGACCGTAGGTTCCTCTTAGCACTCAGGGAAACCAGAGCGGCAGCTTCGCCAACGCCTGGTCGTGGTCGACGTCGGGATTCGCGCCCGAGCTCAGCTCGTACTGCCAGGCGACCATGTTGCCCGCGCATCCGACCTGGTTCGGCATCCACTGCGGCGATCGCGCCTTCGTGTAGCTGCCCAGCAGCGACGGCTCGAATGACCACAGATATGAGCGGGTGGCGACTTCGGGACGATCGTCGACGGCCGCACACCACGCCTGGCCGAACGTGCTCGGTGCTGTCCCGTCGCCATAGTAGCCGGGCGAGTAGCCCGCTTCGGAGACGCCGTCGTACCAGCCCTCGACGAACGGGCCGTCGATAGCGCCGGAACACCATGGGCCGGGAGGCTCGACGTCGATCACGAGAACGGTGCCTCTGGGGATGCCGAGGCGCACCGCTGCCGAGGTCGCTTCCGATGCATAGCTCGTGCCGGTGTCGTAGCCGGCTACAGCCGAGCAGTCGTAGTGGTTGAAGATGGGCAGGATGCCCATGTGCCGGTTCGCCGCGGCCGCCACCTCCGCGTCACTGATGCCAGGGCAGTTAGGCGTGTTGGTGAGGTAGCGGCCCCAGAAGTCCGGCCTGCCGAGGATCGAGTTCACCTGCGGGTAGAGTCCGCTCGATGCGGCGGCATCACCCGTGAAAGCCTTGCAGGAGTCAACGCCCCAAAGGAGTCGATTGGGTTGCACCGCGGCCGACCGCACCTGGACGTTGACAAGAGGCGCTCGTTCGATCACGGAATGCAGCAACTGGCCCGCGATGGTGGACGCATCGGATGGTGCGGGCGCGGCGCCGATGACCGCGGAGAAGAATGGGGTGGGGCCGGCGCCGAGCGTCACCTGCGCGTTGCACACACGGCCGGACTTGCATGGTTGGTCGAGGAGCCTCCCGTTTTGATCGAGGATGCCCAGGCTCCACGGCGTGTCAGTGAGATCGGCGTTGGTAACCGCCGTGAGGTTGACCGTGCCCCCTTCCTGCGCCAGCGTCGTGTTCGCCGCGAGCAGCACGGACAGCCACGTCGGTGACACGGTGTTGGAAGCGGCGTCCGCGATGGATGCCGGGGCACTCGAGCCCAGGCGAGCAATGTACGCGGTGATATCGTGCGCACCGCCCGCCGGTTCGCTCAGCATCGTGCTGCAAGTTGTGCCGGTGCTGCAGAACGTCAACGTCTTGCCGGTGGTCGCGTCCCAGAACACCAGCGCTCGTCCGATCGCGCTGACGTCGACCGATGCGGACGCGGTGAGCTTCAAAGGCTTGCCCACGCCGACGGCGGCAGGCACATCGGTTTTGATGGTGACTCCGAGCCCTGATGGGCCTGAGCGCGGCGATGATGTGTCGCCAGATCCGCTCAGCGGGTTCGTGAGCGAAAGGGATTTCGCCGGCACGCTCGGCGATACAGGCGGCAGACCTGGAGAGGCCGCCGCGGGCGCTGATACATCGCACGCGGCGCCCGGTCCGGAGAAGGGACACAGCTGGCTGCCAGGCGGCACGCTCAGCGCCGGTGCTTCGTCGCCGGCGCCCTTCGGGTCTGATGGCCCGCGCGTGGCGGGTGCAAGGGCAAGGCTGCTCGCGGGTGGGGCCGCGGCGAGGCCGATGACGCTCACATGCAGGAATGCGGCGACCAGGACGAGCGGCAGGTACCCCGTTCGAAAGCACAGCAGGCGACGACCGATCCGGCGCGGTAAGTTCAGGAACCCCTCCTCGGTCACGAGCCCTCAGGCGGCGCGCGCGCGCGCCCGGCGCTGCGGGTGACTGGAGTAGGGAAGTTACCTGCGCGTGGGCGAGATCTCAGCGGCGATAGCGTTAATTAGCCTCAACAGTTGTCAAGTGGTCCGAAATGTGATCGGACCGGCCCATTTTGGTGGCCTTTTAAGAGCCGGAGGCCGCACCCAGGACGTTGCCGTACATCAGCCCCAGAGCCAGGAGGCCTAGCAAGCACAGCAGTACGAGCAGAGATGTTCGAGCGTAGGCGTCGATCACGGCATCATCCGTCTCGGACCCAGCCACGGTTGCGTGCCGGCTGACGCTGGCAGCCCGCAGGGCAAGCCCCACGGTGACGATCAAGATGACGACCAGAGTCCCCATCAAGCTCCTTTCTGTTGCGGCGAGGCTTCTGAGCGGGTCAGAAGCCACGCCATCAAATACAACGTCTAAAGCCGAGTAATCACCTTTGTTTCCGGTCTTTCTCGGGGGCCGTCGGCAACCCCCAATACTCGGATGTACGACCGCGTTTCCAATTCGATGGGGTCTGTGATGACGTTGCAGTTTTCCGTGGCGGCATTCGCGGGTATGGCCGCCGCGATGGTCGTGCCGTCGGTCCGGCACACCGTGCCTCGCTGGGTGGAAGCACCGATCTGGCTCGGCCTCATCATCACCAGCTGGCTGGCCATCACCAACGCCCAGCAAGCCAACACGCGCTATCTCACGGAGTCGGCCGCGTGGGGCGCGGACCAGATCTTGAACACTTCGTTCGGTCTCATGTTGGCGGCCTTCATCGCCTGGATGGCGGAGCACAGATTTGTGATCGCAAACGCGGTCGTCACCCTGGCCGGAGCGGATACCCTCGCGATTGCCATCGTGTGGTCTTACCGGCGCGCACACGACGGGCAGCCACGGATCATGCTCGGCGACTGGTTCGAAGTGCCTCTTCAGCGCACGCCCGCCATGGACCGCGTTGCGGTGCCGTACGCATTGGACGAGTTGAACCGGCGAGCTGAGCGTGCTGTGGTCAAGCTCGGAGCGGCGGCCCTCGCCTGGCTCGTCCCAATCATCACTGCGCGATATAGGCAGGCCGAAACCAACGCGCAAGTGGTCGACATCCGCGCATTGCTGAGCGCGCAGTCGATCGGTTGGTATGGGCCGATCGTGCTCGCGCCCGAGGGTCACGGTTCGATTCGCGAATACGGTGAGAATGAATCGGATCGCTTGGCCTCGTAGACCAAACGGCTCCCGGCGTCGTGCGAGCACGTCCCAGGTCATCCGGAAGGCGAAGTATCGGCGCCCTGCCGGTTGGTTCCTGCGCGTGCTGGTTCTGCTGCTCTTGGCGGGGCCGGCGCTACTCCTGACATCGCCCGGTTACCTGGCGTTCGCCGATCGCATGCCCGACGTGCAGAACCTGATGTATTCGCTTCCGACCGACACAATCATCTACGCGTCGGATGGCACCACCGTCCTGGCCGACCTTCACGGCCCGGGCTACCAGCATTACAACCAGCCACTTGGTGAGATGGGCCGGCTGCTGCCCAACGCGATGATTGCGATCGAGGACCGCAACTTCTACGCGGAGCCGGGTGTCGATCCGGGTGGTGTCGCGCGGGCGGCCGCGGTCGACTGGCGCGCCCACGGAAAGGTCGAAGGGGCTTCGACGATCACGCAGCAGCTGGTCAAGATGCGCTTGGTCGGCGCGGAGCCGACACTCGACCGAAAGCTGCGAGAAGCGCTGCTCGCATTCGAGGTCGAGCGCACCTATACCAAGCCGCAGATCCTTGAGATGTATCTCAACAGCGCATTTTTCGGGAACAGCGCGTGGGGCGGCGAAGCGGCCGCGAAGATCTACTTCCACAAGGACACCAAGGATCTGGACCTCGCCCAGGCTTCGATGCTCGCCGGCCTGGTTCGTGGCCCGACGATCTACAACCCGCTGCTCAACTGGAAGTCGGCGAAGACCAGGCAGCTGCAAGTTCTGGGTGCGATGCTGCGCATGGGTACGATCAGCGGCACTGAGGCGGCCGGCGCTTACGCACAGGACATCACGCCTCCGCTGCACATGTTCACACCGATCAATCAGATCGTCGCCGGCGGCTTCGTCCGCTACGTCGTTGGGCAGCTGGTGGATCAATATGGGCCCGACATCACGTATAGCGGCGGGCTGAAGGTGATCACGACCATCAACCTCAAGCTGCAAAACATTGCGCAGAGCGCGATCACCAACGGCATCGCGAGCCTGGCTTACCGACATGTCAGCCAGGGAGCGCTCGTGGCCCTCGATCCAACGACGGGAGCCATCGTGTCGATGGTCGCCTCAGCCAATCCGAACGCGGACGGCGGCCAGTACAACCTGGCGGTGTGGCCGCCGCGCAACCCGGGCTCGTCGATGAAGATCTTCACGTACACGGCGGCGATCGCGAGCGGGAAGTACACGATGGTCAGCCGCATTCCGGACTGGGGGTTCACATATCGAGATCCAATCTCTGGTGAGGCTTACACGCCTCGCAACTACGACGGCCGCTACCACGGCACGCTCACGCTCCAGCAGTGCATGGGCAACTCGCTGAACATACCGGCGGTCGAAGTCGAGCTGGGCATCGGCGTCTCGTCGGTGGTCTCGATGGCCCGCACGATGGGCGCTCCGCCATATCAGCAGCACTACGACGCTTCGGGGAATCCGGTTTACACGACCGACGACGCGTTCAACACGTACGGTCCGTCACTGACGCTCGGTGGCTACGGCGAGACGCCGCTGCAGATGGCAATCGGCGCGTCCGTGCTTGCGACGCAGGGGGTGCTCCGGGAGCCGTACGCGATCCAGACGATCTCGAGAAACGGCACGTACTTCTACCGGCACAAGAAGGACCAGGGCGTGCAGGTGGTCGACCAGCGGGTGGCGTTCATCATGGAGCAGATCATGTCGAACGATCGCAACCGGGCGATGATCTTCGGCCTGCATTCCCTGCTGACGCTGCCGGGGCGCCACGTCGGCGTGAAGACCGGCACCTCGGACTCGTTCGCCGACGCGTGGACGGTCGGCTACACGCCGCGCCTGGTGACGGCGGTTTGGACTGGCAACCCCGACTGGCGCCAGAAGATGACCAAGGATTCGGACAGCTACGTGGTCGCGGCGCCCGCGTGGCACGCTTTCATGCAGGGAGCACTGGACACGCTGGGAATCGGCGACGAGTGGTACTCGGAACCGCCGGGGTTGGTGCACCGGACCGTCTCGGGCGAGACTGCCTGGTTCCTCCCGGGAACCTAGTCCGCCTGTTCGCCCACCGAGTCTTCTTCCTCGATCTGGAGATCTTCGTCGCTGGCCGAGTAACGATCACGGACCTCGGCTCCTCCGGTCTCAGAGTCGCCCAGGCCTTCCTCGGAGTCCGTCTCGACCAGCTCACCGGCCCGCCGGTCTTCGTCGAGCAGCTGGGCGAACGCTCGCTGGGCCTCTTCCCACGTGTCGTACTCCCAGTACTCGGTGCCGGGCGGCACCTCGGCGCCCTCTGTCTCGTCGAGGCCGTGCTGGAAGACGTATCCGATTCCGTTGTCAGGATCCTGGATCAATGAAAGGAATCGTTCGCCGGTCAGCTCAGCTCGTTGTGCCGCGAGGCCGCCGTTCTCGAGATCGAAGAGCCGGCTGATGACCTGCTCCTCGCTCCTTTCTTCCATTCAGCCATTCTCGACCAAACGCTGTGGTCACGGCTCAGCGGAGAGCTGTAACAGGCTTGGCTAGGCGGTCTCGGGGCGGTTCGGCGCCAGGCTTCGCAGAGCACTTACGAGACGGCGTCGCAGCGGGCTCCACGCCGAATCACGCTCCGAACGCCTCCGCTCGTAGCGCGGCGCATTGGAGTCGGCGCAGAGCTGGCAGCCGCATCCGTGCCCTGTGTCCGGGAGCCTATTGCCTTGCTTGTCGAACCTGGCTTGCATCAGAACACCTCACGATCCGTGGGAGATCGGCTGGGCGGCCGGGGTTCGCTGGCGCCTCAGTCGGCTGTCGCCACCAGCCCGGGCTCGCCTACCACCTCGTCGCTGTAGTAGTGCCGCAGCATCACGCGCAGTCGATCCTTGGCGACTGCCAGCCGCGAGGCGACCGTGCGTTCTGGTATCCGCAGCGCCTGCGCGATCGCTCGGTTCGTGTAGCCGTGGTAGTGGCGGAGCACAATGGCCGCCGCTTGTTTCGGCGGCAGCTTGGCAAGCGCCTCGGCGAGGTCTCGCCGCTCGACGTGATCCTGCGGATCTGGGGCTAGCTCTGGGCGCCCGATGCGGCGAATGATCTCGCCCACCTCTCGGAGCCGCATCTTGCGCTGGTGTGAGACCGCGGCGTTGATCGCGATGCGGTGCACCCAGGCTTCCGCCGGAGCGATGGGCTTCCACGTGCTCCACTTCTTGTAGGCCCGCTCGAACGCATCCTGGGCGCAATCCTCAGCCGCGGCCCGATCGCCGAGCATGGCGGTAAGCGTGCCGAGGATCTTGCCGTACGACGCCTGGTAGAGACGCTCGAAGTCAGCCTCGTCGCCTGGCTTGTATCTCGGCTTCAGTTCGCGCTCGTCGGCCGAATCGACCGGTTCCTGGAGTTTATTCAGCATCTGTCGCGAATCACCCCCTTGAAGCAGTGGGTGGCGCCCTAGCGCTTCCCCGCGCTTAATCTCACTCCAAGAGGCCCATCGGGTCACCGTACGGTTGGGCGGATTTTGGCTCACACAGTTGAGGTATGCCCGAATCAGGTTCGAGTTCAGGTAATGGGCTCTGCGCCCCGCGTTGTCCAAGAAGGATGAGTCCAAGCTTTGGCGGTACTTTTGGCAGCCAGCAAGGCGATGTGCTCAGCGCGCTTGCTGCCGGACTGGCGGCGGACGCGGCGCAAACCGGCCGCAAAGCGCTGAAGGTGATCCGCGCCCGCTCGCCAGAGCTCGTGCGCTTGAGCGAGAAGACCGGAGACGACCTCATCTCGACCTCGGCAGACTACATCGACATCCTGCTGACTTCACTGCGATCCGATGTCGAGGTTCCGTGGTCCGACCGCGAGCAGCAAACGCGAGAGTTTGGACGCCTCAAAGCGGCGCAGGGCGTTCCACTCGAGGCCTTGATCGATCTGCTGGCCGTCTACCGCCGCGCGACCATCGAGCTCATCTCCCAGCCGATCGAAGACGCGACGCAGCGCGACGAGATCGTCGCGCTCGCGGAACACCGCCTCGAGGATGTGGTCGAACGCCTCACGACCTGTGTCGTGCGTGGATACCTCGAACATCTCGATGCGGAACATCGCACCCGCGAGAACGAGCTGTATGGGCTCGCCGCGGTCGTGACCTCGATGGGCCGATCGCTCGATGTCGGCGAGACGTCGGAGGTGGCGCTGGTCGAGAGCCTGGCGGCCCTGCACCTGGACGCCGGCGCACTGTGGTTGAAAGAGCGAGCTGCCTTCAGGCTCGTCCACGTCTGCGGCCTCGAGCTGCAGGAGATCGATGACTTCACACGTGAGACAGGCCCGCATGTCAAGGCCTCTGTCACCGCCATCGGGCGCTCTGAGTCGCGCGTCGAGCGCGGTCTCGGTGACGGATGGAACGCGCTCCGCGCCCAGTTGAGGGTCAAGGGCCGGGTGGTCGGTGTGCTCACTGTCGGCACGAAGATGCCTCGTGTCTTCGGGGCCTCGGACCTGCTGTTCATGGCCGCCGTCGCAGACCAGGTCGCGATCGCGCTCGACCGCGCGCGCCAGTTCTCGAGTGAGGCTCGTACCGACCACCTGACCGGATTGGCCAACCGCCGCGAGTTCGAGAGGATCATGGAGCGAGAGGTTGCGCTGGCCGAGCGACACAACCGAAAGCTCTCCTTGATGTTGATCGACCTGGACAACCTGAAACGGATCAATGACCGCCAGGGGCACCGGGCCGGCGATGTCGCGCTCCGGCTCGTCGCCCAGCAGCTTCAGCGGGTGGTGCGTACGTCTGACATCTGCGCCCGCATTGGAGGAGACGAATTCGGGGTCGCGATGCCGGAAACGGAGCTCGAGCGTGCGCGGGACGTGGCTGCCCGGCTGCAGGCGGCGGTTGGCGAGGCAGGCCTGGCCGCGAGATCGGCCGATCGGGTTGCGGTCAGCATCGGATTGGGGGCCTGGCGACCGGGGCACGACTGGCAGGGGGTTTACGAAGCCGCGGACAGCGACCTTTATGAGGACAAACGACGCCATAAGGAGGCCCGGCTGCTGGCGGGCCAGCCGAGGCCTACGCCAAGCCTTCGGGTGCTGGGTCGCGCGTCCGGAAGGCGCCGCGTCGCCGGCAGTTAGCGCCTACTCGATCAGCGCCAGCTCTCTCGCTTTGACGATCGCCTCGAGCTTGGAGTGGACCCCAAGCTTGCTGCCGAGGCTGCGGATGTGGGTGCGTACTGTCGTGTAGCTGATCCCAAGCCTGGCGGCGATCTCACGGCTGGAGGTGCCCTCGGCCATCAGCCGCAGCACCTCCTTCTCGCGCGGGGTGAGGCTCTCGAGCTGCGAGTCCATCTCGCGACGCCGGTTGAGCAGCGTCGCGATCGTGCGCGGGGTGAACAGGGTTCCGCCGGCGGCGACTGTGCGGATGGCGTGCACAACCTCTGCCGCGGCCTGTGACTTGTGGATGAACGCGCTCGCGCCGGCTTCGATCGCGGCGAAGCGGGCGGCGTCGCTGTCCTCACGCGTCAGGAAGATGAGCTTGGTATCGGGTCTGACCTGACGGATGCCCACTCCAGCATCAGCCCCCGTGCCGTCGGTCAGGCGGAAGTCGACCAGGGCCACGTCCGGCTTCAGGTCCTGCGCCCGCGAGATTGAGTCCACCACCGAGGCAGCGCTGCCGACCACGATCATGTCCGGCTGATCGTTGAGCAGCGCGGAGAGTCCGTCCGCAACCACCTGGTGGTCCTCGACGATGAGGACACGAATCTGACTTTCGGTCACTCGGGGGACGGCACCCAGAACTCGACCCTGGTGCCGGCTCCCGGCTCGCTCGTGACCTCGCACCATCCACCTGCCAGCAGGGCGCGCTCCTGAAGAGCGAGGAGGCCAAGGTGTCCGGGCAGGTGGTCGCGATCGGCGACCACGAAACCGCGACCATTGTCGACGACCTGGCCCCGGATCCCGCCGTCGTCTTGACGCAGGGTGACCTGGACGCGGGTTGCCGCCGCGTGCTTCTCGACGTTGGTCAGCGCTTCCGACACCTGCCGGAAGACGATTGACTTGATCTCGATCGGCTGGTCGTCGGGAACGTTGAAGTCGAGCTCGGCTTCGATCCCCGTGATACTGCGCATGATCGTGACTCGGTCTCTGATCGTGTCCTCAAATCCGCCCGGTACCTCAAGCGTGGGAGGCCGCACGTCGAACAAGACCTTGCGCAGGGCTTGTTCCGCCTGGTCGAGCAGCTCGCGAGCTGCTACCACCGGCGGCGCGAGCTGATCGCTTCGCTGCAGGTGCAGCTCGGCGCCGGTCAGCTTCTGCAAGGCGTCATCGTGCAGCTCGTTGGCGAAACGGCGGCGGGCCTCGTCGACTGCGGTCGTCATGTTCCTCAGGAGAAGCTGTCGCGCTTCGTCGACTCTCTGCAGCCGGTAGATGGTGCTGCTGAGGTCCGACTCCGCTCGCTTCAGCTGCCAAACCAGTCCTGCAGCCAGGCCGGCCATCTGGAGGACCCACGCATCCTCCATCGAGAAACCCTCGCGGTTGACGGCGTCATACGCGGCGACCAAGCCGAGCCGTTGGTCGCCGGCGCGCCACGGCACGCTGATCGCGCTCGAAACGCCGAGCACCTCGAGGACATGAGCGTGAGGCGAGTCACCGTCTTCGTTGGACGCCCTGAAGACCAGGTCTTGGTACACGACCTGGCTGGCGAGGTCGCTGCCGAAAGGCTCGGCGGGCGCTGGATACAGTCGGGCGATGAATGCTTCATCGATACCATGGGCGCCGGGTATCGGGGTCAAGGTTCTGTTCTCGTTCACCTGCCAGAACAGCACCTTCGCGGCTCCGACCAGCGCAGCCACGCTCCTGGTGAGGTCGCGGTAGAAATCACTGAAGGCGGCTCCAGTCCGTGCGTGGTTGGAGACGGCGAGCAAGGCATCGAGGGCCAGCCCATGCGCCTTTTCGATCCGCAGGGCCGCCTGGGCGCGCGCCTCACCGAGGACCCGGTGCTGCTCGCTCCGATCGAGCTCGGCCCTCGTGTTGACCAAGGCTTCGACCAGCTCCTGCCTCCGCTGTTGCAAGAGATGCGTCTCCATGGCGGCTGCGACCTGGTTGACGAGGATGGCGATGCCCTGGCGCTGGACGACGGTGTAGACGCTGCCGCCGGCAACTCCCATCATGCCGATGACCTTCCCGCTTGCCATCAAGGGCAGGCCGACGTAGTCGTTCAGGCCGTGATCCGGCACGAGTGGGGCCCTTCGCGCCGGCGTGGTGCTCTTGGCTGCGGCGGCGAACAGCTCGTCGATCTCCACGCGGGTCACGGAGGTCCCAGCCTCAGCGGCCCGGGAGAAGACCTCCTGACGTTTGCCGGCCTCGTCGACGAGGCCGATGAAAGCCACCGATGCCCCGGTCAAGTCGAGCGCGAGCCCCAGAGCCTTGTCTGCGAGCTCGGCGAGGTTCTGCGCGCCGGCCATGTCGGAGGACACCGTCTGAAATGCCTCGAGACGGTCCCAGACCGCGTCCTCTGAAATTCCTGTGGTCTCCAATGTCAGGAGCCTACACTCACCCCGCGCCGATTTTACTGACAGGGCTCACATTCGTGATGAGTTCGTCCGGTACTCGCGATGGGCACCGCGTTTCTGCAAGCAAAGGCCCTCGCTGGTTGCTTCAGTGAGGCCTCATGACGCGGAGCGAGATGCGCAAGGGCAGCCGGAGTTGAGTCAGGGACCTTTCGAGTTTGCGGGTGGCAATGTCTTTGAGCTCGCCCGCTTGAACCGAGCCATAGCGCAGCTCGCGAGACCGGCCCTCAGCGACGAGTGGCTGGCGCCTTTATCCCCCGCCGAACTCTTCGACCTCGGCGTGTTTGTGGGAAGTGCCGCGTCTCAAAGGAAGGAGCTCATCCAGCGGCTGTGGAGCCGCAAGCGACAGCTGATGCGCCATGTCGATCCGTCCGGAGGTTGGAGCCCACAGCAACCAGTAGCTTGAGAAGAGTGGTGAAGGTTAAATGAGAGCAGCGCTGAACGTTAGGGAACCGGTGAAAGTGAAAGGAGAGGGCGGCATGGCGAGCGGTTTCAAGACTTTTTTGCTCCGAGGCAACCTCGTCGACATGGCGGTCGGCATCGTCATCGGCATCGCCTTTGGCACTGTCGTCGTAGCGTTCGTCAAAGACCTGATCACCCCGATCATCGCCGCGCTGTTCGGCAAGCCGGACTTCTCAGGGCTCTACTTCACCCTCAATCACAGCAAGTTCCTGATCGGCGACTTCATCAACGTGCTGATCGCGTTCGTCATCATCGCGGCGGTCCTCTACTTCTTCGTCGTGTCTCCGTACGCAAAGTTCAAGGCTCGGTACGAGCCGGCGCCGGTTCCGGAGCCGGAGATGATGCAGTGCCCGCGGTGCCTGAGCAACATCCCGGCGCACGCCACCCGTTGCCTGTTCTGCACCCCCGCCCTCTAACCGCCTCCAATACTCGGAAGGCTCGAGGCGTTTCGTAAGTAAGAATGGGGGCGAGGATACCGAGGCTGGCCAACGATGTCGTCAACGCCCGGCCAGTCGTCCGGCCGATTGTTGTGCTGGCCGCCAGGTTCCTCGGCCCTGGCCCCCTCCGCCTGAAGCTGGTCAAGCTGGCTCACGAGCTCGACGATCGTGAGACCCCAAGCGCCGCGGCTTAGGTAGCAGCAGACCCACTTCGGGGCTGGGGGATGGGTACTCCGTTTGCAGGAGGCGTTTCCCCTACAGATGAATGACTTTGACCGGTTCCTGGAGTTGGGGTTGGCACAGATGCTGGACGAGGTGGTGAAGGCACCCGCGCCCCCGCGGGCCTCGCCGCCCGGTCGGCACCCGGTGTTGAGGCTCTTCACCGCTCCGGGATCGTTGATCGGCCCCGTCGCCAGCGTCGTGGTGCTCGTGGACGCACCGGTCGAGCGACGGTCGGAACCGCGCCCAGCACCTGCGATCGTTTCCTAAGCAACCCCTTCCTTCCTCTCGCGGGGCCGAGCCCTAGGTTCGGCCCCCATTGTTTGCCTCAAACTTGAGTCGTGAGCGCCACCACGATTGGTATCAGCTTCAAGGTCCAGCCGGCGGCGCGGCGCCTGCCGGCGGCCGAGCGCGCGCACATCCTCGCCAACCCGGGATTCGGAAAAGTGTTCAGCGAGCATATGGCTGTCGCCAGATGGGACCGCGCCCGCGGTTGGCATGACGCTGAGGTCCGTCCCTACGGACCGCTGTCGATGGATCCGGGAACCTCAGTCCTGCATTACGCGCAGGCGGTTTTCGAAGGCCTCAAGGCCTACCGGCAGCAGGACGGCCGGATCGCGGTCTTCCGCCCCGAAGCCAATGCAAGGCGATTCCAACGATCAGCTCGCAGGCTGGCGTTGCCCGAGCTCCCTGAAGCGGCCTTCGTCGAGGCCATCGACCTCGTCGTGGGTCTGGACGCCGACTGGGTGCCAGTCGAGGTCGAGCACAGCCTCTACCTCCGGCCGTTCATGTACGCGAGCGAGGTCAACCTCTCCGTGCATCCGTCGGATGAGGTCACGTTCGTGCTCATCGCCTCGCCCTCCGCTTCGTACTTTCCCTCCGGCGTCAAGCCGGTCACCGTATGGCTGTCGGAGGACTTCATCCGGGCCGCGCCGGGCGGAACCGGCGAGGCCAAGACAGGCGGCAACTATGCAGGCAGCCTGCTGGCGCAGGCGCAGGCGGCCCAGCAGGGCTGCGACCAGGTCGTCTGGCTCGATGCGATCGAGCACCACTGGGTTGAGGAGATGGGTGGCATGAACCTCTTCTTCGTCTTCGGCAGCGGAGCCAGGGCGAGACTGCTGACCCCGAACCTCACCGGCACCCTGCTGCCAGGCGTCACTCGAGACGCCTTGCTGTCGCTCGGCAAAGACCTCGGTTATGAGGTCGAGGAAGGTCGCATCAGCGTCGAACAGTGGCAAGCGGGCTGTGCCGACGGCTCCCTCACCGAAGTCTTCGCGTGCGGCACCGCCGCGGTCATCACGCCGGTCGGCGCGGTGAAGTCGGCGCGCGGGTCGTGGCCGGTTGGCAATGGGGAGCCAGGCGCGATCTCGATGCGGTTACGCCAGGCGCTTGTCGACATCCAGCGTGGCGCGGCGCCCGACGTGCATCGCTGGATGCACCCGGTCCCGGTTAGGAACCTCTAGAGCGCCCTCATCCGGTTGTTCTTCGGATTGTGCTCGACCTCGGCCAGGCCGAGCGTCTCGAGCAGTGGCGGCATGTACATCCCGAAACGTCCCCGATAGCCCTTCCTCAATCCGTACCACCCACCGACGGGGTTCTTGGATGAGCGGCCCCAGGCCTCGACAGTCCCCTCGGCGGCGGGCTTCTGCTCGTCCGCGCTCCCAAGGAGCACCCAGCCGCCGTTTGCCTTGAGCATCTTGTGGAGGTCTTCGATCGCGCGCGCTTGATAACGCAGCTCGGTCTGGCCGACAGTGCACACGAGCGCGGGCGGACTGACTGATTCGTCCTTGTACATCTGGTACTCGGACGACCCGCTGGGGGTCGTCAGCTGCCAGGGCGACTGCTTGGTGCCGCTACCCTTTGCCATCGATCAGGAGCGGGATCAGGTTCGCGACATTGGGCGAACCCAGGCCGGTCACGGCATCCCAGCCAGGTTTGGCGTCGTATCCCGCGATGCCCATGAAGGTGTTGTTGCCCGCGGTGACGTCGTTGAAGGCGGTGCTGTAGGCGTCGCTCTTGCCGATGTGATAGAGCGTCTTGTTGATCGATCCCAGGCGGTGACCCGCGGCCTGGTCGGCAAGGGCCACGATTGCCGCCCACTGCGGGGTGCCGGCGCTCGTTCCGGCGGCAAATGCGCCTCGTCCGTTGTAAATCACCAGGAAAGGCTTGCCAGGATCAGCGTTATAGGCTACATCGGGCACCCCCCGAGCTTTGTTGTTGTCCTTTTGGAGAGGGGCCTGATAGCTGGGGCGGCGATATAGGGTGCTGAAGCCGCCGCCGCTTGCGCCCGCGATAGCAGGGGGCGCTGGCGTATTCCAGGCCGTTTCTGACATATACGCTCCTTCTTTGCCCGCCACCAGGCGAGTGCCACCCACTGCCGTGACCCCAGGATCGGACGCGGGGGTAGAAGCGCTGAACACCAGGGTCTTACTACCATCGCAAGCCTGTCTTGCGGCCCCCTTGTCACCGGACGACGCAAACACTGTGATTCCCATCTCGGCGGCCTTCTCAAAGACCGCGTGCTGCTGTTCGAGCACCGCCTGGCTGGCGCACATCTCCGCCTCACCGAAGCTCTGGGTGATGACGTCGCCAAGATTGTTGTCGACCGCAAACTGCGTCGCGGCCACCAGGTCGGTGTCCTTTTCGCTGCTGGCTTCGACCAATACGATCGCCGCCTCCGGTGCCGCGACGTGGGCCAACTCGACGTCGATCGTTATCTCCTTCGAAAAAGAGAGCTGAGGCTTATTAGGGTCGGGGTCCCAGGGTGGGATACCGACCATGGGGTGCTTGGTCAGGTGGATCGGCGGAAGCCCAAACAGAGTGTCAAATGTCGCGACATCTGTATCGAGCGTCGGACTCTGGAAGGCGTCGATGATGACGATGGTTCGGCCGGCCCCATTGATGCCTTGCTCCAGCATGGCCTGAATGCCGTACGCGGCGCGGATAGTCTGAGGCGTAAAGCAGCCGAGTGGGATCGATTTCAGACAGGGGGGCAAGGTGATGGTCCCGTCGGCCTCAGAGTCCGCGTAGAAGTCGACCTGGGACTCGGCGTCGACCGCCGGCACCATCGCATGGCCGAAGCTCGCGGCTGGTACAGACCCAGCGACGAGGAGAGGCGCGGATAGCGCCAAAACAGCCGCGCGCGCACAGAGGGTGCGTACCCTCGCAAACGACATGAAATCCCCTCTCCTTTCCTCACGATGCCCGGTGACCGGGCTCGATCGTGGCCGAAATTCTAAGACCAACTTTGACCCCCATCACAGATTAAGAGATGATTTTTTCAGTCGCGGGCTGGCAAGTCTGGCGGTCGGGTGTTAAGTCAGAATCGCATTGTTCAGGAGGCCGGGCGGTGACCGCGAAACGAGTAGTGATCGTTGGAGGTGGGGGCGCCGGGGACGCAGCGGCGTTCGCGCTGCGGAAAAGGGGCTTCGACGGCGACGTGGTGATCCTCAGCGCCGACGGCGACAGGCCCTACGACCGGCCGTATCTGTCCAAGGAGTTTCTCAGGGGCGAGGTCGAGCTGAACAAGGTGTACCTGCACGAGGAGGCCGAATACGCCGATGAGCGGATCGAGCTTCGGCTTCAGCAGCGTGTGGTGGGGGCTTCACGGCCCGAGCGCACCCTCGCGCTGCAGAGCGGGGACGAGGTCAAGTTCGACACGCTCGTCGTGGCGACAGGAGGCACCCCCCGGCGAATATCCGATGCACCCGATTCCTACAACGTCATGACCCTGCGGTCGCTGCGCAACAGTCAGGCGTTGCGCGAGGCGCTCAAGCGGGGCTCCAGGCTCCTGCTGGTCGGGGCGGGGTTCATCGGCGCCGAAGTCGGTGCGTCGGCAAGGCATCTTGGCAAGGAGGTGCTGATGGTGGAGTCGGCGCCGGTGCCGCTCGCCCGGGCGCTCGGCACCGAGGTGGGAGAGCTCTACGCCTCCATCCATCGCTCCCATGGTGTCGACGTGCGCACGAGCACCACGGTCAAGGACTGGCACACGTACGGCGGCCGGGTGACCGGGGTGACCCTGTCCGACGGAAAGCGCGAAGACGTGGATCTGGTCCTGATCGCGATCGGCATCGATCCCAACCTCGACGTGCCCAGGGCGCTGGCGCTGTCGATCGAAGGCACCGGGGTGCGCGTGGACGAAGGCCTACGGGCCGCCGATGACGTGTACTGCGCGGGTGACATCGCGCTGCACCAGCACCCTGTGCTCGGTGAGGCGATTCGCGTGGAGCACTGGGAGGTCGCCAAGCACCACGGTCGTGGCATCGCGGTATCGATCGCTTCCGGCTTCGCACCGGTGACGAGACTCCCCTACTTCTGGTCCGACCAGTACGACGTCAGCCTCGAGTATCGCGGCCACGCCTCCGGCGGTGATCAAGCCGTCTGGCGGGGCGACAAGGAAAAGCTGACCTTCTCCGTCTTCTACCTTCGCGGAGGGCTGATTCGGGCCGTGCTCTCGCTGAACGACACGAAGACCAACGAGGTCGGGGGCAAGCTGATCGAAGCCGGTAAGCGGATCGACGAAAAGACGCTCGCCGACCCGGCGGTCGACCTGTCGGAGCTGATGCCCACGCCTGCTACCTGAGCAGCACTACTCCTGGAGCAGCCACGGGAGGGCTTCCGCCATTGGGCGGAGCAACGTCTGCTGCTGCTGTTTGGGCAACAGCCCGTCCGCGAGAAGGCCCAATGCCGCCGCGAACGCCGCGTTCTCGGCTTTGTGGCCCATCTCGCCATGCTCTGCCCGCCAGGAGATGAGCGCGGAGCCGGATTCGGTCATGCCGAAGAGCGTGCGCCGGACCTCGTCCCAGGCCGGACCGCGGTCCGCAGCCTCGATAGCCTGCAGGGCTGCCTTCTCAGCCTGGCGGAACTCGGGCAGCCCGTGCTCACCGACGTGCGTGTCCCAACCCTGCGCGACGCGCTCCACGCCTGACGGCGAGAGTATGCGCACGTCATCCATGAGTCGCGCGATCGTGCGCTGGTGCTCGGGGAAGCCGTAACCCTCCTGGTCGACGCCCATGGCCGTCAAGGGTAACGCGGAAACTGCGCTTCAGGCTTGACCCCGATCCAGCCTCGCCATCAAGAACGACGGGCCTAGCCGCCAGCGCTCCCACCATCGGACGCCGCTCCCCCCAACGTCCAGACGCATGACCGCAAAGCCCGTATCCGCCAGCGCGGCGCGCAGCGACCTGACGTCGATGGGGTGGTAGTGCTCGGCGAGCTCCGCGAATCCGGCGTTGGCGTAATACCTGGCCGACCGCGCCTTGGCCTGCGCCTGTGCACGGCGGTCGGGATACATCGGGCTGTCCACCGCGACGAGCACGCCGCCGGGCCGGAGCACGCGAGCTGATTCGCGGATCGACTCCTCGACGGGGGCGTAGTGGAGCGATGCGGCATAAAGCGTGGCATCGACCGAGGCGTCACGGACGGGCAAACGCCGCATATCGCCTCGCACTCGCAGTTGGCCAGGCCGGTCCTCTGCGTCGAGCAGGTCGATCGCGATGACGTCGGCGTAACGCAGGTATCGGGCAGCCCAGCCACCCCCTGCACCGATGTCGAGCAAGACCGGCCGCCCACGTCCTGCCCATTCGCGCCTGAGCGCGGCCGCGGCTCTAGAAACCGACTGCAGCCGGCGGGCCCAGAGGTGCGGGTCACCGCCATCTGGATCCTCCCTGCCGCTGGGGCCGATCCATCCCTCACGCCGGCGAAGCGCGGTGTACTGAGCGGCGAACCGGTCAGCGGAGATAGGCGGGCACCCAGCTGAATCGCGCCAGCGCGATGGGGCCCGCCCCAGAGGCGATGACCTGTGCATTGACCAGCACGCCGAGGTAATAGAGCCATCGGAAGCCGTCGTCTTTGACCTCGAATCCGACCGAGAGCGCAAGACCGGTCGCCAGCAGCAAACCCAGGATGCCGGCCCACCGCGTGGCCAAGCCGACGATCAACAGAATCGCCACCAAAGTCTCACCGGCAGTCTGGGCGACCGCGAAGAAAAACCAGTTCGGTGCCACGACCTGGGCGAGGAGATCACGGAGCCCGGGGATCGGGTTGGAAGGTCCGGCCGCCTGCATCAGGTCCCTGACCCACCCGACTCCCTGCCATTTGGTGCTGGCGAAGTACAGCCAGTAGAGACCGACGGTTATGCGGAAGACGCTCGCCCAGGCCTCACTCATGGGCGTTGACCGCGACGACGAGGAGGCCAAGCCGTGGATCCGCCGCCAGCCCGACCGCGGCGGCGCCACGCGCCCACCCGCCGGGGCTTCCGTTGCGAATCGCGAGCACGTCGCGCTCACCGTGAGCAGCGACAAAGATGGTCGATCCGGATTGCAGCACCTGGTCTGGGTCCTTGGGGGTAGCAAGCGTTTCGAAGCGGCCGGTAGCAGTGTCGAAGGAGAACACACCACCGGGGTCGGTGTCTTCAGCCGCACCTTCGGCCGCGATGAGGAGCGTGTCGCCTGCGCCTGGCGCGAGCCAGAACGGAGAGAGGCGCACGGGCATCCCCACCCGATGGTCGTCGCCGGCGGGTACGAGCTGGGCTCTTTCGTAATCGGCAGACCAGAGGCGCCCACCAGCAAAGGCCACCGCGAAACCGTTGCCCGCCGCCAGCTGGCCGCCGCCCAGCACGCTCAACTGTCCCCGGGTGCCCGCGACGACGACGTCACCCGCTCCATCGACGGTCATCGCCGCGGGGCCTTGAGGGACAGGATCCGAGGCGAGCTTTGTCCCGGTGGAGGGCTCGAGCTCCAGCACGGCAGCGCCGTCGAACAGGCTCACGAACAGCCGGCCTCGATGAACGAGCAGGCCAAAAGGCGCACCGCCGACGTGTTGCTTCCACGCCACCTGAAGGCCGGGCAGGCGCACCCCATAAACGTCGCCCGGGGCACTGTCCGCCACGAAGGCCATCTTGCCGTCATCGGCAACCGTCACCGCGACGGGGTCGCTACCAACTGACGCCGAACCCTGCTCACTCCCGTCTTGCAAAGACAGCAGCACCAGTCCGGTCTGCGGATACGCATGCGCCGAGGCGACCGGGGACGCGGCGCCGCATGCAATCGCGAGAGCTGCCAAAACGGCGGCTATCTGAGCGCGCGTAGCACTGGGTCCGTGGCGAGCTGGAAAGCTCTGGCCGCAGGTCGTAGATGCATCTTGTTCAGGCGATGCTGGATGGCCCCCTTCATGATCGCCGCCCGCAGCTTGTTCTCCGAGAAGTCGGTGTTGAACAGCAGCCGGTTGTGCCGGACCTTGTGCCACTCGCCTCGCTGCCGGCGCTCGCGGACGCGCTCGTAGAACCCTGTGCCGGGCAGCGGGTAGGCGATCGTGTAGCTCACGTAGTCGAGCGGCAGGCTGCTCGAGAAATTGATGCTGCGGATCAGCGAGTCGGTGGTCTCGCCCAGGTATCCGACCATGAAGAATCCGGCAGCCTTGATTCCGGCGGCGACGCATGCCTCGACGGCGGCCCGAGCCTGGTCGGGCGTTATGCCCTTCTTCATCTCCTTCAACACGTTCTCGTCGCCCGACTCGATGCCGAAGAAGATTCGCTTGCAGCCGGCGCGATGCATCTGCTCGAACAGCGCCTGGTCGACGTGCGTGACTCGGCTCAGGCACTCCCAGGTCAAAGGGAGATGTTCCTTCTCGATCGCTTCGGCCAGCTCGAAGGTGCGCTTGTAGTTGAGCGTGAACAGGTCGTCCGACATCCAGATGTGGTCGTAACCGAGCTCGGCGATCTCGCGCATCTCTGCGACGACCGATTCGACCGGCCGCGCGCTGAACAGGTCGCCGAAGACCGACTTGTGACAGAAGTCACATCGGAACGGGCAGCCGCGCGTCGACATCAGCGGCGTGGTCGCGTCCTTCCAGTGCTTGCGCCAGTAGGCGATGTACTCGGCGTTCGGGATGTCGCCTCGGTAGGGCAGAGGCAGGTGCGACATGTCCTTGCTGCGGACGCGCGGAGTCGTGCGCACGATCTCGCCAGCGCGCTTGAACACAAGGCCAGGGATCTCCTCAAACCGCCGGTCGTCGAGGTGGTCCATGATCGAGACGATCGTCTCTTCGCCCTCGCCGACCGCGACGAGGTCGAACTGATCGACGAAAGTGTCCGGCTCACCCGATGGATAGGGGCCGCCGACTACGGTCAGCGCCTTGTCGCGGACCTGGTCGGCGAGTGAAAAGGCCTCGTCCTGCATCGTGATCATGCAGTAGATGCCGATCACCGACGGCTTGAGACGGTCGATCTCGGCCACGACCTCTGCCCGCTCGAGGAAGGTGTGGTCGATGTGGCGCACCGAATAGCCGGCACGACGCAGCGCCGCGCCCAGGTACATCAGTCCGAGCGACGGCATGATCCAGTGACGTCCCTGTTTCGGAGCTCGCTGCGGATATACGAGAACGACGTCAGCTCGTTCCAACTCTCTCACCTCGCTGCCTGAACCAGGATCACGTAAGACGTGCCGGTGAACGACGGTCCGAACACGTAGTCCAGGCCGGCCCAGTTGAAGTCAGGCGGAACCAGCTCGCGTCCCCCATGCATCTGGGCACCGGCAATGAAGGGCAGCCAGTACTGCACGCCGAGACTCTTCGACTGCAGGCGCGCCCAGGCGCCGGTAACAGGCACCCAGTTGCCAAAGTTGCGATCGACCAAGGTCGGGCTCTTGTCGGCGGCGAAGTCGTTGAAGGCCGCCGACTGCTCGTTGAGTACGCCGACCTCGGTGAAGCCGGGCGCTAGTGACAGCACTTTGACGGCAACCCGAATGCCGATGGCGTCGACGGTGTACGTCACCTCGATCTGGCCGCGCGACTCGATCGGGTCGAAGGCGTAAGCGTGCGCGGCGTCGCCGCCGATCTCGTCGAGCGTGTAGGTCCGCTTCCAGGTCGTAGTCGTCAGAGTGGGAATGTCGTCGGTCTTCGCTGTGCGCGAGTAGACCCATCCGTCCGCGTAGTGGACGATCGGGACGCCGAGGCCCATGCCCTCTCCCGCTACTTCGACACCGGCCACCTCCAGGACGACTCCCTTGGCGAGGAACGCAGTCTTTCCCGTTCCGGTATCGCCCTCGATGCATGCAGCGACTCCTGGATAGATCGACTGCGTCTGCAGCTCCGATCCGAATCGGTAGGCGAACACCGGCTTGCCGCCCGCAACCTGGTAGTGCGCCTGCTCGCCGAGAGGCCCGAAAGGTGGGCTCGCGTGGCCGCTCGCCAGGTCGGGGAACAGCGACGTCGCTCTGTAGTAGCTGATGCCCTCGAGCACGAGCGCGTTGACTCCATTGGCGCTCATCCAGCTGACCGCCAGGCGGCGGTCGGGCGGCAGGACCTGTGAGCCGGCGATTTCGGCCGGCTGCCTGTGGCTGTAGTAGGCGACAACCGGGGAGTCGGTGATCAGCATTCCGTTCTGGCCGGCCGCAGCGTGACCTGCGGCGATGAGCCCGTTGTTGCCGGCCGCGAAATTGAAGAAGACCGGGAGGAAAGCGACGGCCAGCAGTGCGCCGGCCGCGGCGGCACCGACACGGGCCACGGCCGGCTGCCGGTCGAGCGCAGCCGCCGCCAGCAGGGCTAGGGACGGCAGCGCCGGGTACAGGTATCGATGGCTCCCCGTGTACGCGCCTGCCCCGACGAGCGCGAAAACCGTGGTGAGATAGACGAGGGCCGGTACGTGGAGAAAACGGATCACGGCTGGACCGCCGGCTGTTTCGGGACGGCGGATGGCACCGACCAGGCCGACAATGCCGAGTGCAAACAAAGGCAGGGCCGCCAGCCCGTAAGACGTCGCGAGCTGCACCAGCCGTGCGATGCCCGTTGCCGCGACGCTGCCGCGGGCGGCGGCGGACAGCACCTCGGTGGAGCCGCGCGCCAGCGAATGCGTGGCCGGCAGGTAGCCGAATTGCAACACTACGAGCAAGGCGAGGGCCGGCACCGCCCATGCCGCCGCCGGAATGGAGTGCGCACTCCGCTTCCTGAGCCCCGCGACAACTTGCTCGAGGACAAGCACACCGACCGCGGCGCCGATCCAGATCCACGCCTTGGTGGCGGTGACGGCGGCGAGGGCAGCGAGCAGGGCGGCCAATCGCATCTTGCGCTTGATCGCGGCCAGTGACGCGCCGGCGAGCAAGGCAGTCATCAGCGGCTCGACGACCGCGGAGCCCGACGTGAAAAGGAAGACGGGATTGAGCGCGAGAAGAATCACCGCGAGCCGTCCCTGGCGGACGTTGGGCGCGATCCAATAGACGCACGTGAGCGTCGCCAGGCCGAGCATCGCGCCGAGGACCTTCAGCGCGCCGAGCTGCCACAACCCAAAGACGCGAAGCACCGCCGCAGCAAGCACGTGATAGCCAGGCAGCCAGGTGTCCTCCATACCGAACAGGGGATCGTGGAGGTGTCCGGTCGAGTCAAGGTTGGCAGCGATCAGCCAGTGCCCATAGCCATCCTCGAACGGTTCTGCCATCTGCGCGGCGACGACCAGGAGCAGCCCGCACAAACCGATCAAGCCGGCGGCAGGGGCCGCGGCCCGCAGCCGCCCGAGGGCGCGCCGGCCCATGCGGCGCAGCGTTACGACCTGGAGGAGGTCGGCCAGGCTGAGCGCCGCCACGGTGAGGAAGCCGGCCGCGAACAAGCTCGAGTAAATGGCGACCAGGTATTGGCTCGCGACCAGGGCCACCGGCACGATCGCGAGCGCCGACAGCCCGAGCACGGCCTCGACGGCGGTCTTGGGGTCGCCGACGCGAACGTAGGCCTGGTCGCGCCACTCCTGGCCGCGCTCGACGATGCGGTACTTGGGCGTGCGCACGAACTCGCCGCCTCGCCTGGTCGCGCGGCCGAGCGCTAGAAGAGCGTTGAACGACATCCCCGCACCCACGAGCTGGCAGAGCACCGCAGGCACGCCCGCCCACCACGGCCGGCCTCGACGCGTCTGGGCGACCATGAACCCGATCCATGGGGAGGCGCTGACTGCGATGGCAAGCAGGAACGCATCCTCGAGCTGCCAGGGCACGTCGACGTGGCTTTGGGAGTAGATGACCAGCAGAAACGGGTAGCAGGCGAGCTGGAGCAGCATGACAGGCCCGACGCCGTAAGCGACCAGGTGCACGGCGGCCTGAAACTTGACCGCCACGCGATTGGAGCTGCGCAGGACCGGGCCCATTAATAGGAAGGCGGACTGAAAGCTGCCGGTCGCCCATCGCGACTGCTGGCGGCGGTAGGCATCGATCGACACAGGCAGCTCCTCAGGCACGACGAGGTCATCGATGTAGGCGGCGCGCCAGCCGCGGAGCTGTGCGCGGTAGCTCAAATCGAGGTCTTCCGTCAGGGTGGCCGCACTCCAGCCGCCCGCGTCGTCGATCGTCTCGCGCCGCCACACGCCCGCCGTGCCGGTGAAGTTGGTGAAGTAGCCGCGGTCCGAGCGCACCGCCTGCTCGATCAAGAAGTGGAAGTCGATGGCGAGCGCCTGGAGGCGCGTGAACCACGAGTAACCCTCGTCGAGATGGCCCCAGCGAGCCTGCGCGAAGCCAATACGCGCGTCGTCGAAAACGCCTACGGTGCGGCGCAGAAAATCGGACAGGGGCACGAAGTCGGCGTCGAAGATCGCGACGAACGGGGCGCTCGTGAGGGTCAGGCCGTGAGCGAGCGCGCCCGCCTTGAAACCCTCGCGGGTGCCGCGCCTGACGTGGGTGATGTTGATTCCTTTTTGCCGCCAGTGGGCGACGCGCCTGCTCGCGATGAACGATGTCTCGTCGTCCGAGTCGTCGAGGACCTGCACCTCGAACCGTTCCCGGGACCAATCCATCTCGCATACGGCATCGATGACGCGTTCGGCGACGTAGCGTTCGTTGTAGATCGGGATCTGCACGCAGACGTCGTGCTCATCTCCGCTCGCGATCACGGCGCTAGGACCGTTGCGGATCCGGGTTGACCTCCAGGTCAGGAAGAGAAGGTTCAACCCGAAGCACAGGAGCGCGAAGCTGCTGGCGGCGAGGACGCCGAACGTGATCGCTGTGATCGCCGCGATCACGATGCGTCTGCCTCATCGAAGAGCGTGTAAGGCCGCATGGTTGCCCGCACGTATGCGACCCGCGCAAGCGCTTCGGGCTTGCCGCGTCGTGTCCACTGCATGTAACGCCATGCGGCATTGCCGACGCGGCGTGCGGCGCCGTCGAGCCCGGCCGGAAACAGCCACTGTGGTACGCGCGGGCGCGCTCCGGAATCGATGACCTGCATGTTCGAGCCGTACCCGAGCTGCGGAAAGTGATCGAGGAGCGCCTGGTTGGCGTCCAGCACCTCGTCGAAGACGTCGAGGCCGAACACCGGCCGCGACATCAGAAGCTCGAACGCCATGTCCTCGTCCTGACGCACGAGCGGATGGCACTGCGAGCTTTCGAGGATCAGGTTGGCCGTCATCAGGCGGGGCGCAAGAGGGCGCCGCGTCAGGTCGTCGACCGGCTTGGAACGGTGACGCATTGCATGGAGCAAGCCGAGGACGTTGACCGCCACGTATGCGAGGTGGCGCCGGCCGTCGTCGACGATGAGGTTCAAATCGACATCGTCGGAAGCGCGGAAACCGCCGCTTGCCAGCGAACCGGCGATGGAGACGCTGCGGATGAAGGGCGCGAAAGCAACGAGCGCCCGCACGAAGCGCAGGGTCATAGCCAGGTAGCTCGGCGCGTCGGAAGCGTGATCGGCGGCGCGCGAGCGGATATCACCGGCGCGGGGTCCGTCAGACGGTTGCAAAACCAGGTCGTGGGCGAACGAGAGCTCAGCCGAAGCTGCCACCGCCCACCGCACCTCGGATTCGGACACGGGCCCGCCAAGGCACAGGCTGCCCAGGCGTTCCGGACCGAGGGCGAATCCGCGCCGAGACAGCAGAGCGACGGTCCTGCGGACACGCTCTGACGTCGACGAGGTCTGGGCAGGAGAATGGCCGATCACCGCAGCGCCTCCAAGAGTCCTGACGGCTCCTAGGCCGATACGACCCCGGGTTACGTGCTACCCCGTACCATCATCTTCTCTGAACCGCCCGTTTCATTTCAGGAGCCCATATGACCGCTGATGGACACTTCAAGGTCCCAACTCCCGTCAACGAGCCGGTTCGCGCCTACGCGCCCGGCGATCCGCACCGCACGAGCCTCAAAGCCCGGCTTGCCGAGCTGACCGACGCCCGCACCGAGGTCCCGATGCAGATCGGGGGCGAGCGCCGGTGGGGCTCATCGAGAGCAGACATCCGTTCGCCGCATCGACACGAGCTGGCCATAGCCGAATACGCCGTCGGAGGCAAAAAGGATTTTGACGACGCCGTCACGGCCGCGCTCGAGGCGCGACGCGGGTGGGCAGCCACCTCGTTCAACGACCGTGCCGCGGTCCTGTTGAGGGCGGCCTCGCTCCTGGCGGGCCCATGGCGCGACACGATCAACGCGGCCACGATGCTGGGCCAGTCGAAGACGGTGCACCAGGCGGAGATCGATGCGGCCTGTGAGTCCGTCGATTTCTGGCGCTACAACGCGTTCTTCGCCGACCAGCTGCTGGGCCAGCAGCCGTTCAACGACGGCACCGCGTGGAACCGCCTCGAATACCGGCCGCTCGAAGGCTTCATCTTCGCCGTGAGCCCGTTCAACTTCACTTCGATCGCTGCCAACCTTCCGACCGCAGCCGCGCTCATGGGCAACACGGTCGTTTTCAAGCCCGCGACGCAGACCCTGCTCGTCAACCACTTCCTCATGGAATTGCTCAACGAAGCCGGCCTTCCGCCCGGCGTCATCAACATGGTGAGCGGCAGCGCGCAAGCGATCTCCGAGCAGGTCCTTGCGCACAAGGAGCTCGCGGGCATCCATTTCACGGGGTCCACCGAGGTGTTCCAGGGCATGTGGCGAACGGTCGGCCAGAACGTCGATCACTACCGCACGTACCCCCGGCTTGTCGGCGAGACCGGTGGCAAAGACTTCGTGGTCGCCCACGAGTCGGCCGACTCAGATGCGCTGCGCACCGCGCTCATTCGCGGGGCGTTCGAGTACCAGGGCCAGAAATGCTCGGCAGCCTCTCGCGCCTACATCCCGCAATCGATGTGGAAGCGCTTACGGTCTGAGATGGCGGATGAGGTCGACGCCATCCCTCAGGGGGACGTAGCCGACTTCCGCAACTTCATGGGCGCGGTGATCGATGGCAAGGCCTATGCCAAGCACATGGACGCGATCGAGTTCGCACGCAAGTCCGAGACCGCGAAGGTGGTCGCGGGCGGCAAGGGTGATGACAAGGTGGGCTGGTTCGTGAGGCCGACGGTCATCGAGACCACGGATCCCGACTTCAAGCTCCTGAAAGAGGAGTTGTTCGGACCCGTCCTGACGGTGTATCCGTACGCCGACGGGAAATTCGAGGACACACTCCAGCTCGTCGACCGCACGAGCCCTTACGGGCTCACCGGGGCCATCTTCGCGCGCGACCGGCAGGCGATCCGCAAGGCGTCCGAGACTCTGGTCAACGCCGCGGGCAACTTCTACATAAACGACAAGCCGACCGGCGCGGTGGTCGGCCTGCAGCCGTTTGGCGGCGCGCGTGCTTCAGGCACCAACGACAAGGCGGGGTCGATCCTCAACCTCATCCGCTGGACCAGCCCGCGCGTGATCAAGGAGACATACGTCCCGCCCACCGACCACCGCTATCCGTTCATGGACGCGGAGTAAACCTCCGGGAACCGATGACGAGACGGTCCCGGCCGTGACCGTTCGGTACGAACCCGACGGCCCGGTGGTGGTCGTGACCATCGACCGGCCTCACGTGCGCAACGCGGTCGACCCGGCCACGGCGGGACTGCTGGTCGATTGCTTCGAGCGCTTCGCCGCGGACGACGGCCTGGCGGTGGCCGTCCTCACCGGCGCCGACGGCGACTTCTGCTCAGGTTTCGACCTGAAGGCGCTGGCGCGCGGCGAGGGTAACCGCCTGGATGAGACGGGCCCCGGTCCGATGGGCCCGACACGCATGGCCCTCGACAAGCCGGTCATCGCCGCGATCGAGGGCTACGCCGTCGCCGGTGGCCTGGAGCTGGCGCTGTGGTGCGACCTCAGGGTCGCCGGCAGGGATGCGACCCTGGGTGTCTTCAACCGGCGCTTCGGCGTCCCGCTCATCGACCTCGGCAGCATCCGCTTGCCCCGCATGATCGGCGAGGGCAGGGCGATGGACCTGGTGCTGACAGGCCGCGCGGTGAATGCGGTCGAAGCCCTTGGTATCGGCCTCGTGGAGAGGCTGGCGCCGCCGGGCACCGCGCTCGTGGAGGCGGTGGCGCTGGCGCGAAGGCTGGCCGAGTTTCCGCAAGGAGCACTTCGCGCCGATCGCCGCAGCGTGTTGGCGCAATGGTCATTGTCGATGGATGAGGCGATGCGAGCTGAGTACCGCGGGGGCATCGACGTGGTCCGCTCGGGTGAGCCTCAAGCAGGCGCCCAGCGCTTCAGCGAAGGCGCCGGCCGCCATGGCGAGTAGCCGGCAGATGCCCCGCTGCTACAGTCAGGTCAAGGCATGAACGCCAGCTCGGGGGCGGTAATCCAGGCCAGCGGCCTGGTCAAGCGATACGGCCAGGTGGAAGCCGTGCGCGGCATCGATCTCGAAGTCCGTCACGGCGAGAT
>MNEW01000026.1 GCA_001917895.1 Actinobacteria bacterium 13_1_40CM_66_12
ACCTCCGCGGGGTCGACCTCGGTGTTGAGCATGCGGGTCACGAAGCCCGCGACCGCCTGCCGCGCCTCATAAATTCCAGCCGCCGGCGTGTAGTGCGTGTAGCCGTTCTGCATCGCGGAGATACCCGCCTCGACGATGTTGTCGGGCGTGGCGAAGTCGGGCTCGCCGATCTCGAGATGCACGATCCGCTTCCCTTCCGATTCGAGGCGCCTCGCCTTGGCCAGGACTTCGAACGCGCTTTCCGTGCCCAGGCGTGACATGCGCTCGGCGAACTTGATTGTCACGCTCGGAATCCTAATGGACACCAAGTAAGGAACCGCCGTCGACCCCCAGCGTCTGCCCAGTGATGTAACCCGCTTGCTTCGAACACAGGAAGGCGCATGCCGCCGCGAACTCCCCCGGATCGCCCAGCCGCCCCATCGGTGTCGCAGCGGCCTGCTGCTTGATTCGCTCATCGGGATCGACACCGGCCGCAATCGCCAGGTCTCGAGTGCGGTCGGTCAGGATGGCGTCGGGCGCGAGGCAGTTGACCGTGATGCGGTCCGATGCGACCTCACGCGACAGCGTCTTGGCCAGCCCTGTGACTGCGCCCCGCATCGCATTCGACAAGGCGATGTTAGGGATCGGCTGCCGCACGGAGATCGAGGTGATGAACACGATCCGCCCCTGATCGGATTTCTTGAGATGAGGCAAACCGGCCCGAACCAGACGCACAGCGCTCATGAGGGTCAGGTGAAACGCCACATCCCAATGCTCGAGCTGCGTGCTCTGGAAGGTGCCCGGCGGCGGGCCGCCGGCGTTCACGACCAGCACGTCCAGGCCGGACAAGCGCGCGATAGCGGCATCCACCAGTGCCTCGGGGTCGCCCGGCCTGGAGACGTCGGCCGCGAACCAGCCCGCGGCCCCGATCTGCTTTGCCGTGCTCTCGATCGCGGCCCCATCCCGCGATGAGATGAACACCTCCGCCCCCTCGGCGATCAGCGCTTCCGCGCACGCCCGCCCCAAACCCTTGCTCGCAGCCGCCACCAGAGCGCCTCGTCCTTTCAGCCCAAGGTCCATCCCATCCTCCTGTCAGCTCAACCGCTCGTGTTCACGTACCACTGCGTCACGTACTGGAATCGATCGCCCGGCTCGATCACGCTGTTCAGGTGCACTCCATGAACGCGCTGCGAGATCGCGTAGTCGTAGTGGGGCGAGTAGAGGAAGATCGCAGGCGCCGCGTCCGCCATCTGCGATTGGAAGTCCAGATAAGCGGCCAATCGCGATTGCTGGTCGACGGCAGCGCGTCCGTCCTCGAGATCTTTGTCGATGAGGCCCCATCCGCGCGAGTATGCGAAGTTGAGCGCACCGGAATCGGCGCCCGAATGCCACACCGAGTTCAGGTCGGGATCAGGGCCGACATCGAACGCGACGAGAGCCGCCTGATAGTTCCGGCCGACCAGGTACTTCTGCACCAGATCCGCCCCTGAGACCGGCTTGACGTCAGCCTCGATGCCGATCTCGAGAAGCTGCCGCGCCACCGCATCGGCGACCTCCTTGTTCGGGAACGGGCTGGCGACCGCCAGCTCGAACTTGAACGACTGCCCGCCTTTGGCGCGCACCTTGGTGCCTGGAGCCAGCAGCCAACCCGCAGCGTCCAGCGCCTTGGCCGCTGCGATTGGATCGTATGGATGCGTGGTCGCGGCCGACGGAGAGTAGGCCCAATCCCCAAACGGAATCGGGCTCGGGTCCGCGTCGCCCCGCCCAGCGAGCACTTCAGTCACCACTCGCTGCCTGTCGATGGCCTGCGTCAGCGCCAGCCGGACCTTGACGTCGTTGAAGAGAGTCTTGGCGGCGCCGTCCGGATTGAACGTAACGAAGGTATTGGTGAACGTCCTCGTGTCCTGCACGGTCACGTCGGTGCGTCCCTGCAGGGCGAGAACCTCTTGCGGCTCGAGGCCGCCGACCAGGTCTGCCGCGCCCGACAGCACGGCCCGGATCGCCATCTGCGGATCGGAGACCGGGTAGGTCCTCAAGATCAGGTGGTCGAGGTAAGGCTGCGGGTCGGCGTACGGGTTGCGATCGAGCGTGATCGCCAGCGAGTTGATTCCGGCAACCTTGAACGGCCCGGTGCCGATCGCGCGGATTCCGCTGTACGGGCTCGCCACGATCTGTGCCGGCGCCATGCCGTCAAACAGATGCTTGGCGATGATGCCGATGCGCAACGCCAGCGGAAACGCGGCGCTGGGCGACTTCAGCGTGAACACGACCTGGTTCGGGCCTCCCGCCGCGATCCCCACCTGCCGCCAGTCCACCGCGCCCGGCTGCTGATACTCGAGGTCCTGCAGGACGTGGTAGCTGAAGAGCACGTCGTCGGCGCTGAACGGCTGGCCGTCGGCCCAGCGCACGCCGGTGCGAATGTTGAATGTGTACGTCAGGTGATCGTTCGAAATCGTCCAGTCGGAGGCGAGCTGGCCGACGACGTTCTGCCCCGCGTTCACGGTCGTGAGGCCCTGGTAGATCACGCTGTCGACGTCGCGAGCCGAGTCGTCGGCCTCGAAGAGCGGATTGAGGACGCCGGCTTGACCGACGAGAGCCTCGACCGCGGTGCCGCCCCGAGCCGGTTTGGGCACCGTCGCCACCGGCTGGCAGGCCACGAGCGCCAACACCGCCGCCACCGCGGCGGTGAGCAGCCGCCTAACCGAGATTACGGGCTCGTATCCAGGTGAGGGCGATCGAGCAGATCAAGAAGGCCGCTGCCAGCACCCAGGTCGTCCAGTAGACCCCCGAGGCCTGATGCCTTCGGGGTCTGGATGAGGACCCCGGCCATCAAGAGGACCGCGAGCACCACCTCGATGATGATCAGGGCGTTGTTGAGCTGCTTCACGTTCGCCTACTTGTAGCGGGCCTCGATGGCCTTCCAGTTGAGGGTGTTGAACCACGCGGCGACATAATCCGCGCGCTTGTTCTGGTACTTCAAGTAGTAGGCGTGCTCCCAGACGTCCACGCCCAGGATCGGCGTCAGGTTTTCCATGTAGGGGCTGTCCTGGTTCGGATACGACTTGATCACGAGCTTGCCGCCCGAATCCTTCAGCAGCCATGCCCAGCCGCTGCCGAACTGTCCCACCGCCGCCTTCTGGAGCTGCTCCTTGAACGTGTCATAGGAGCCGAAGGTGCTCGTGATCGCGTCCCCGATGTGTCCGGTCGGGGCTCCGCCGCCGCCAGGTCCCATGATCGTCCAGAAGATCGAGTGGTTCGAATGCCCTCCGGCGTTGTTGCGCAGCACGGTGCGTACGTCCTCGGGCACCGAGCTGATCCCGCGCAGGAGGTCCTCGACCGACTTCTTCGCCAGCTCCGGGTGCTTCTCGAGCGCACCGTTCGCGTTGTTCACATAGGCGGCGTGGTGCCGATCGTGATGGATCTCCATCGTCTTCGCGTCGATATGCGGCTCGAGCGCGTCGAATGCGTATGGGAGCGGTGGAACCTCATAAGCCATTGCGGGTAACCCCCCTTACAAGCGGTCTGTGATCTTGATTACGAAATCAGTCTAGCGAGAGCCGGTCGCTTGATCGCGGACCGCGGCCGCCCGCCGCTCGATCTCCTTGGGGTCGCCGAGGTACCTGCTCGACCGCGGCGCGAAATCGCTGTCGAGCTGGTAGACGCGCGGCACGCCGGTCGGAATGTCGAGGTCGACGACCTGCTGCTCGGTCAGGCCATCCAGGTGTTTGACCAGCGCCCGCAAGCTGTTGCCATGGGCGGATACGAGGACGCAATCCTCGCGCAGCAGGTCGGGCACGATGGCGTCGTACCAGTAGGGGAGCATCCGCTCCACGACGTCTTTCAGACACTCCGCCGCCGGGAGCACCTCGGGTGGCATGGCGGCGTAGCGCGGATCGTGCGATGGATGCCTCTCGTCGCTCTTTTCCAGCGCCGGCGGCCGCACGTCATAGCTGCGGCGCCAGACCTTCACCTTGTCCTCGCCAAAGCGCTCGGCGGTCTCCCGTTTGTTGAGGCCCTGCAGCGCGCCATAGTGCCGTTCGTTGAGCCGCCAGCTGCGCCGGACCGGTATCCAGGTCCGGTTCATCTCGGCCAGGGCGAGGTCCGCCGTCTGGATCGCGCGCACCAGGACCGAGGTGTGAACGGCGGTCGGCGCCAGGCCCGCTGCTTGCATCAGCCTGCCCGCTTCTCTGGCTTCAGTGACGCCGAGCTCGCTGAGGGGCACGTCGTGCCAGCCGGTGAAGAGGTTCTCGAGGTTCCACGTGCTCTGGCCGTGCCGGACCAAGACGAGAGTTCCGATGCGATTAGCGATGGCCGTAGACCCCTGCCGTGACCTCCACGATCCTGGCGAACTCCTCCGCGTTCAGGCTGGCCCCGCCGACGAGACACCCGTCGCAGAGCGGCAGCTCGACGTAGGACTCGACGTTGCTCGCATTGACGCTCCCTCCGTAGAGGACCCTGACCTTGCGTGCGGCGCCCGCGCCGATGAGCTCCCCCACCGTCTTCCTGATCATCCTCATCGTCTTGTATGCGTGCTCAGGGTCGGCGCTCTTGCCGGAGCCGATGGCCCACACCGGCTCGTAGGCGATGACCAGGCGGGCTGAATCGTCGGCCGAACAGTTCGCGAGCCCGGCCCTCACCTGGGCGGCGACGACCTCGCCGCTCTGCCCGGCGACGTAGTGCTCGTCGAGCTCGCCGACGCACATGATCACGCTGAGGTCGTTGGCGAGCGCCGCGGCGGTCTTGCGCGCGACCATGTCGTCCGTCTCGCCGAGGTAAGCGCGGCGCTCGGAGTGCCCGGTGATCACCCACTGGCACCAGCCCGTGAGCATGGCCGGCGAAACCTCACCCGTGTAGGCGCCTGACAGCTCCCAGAAGCAGTCCTGGGCGCCGAGCTTCACTGTGGTGCCCTCCAGGACCTCGGCGATTCCCAGCAGCCATGGGTAGGGCGGAAAAACCGCGACTTCCACGATGTCAGGGTTGCTGGTGGCGGCGGGCATCACACCTTTGATGAGGTCGAGGGCGTCGCCCGCGTTGACGGGATTCATCTTCCAGTTGGCGGCAAGCAGAGCTTTGGGGCTCACCCGAGCCGGGGCCATCTAAAGCTCTACGCCTCCTTCAGTATTGCAACGCCAGGCAGTTGCCTCCCCTCGAGGTACTCCAAAGTGGCTCCGCCGCCGGTCGAGACCCA
The DNA here is from genome assembly GCA_001917895.1 of Actinobacteria bacterium 13_1_40CM_66_12. The sequence goes on from MNEW01000026.1 coordinate 5,168, forward strand.
TGAGAAGCGGCCCGTAAGCCCGAGCGCATCGATGGCTGCGGCGGTGTCGCCACCGCCGACGAGAGTGTAAGCGCCGGAACTGGCGATCGCTTCTCCTACGCCGCGAGTTCCCGCACCGAACTCCGCGATCTCGAACATCCCCATCGGACCGTTCCACACCACAGTGCCCGAGCCACGGAGCCGCTCGGCGAAAAGGGCCACGCTCTGCGGTCCGATGTCGAGCGCGATCCACCCCGGGTCGACGGCGTGAGCCGGAAAGATTTGCGTCGGCTGGCCGGGCTGGACCTGCTGGGCGCAGACGAGGTCGACCGGAAGGACGAGGCGGTTGCCGAAGATCTTCCAGACCTCGTTGGCGGCCTCCAGCGCGCCTTCTTCGACCAGGCTGCGCCCGGTGGGATAGCCCTGGGCGCGGAGGAACGTGTTCGCCATCGCGCCGCCGATCACCAGTGCATCTACCTTCGTGATGAGGTTGTTGAGCAGGTTGATCTTGGTCGACACCTTGGCGCCGCCGATCACCGCGACCAAGGGTCGCGCGGGGTTGTCGATGCCGGCGTGAAGCGCCTCCAGCTCGGCGACCATGAGCTGACCGGCGTATGCGGGCAGGTACGCGGCGACCCCCACCACCGACGCATGTGCGCGGTGCGAGGCCGCGAACGCGTCGTTGCAGAAGATCTCGCCGTGCGCGGCCAGCTGGCGGGCGAACTCGGGGTCGTTGTTCTCCTCTTCGGGATGGAACCGCACGTTCTCGAGCAGCAGCACCTTGCCGGGCTGTAGTCTCCCGACCGCGGACTGGGCGATCGGGCCGACGCAGTCGGCGGCGAAGGGCACCTCACCCCAGAGATGCTGGGAGAGCTCGCGGGCGACGGGGCGAAGCGACAGCGCCGGGTCGGGACCGGTCGGACGCCCGAGGTGAGACATGACGATCGTCATCGCGCCGCGATGCATCAGATCGCGCAGCGTCGGGATGGCGGCCTTGATACGGGTGGCGTCGGTGATCGCCCCGTTGGCCGTTGGGACGTTGAAGTCCTCGCGCACGAGGACCCTCTTGCCGCTGACGTCGACGGATTGGATCGACGCTTTCAGAGTCGCGTCGCCATGTAGGTGATCAAGTCGACCATCCGGCAGCTGAAGCCCCACTCGTTGTCGTACCAGCTCACGACCTTCGCCCAGTCTCCGCCCAGCGTCTGCGTCAGCGGCGCGTCGACGATCGAAGAATGCGGGTCGCCCTTGAAGTCCGAGGAAACAAGCGGTTCCTTGCTCACGGAGAGGATGCCCTTCAGCTCGCCCCCGGCGGCCTCGTCGAAGGCTGCGTTGATGTCCTCGGCGGTGGTCGTCTTGCTCAGCTGCACGGTGAGGTCGACGACGGACACGTCCAGTATCGGCACGCGGAACGCCATGCCCTCGAACTTGCCTTTTAGGTCTGGCAGCACCTCGGACACGGCCCGATTAGCGCCGGTGGACGTCGGGATGATGTTGTCGGCGGCCGCCCGCGCGCGCCGCAGGTCCTTGTGCGGCAGGTCCTGCAGCTTCTGGTCCGCGGTGTACGCGTGGATCGTGGTCATCATTCCGCGCTCGATGCCGTAGCTGTTATGAAGGACGTGCGCCAGCGGCACGAAACAGTTGGTGGTGCAGCTCGCGTTGGAGATGACGTTGTGCTGCTTGGGGTTGTAGGCCTTGTGGTTCACGCCCATCACGACGGTGAAGTCCTGGTTGGTCGCCGGAGCGGAGATGATCACCTTCTTCGCACCGCCCTTGTCGATGTGGACGCGGGCTTTGGTCGCGTCGGTGAAGAGCCCGGTCGACTCGACGACGATGTCCACGCCGAGGTCCTTCCACGCCAGGTCGGCGGGGTCCTTGTAGCTCATGAACTTCATCCGGCTGCCGTCGACGACGATGTCGTCCCCTTCAACGCTCACAGACGGGCCGAACGTGCCGAGAGCGGTGTCGTGCTTCAGGAGATGGGCGAAGGTGTGCGCGTCGCCGATGTCGTTGACGGCCACGATCTCGAACGAAGCCTTGAGGGCGTCGGCGGCCCGGTAGATGTTCCGGCCGATGCGCCCGAAACCATTGATTCCAACCCTGGTCATTGATCACCCCTCACCTTACGTGCGGGCCCGAGCACGACCGGCATTTAGAAGGACAGCGCGATGGGCCGACGTAATGTTAGGCGGAGCGGCGCGCGGGTTTCGGCGATACGCCGCCGTCCGAATGTTCGGCGACCTGCTGCAGACGTCGCAGTCGATGGTTCACCGCCGACTTCGAAAGCTTCATCCGATTGGCCAGCTCGCCGAGGTTCAGCTCCGGGTTCGCGCTGCGCCAGCGCGCCATCTCGCGCAACGCCGGCGGTAGTCCGTCGAGCTTGCCGGTCGCTTCCAGACTTTCGATCGCGGCCGCCTGCCGCAAGCCGGATCCGATCGTCTTGCCTATGTTGGCGGTCTCGAAGTTGAGCCGGCGGTTGACCTCTCCGCTCACCTCGCGAATCACGCGCACGCTTTCGAACTCCATGACCGCACGGCTCGCGCCCATCCACGACAGGAGCCGGACGATGCCGTCGCCGTCCTTCACGTAGACCACGTGCTGGCCGCTGCGTTCCATGACCCCGACCCTTGCACCGGCCGACTCGACCACCTCCCCGATCGCGGTCGCCCACGGCTCATTGGGCGCCACGAACTCGAGGTGGTAGCGAGCTGACGGCGTGTTGACAGAACCGCATCCCAGGAACAGGCCGCGGAGCATGGCCTTGCGATCGCAGGTGGCGTCGGGAACAACTCGCGCGGCGGCCTGGGTGAAGGCGGGCGTCAGGCCTGAGGGCAGTGCGAGCTCGATGAAGAACGCCATGCGCTTCTTGGTCTTCACCGCCTGGTACTTGGCCTCCATGTGGCCGACCGAGCGGCCGAGCCTGACGACCTTTCGTGCGATGGCGTTTCGGAGCAGCGAGAAATAGGCCGCCCGCCCGCCCGGAACCGGAATCAGGCGGCCGCGCGCGCCGAAATAAATGCCCAGCAGCTCACTCAGCTGACAGCAGGGCCTGGCCGGCAGAAACCCGGCCATCTCGTTCTTGACATCGGCCGAGAACGAAATGCCAACTACCTCCCCAGGGACTCTTTGTTGCCCTCGTCCCCCCCGCTAGTGGTACTTGGTGCAGTCTACTGAGCCGGTGACGGCGCGCGCTTTCGGTAGCGATCTTCAGCCGCACACGCTGCTCGCGCTCTATCACACGATGGTCATGGCGCGCGCCATCGACCGCCGCCTCTGGGTGTTGCGCCGTCTCCAGAAGATGGATATTCCCGCTCGAGTCGCCGGCTTCGAAGTCGTCCAGGTCGCGGCCGCGGCAGCGTTGCGACCCGGCCGTGATTGGGTGTTGCCTTGTCAGCTCGACCTCGCCCTGTGTCTCGCGATGGGCACGTCCCCGCTCGACGTCATGCAGGGCAGGTTCGGCTCCAGGGCCGCGCGCGTTGTGACGACGCCGGCCGTTGCCGGACGCCACGTGCTACACGCCGCCGGCATCGCGTACGCCGATCAGGTCTCAGGTCGCGACGAAGTGACTCTTGTTTGCACGGATCGGGACGCCATCCAGGCCGGCGACTGGCACGAGGGCATCAACTTCGCCGGCGCCCACTCGCTGCCGCTCATCTGCCTGGTGGAGGACCTTGCCAGCGCTCTCCCCCATGCCCACCACGGCGACGCATCGCCGGCCGCCCGGGCCGAGGGCTACGGGCTCGCCGCCGAGACGCTCGACGGCGGCGACTTCAATGCCGCGCTGGCCGCCTTTCAACGAGCCGTGGCGCGTGCGCGAGCAAAAGGCGGCGCGACACTGATTCATGCCTCGGTCGTCGAGATCACCTCGAGGGCGCCAGGTGGCGGGATGCGGCCGCCCGAGGAGCTCGAAGCGCTGGCCGGCCAGGACCCGATCGACCGGATGCGCCGCCGGCTGATGGCGGCAGGCGTCCTCGATGAAGCCGCGGACGAACAAGTCGGGCGCGAGTGCGCGAGCACCGTCGCCGCGGCGGTGGACAATGTGTGGTCGAGGGATAAAGACGGTGGCTGAGATGCGGATGATCGAGGCTGTGCGCGCGGCCATCAGCGAGGAGATGGAGCGCGACGAGCGCGTGCTCGTGATGGGCGAGGACGTCGGACGCAAGGGCGGGGTCTTCGGCGCCACGGATGGGCTGTATGCGAAGTTCGGCGAGGCACGCGTGCTCGACATGCCGCTCGCCGAGTCCGGCATCGTCGGCATTGCGATCGGCGCGGCGCTCAACGGTCTCATCCCGATCGCGGAGATCCAGTTCGCGGACTTCATCCACCCCGCGTTCGACCAGATCGTCAGCGAGGCCGCGCGCACGCGATATCGATCCAATGGAGACTGGTCTGTGCCCATTGTCATCCGCACGCCGTTCGGCGGAGGAGTGCATGGAGGCCTCTATCACTCGCAATCGATAGAGGCGTTCTACGCGCACGTGCCTGGATTGAAGGTCGTGGTGCCGAGCATGCCGGCCGATGCGCACGGCTTGCTCAAGTCGGCGATCCGCGACCCGGACCCGGTCCTGTTCCTCGAACACAAGAAGGTATATCGGCTTGTCGCTGAGGAGATCCCCGACGGCGATCACCTCGTGCCGATCGGGCCCGCGATCGTACGCCGTGAGGGGACCAAGCTGAGCTGTTTTGCCTGGGGCCTCATGACGCACTACTGCTTGCAGGCCGCCGAGCAGCTCGACGCCGAAGGCGTGAGCGTCGAGGTGGTCGACCTGCGATGTTTGGCGCCGCTCGACCGTGACACGATCCTCGAATCGGTTCGCAAGACCGGCAAGGCGATGATCGTTCACGAGGACAACATCACCGGCGGGTTCGGGGGGGAAATCGCAGCCATCATCTCGGAGCATGCTTTCGACAGCCTCGACGGGCCTGTCGTCCGCGTCGCCGCGCCAGACATCCCGGCAATGCCGTTCAACACCCCGCAGGAGGAGTTCTTCATGCCCAGCCCTTCGAAGATCGCGGAGGCGATGAGGAAGCTTGCCGCGTACTAAGAAGAAGACCCCGGCGAAAACGACGACTTTTCCGCAGGTCGGACCCGAGGAATATGCGGCGAGGCGCACAGCCGTGTGCGCGGGCATGGATGCCGCCGGCCTCGACGCGCTAGCCGTCTTCTACCCCGCCCGTATCGCGTACCTCACGGGTTTTCATCACATCCCGACCGAGCGGCCCATCGTCCTCATCCTCGGACCCAACGAGTACTCGGCCCTGGTCGTGCCGGCCGTCGAGAAGGAGCACGCGGAGTTGGTGCCGGGCATCGACCGCGTGGGCGTGTATTTCGAGTACCCGGGCGCCGAGCACCCGATGGAGCTGGTCGCCACCAAGCTGGTCGAGATCAATGCCAAGCCGAGGCGCACAGGTGCCGACAACGACGGGTACGCGCCGTACTGGGGTTACCGCGGACCGCTGTTGAGCGACCTCACCGGCGAGCGTCCAGTCGACGCGGAGATGCTGGTCGAATCTCTTCGGCGAGTGAAATCGCCGACCGAGATCGCATGCATCCAGCTCAGTTGCGACTGGGCCGGGCGCGCACATCGCCGCATGCAGGGCGCGATCGTGACCGGAAAGACTGAGATGGAGTGCTACGCCCCAGCGGCCACCGAGACGCTATTCGAGATGGTCGCCGAGATGCCCGGATGGCGTCCGCGCGGCTTCAACGGCACGGGCATGGAGGCGATGTTCGTGGGCGGGCGATCGACCGCCATGCCGCACGGATTCGTGATGGGTCACGGCATCCAGCCCGGCGATGTCCTCGTCAGCGGAGCGGGTGCAGACATCGACGGCTACCACAGCGAGCTCGAGCGGACGATGATCGTCGGCGCCCCAACCAAAGAGCAGGAGCGAGCGTTCGACGCGATGCTGGCGCTGCAGTCGCGCGCGTTCGAGGTCATGGCGCCGGGTGTTCCGGCGGGCGAGGTGGAGCTGGAATGCGTGCAGCTGGCCCGCGAGCTCGGGGTCGAGGGCTCGATCCGGCACCACGTCGGCGGGGATGGTGTTCACCGTCGAGCCGGGCGTCTACTTCCAGGAGCTGGGCGGCTTCCGCCATTCCGACACGGTGGTGATCACCGACAGCGGCTGCCGCTTGATGACGGACTACCCGCGAGAGCTGAAGGACCTCCTCATCCCGGCCTGATTTCCCAACGTATGGATTCTCAGCCGATCGATTACGCTCGGATCCGATGAGCCCGGACTCTGTTTCTCGCCGGGGCTCCCGCCCAGGCGACCTGCGCGTGGTTGTCCGGCGCCCCACCAAGATGCCCCGAACACTCGGCGCCCCTGCGTTGTTCGCGGCGTCTTACGGCAACGTCGGCTCGAGCATCTACTACGCCCTCGGCGTAACCGCGGCGTTTGCGCTCGGCCTCACACCGCTCGCTTTGCTGCTGGCCGGAGGCATCTTCGTCACCACTGCGCTGAACTACGCCGAAGGCACGGCTGCAATCCCGCATGCGGGCGGCAGCTCGAGCTTCGCGCGGCGGGCATTCAACGATCCCATTGGATTCTTAGTCGGTTGGGTCCAACTCCTCAACTACATGGCGACCGTGTCGATCTCGTCGTACTTCGCGATCAGCTACCTGGGTGTGTTTGGCAAATACGTGCCTCTCTTCCAGCAGTTGAAGGCGAACGAGTCGTGGCACGTCGGCGCGACCGTTGTGATGATCGCGTTCCTAATCGTGATCAACGTCATCGGCATCCAGGAGTCGAGCGCCCTGAACCTCGTGCTCGCCCTGGTGGATCTTGTCACCCAGTTCGCGCTGGTGATCCTCGGCCTCTACTTCCTGCTCAAGATCGACATCGTTCTGCACAACATCCATTGGGGCATCGCTCCCACCTGGGGCAACTTCCTTGCGAGCGTCTCCATCGCGATGGTCACGTACACCGGCATCGAGACCATCTCAAACCTCTCCGAGGAGGCCAAGAATCCTGGGCGGTCTGTGCCTCGGGCGACCTACGCCGTAATCGTGGCGGTGCTGTTCGTCGCCGCGTTTCTACCGACCATCGGGCTGAGCGTCTTTCCTGTGCACCCGGACGCCCATGGGGGCTACATAACCGAGCTCGCCACAACCTGGAAGGCGGACCCTGTGGCGGGCATCGTTACGGGGTTCAGCAGAGTGTCAGGGACACTTGCGCTCTGGGCCGGGATCTGGGTGGGGTTCCTCGCGTTCACTATCCTGCTCATTGCGACCAATGCCGGGCTGATCGGCATCTCCAGGCTGAGCTATTCACTCGCCGGGGCGGAGATGCTGCCGCGGCGGTTCGCCACTCTGCACCCGAAGTTCAAGACCCCCTACATCTCGATCATCGTCTTCGGAGTTCTGTCCGCGATGCTCGTGGTCGCTGGAATCCTGATCCATGCCAAGGTCATCGACCTCATGAGCGCGGTGTATTCGCTGGCGGCGACCTTCGCCTTCGCGTCGGCCCATCTTTCGGTGATGCGCCTGCGATTCATCGAGCCAGACCTCTATCGGCCGTATCGCATGCCGCTCAACATCAAATTTGGACGAGACAGCGTACCGGTCCTTTCGCTAGTCGGAGCACTCGCCATCGGCACAGTCTTTACGCAGCTGCTGTTCCAGAACATATCCAACTCGACCTGGATCTACATTGGTTGGTTGGCGCTGGGCGTCCTCAGCTACGTGCTGTACCGCATGTACAGCAAGCGGCCTTTGTGGGAACCGCTCGAGGTACCGCCGCCTCCCGACCGTGAGATCGAGCACCTGCCTCCCGAGCCGATGCCGCAGATCGCGCGCTACCGGCACGGGCGGCGCGAGCGCATCTCGGCGCACGTGGCGGCTGTCCGGCGCACGCAACCCCGGCATCGCCGCACGTGGCGCGTCGGCTGGGAGCTGTACTGGAAGCGGCACGGCAACGTTCGAGGCGGCTTGATCGTGCTCGTGTTTGCGGCGGTCAGCGGCCTGGCGGTCGGCGTCGACCTCTCGCCCTTCGACCCATTCGGACCTGGAATAGGCTGGTCGCCTGGAATCGTCCTCGTGGCCTTGATCGCGGCTTATCTGCTCAACCGAGGGCATCAGGAGCAGTAAAGGTCGGTCCGCGGACGCGCCTCGCCAAGACGCGATCAGACGGGATGAATCTGACTTCTTCGTCGACTTTGATCACCTGCCAACCGCCCTCGTGTACGAGTCGGTGGTGGTAATAGCAGAGAGCTACTCCCTCTTCCCAGTCCGTTCTCGCACCAAGGCCAGCTCCCCGGGCCGGTTGGCATAGCCCGGATGAGATGGCCGGGCCACCCGATACCAGGCGAGCGTCTCCGCCAGTGCATCCTCCAGCGCAGAGGGCTCAAAACCCAGCTCGCGCCGGGCACGGTCGAGGTCATACCCGGCCGAGCGACGCGGATCCGGCCCGTACGGGCTGGCGTCCGGCGGCAGGTCGGCAAACGGAATCGGGTGGAGCCGAGCCCGCACGCCCATTGCGCCCGCGATGCCCTCGATCAGATCTCGCAAGGTCACTCCTTCGAACGCGGCGTTGTACGCCTTACGAGTCGTGGTCTTGCGCAGGTCGCAGGCCAGGGCGCACGCGAAGCCTATGTCTTTGACCCACGCCAGTCCCGCCTGGCGCTCATACGATTCCTCGGGCACGAGCAGCGGGCCGCCGTCCGCGACGCGTTGGATGTAGGCCGCGATCCTCAGCGTGTGGTCGGCGGGGCCGAAAACGGCGGGCGGGCGCACGACAGTCCATGGAAAGTCGCGCGTGCGCGCGAGCATCGTCTCGCACCAGCGCTTGCCCTCCAGGTAATCCAGCGATTCCGGTGGTTCGCCCTCGAGCGGCACGAAGTCTCCCTCGCTGGCGCGCTTGCCGTGAAGATTCGGATACACCCCGGTGGAGATGAACACGTAGCGCTCGCCCTTGAAGTTCCGGGCCACCGCCGACACCTCGTCGGGCCGGTAGCACGCTAGGTCCAAGAGCACGTCGGGCCGCACAGTTTCCAGAGTGCGGCGCAGCTGGTCCTCGTCTGTGCGATCGAGTGCGACATAGCTCGTGAAGGTGCCGTACGGCCTCTCCTTGCGGCCGGCCGCGATCGTCTCGACGCCGCGCCGCATCAGCTCCTTGCAAGCCGCAGTCCCGACGAACCCGGCGCCGCCGATGACCAGCGCTCTGGTCAATCCAGGTCCCGCGGTGTGAATTCGACGTCGACACCCTCAAGGCGCTCGAGGCGTCCCGCCATCTCTTTCGCCATGGCCACGGAACGGTGCCGCCCGCCCGTGCAGCCGAACGCCACGATCAGCTGCGACCGCCCGCGCTCCCGGTAATGAGGCAGGGCGTCTGTCAGGGTTCGCTCCAGGTTGTCGAGGAGGTCTTGGGCAGCCTGCTGGCCGACCACGAAATCGCGCACGCGCGGATCCCGGCCGTCGAGCGGTCGCAGCTCGTCCACCCAGTAAGGGTTGTCCAGCAGCCGAACGTCCACGACCCATGCCGCGCCATCGGGAATGCCGCGCTTGTAACCGAAGGCCAGGCACGTGATGAGCATCCGCTCGCGCGACTTGAGCTGCTGTGCAAGCTCGCGCAGCTGCGCGATGTCGACCCGATGGTGGGCGCGGTCGTGGCTGCCGCCCCGCTTGCCGTCGTCCGACCCGACGTGCACGAGCACGTACCGGATGCCGCGAGAATCCGCGTCCCGCAGAACGACGGCGCTGTCACCGGTGAGCGCTAGCACCGCATCGGAGTCGTCGTATGGCGAAAGCCACCGCGCCAGCTGGAATCCGGTGTCGATAAACACGCCCACGGCCTCATCGAGCTGCGGCTTTGTTGTGCCGCCCACAATCACGAGCGTCATAGGGATTCTTTCAAGCGCTTGGCGAGGCGCTCCGGCACGCCCAGCGCAACGATGTCCTCGACGGCCGCTTCGCGGATCGCCTGCACCGAGCCGAAGTGTCGCAGGAGGGCTCGCTTGCGCGCGGGCCCGATGCCCTCGACTGAGTCCAGCGGCGAGGTCAACGCCTTGCGCGCGCGCACCTTGCGGTGGTGGGTGATGGCGAAGCGGTGCGCCTCATCGCGAATGCGCTGGACGAGGAACATTCCCGGCGAATTCCGTTCCTGGACGATCGGCTCCGATCGGCCCGGTGCGAATATCTCCTCGCGCTCTTTCGCAAGAGCGAACGTCGGAATGTCCGCATAACCCGCCGACTCGAGCACCTCGAGCGCTGCGCTGAGCTGGCCTTTGCCGCCGTCGATGAGGATCAGGTCGGGGCGGCTCGTGAACGACCGGTCGCCGACGACGTCCGCGTCCTCGCGCCGCTGCGCCGACTCGAGCCGCTCCAACCGCCGTCGCAGCACCTCCTGCAGCATCGCGAAGTCGTTTGGGCCGGGGACGAACTTGATCTTGAAATGGCGGTAGTGATCGTTTCTCGGCCGGCCGTCCTCGAACACGACCATCGCGCCGACCGCGGAGTCGCCCTGGATGTTGGAGATGTCGTAGCACTCAATGCGCTTCGGCGGACTCTCGAGGTCGAGCGCTTCGGCCAGAGCGGCGAGCATAGGCTCGGTACGGCTGCGGTCGTAATCGATCTGGATGCGCAGCTGCTCCAACTCTTGCGCGGCGGTCTCGGCGAGCTGGGTCACCAGCGCACGCTTGCGACCGCGCTGCGGCACCTCGATCGTCACCGGGCCGCCTCGCTTCATCGTGAGCCAGCTCGTCAGCAGCTCTGGCTCCTCGACAGCGCCCGGCACGATGACCGTGCGGGGTACGTGCGTGGCGCTCTCGTAGTACTGGAGCAGGAAGCCTCGCAGGAGCTCCGGCTCGGTCGCGTCGCCGGCTCCCTCGAGCGCGTGGCCGTCATGGCCGACCATCTTCCCTTGGCGGATGTAGGCGACCTCGACGAACACCTGATCCCCGGTGTGCGCGTAGGCAACGATGTCCTGGTCGTCGCGCCCCTGCACGACCACCTTCTGGCGATCGGCGATTCGCTCGATCGATTGCAGCTGGTCGCGGTAGCGAGCCGCATTTTCGAAGTCAAGCCTCCCCGAGGCGCCCTGCATGCGGTCCTTGAGCTCGTTCACCAGCACATCGGATCGCCCTTCCATGAACAGCGCCACCTCGTGGATCCGCGCCTTGTAGTCCTCCGCGCTGATGCGCCGCTCGCACGGTCCAGGGCAGCGCTTGATGTGGAAGTCGAGGCACACCTTGCCCTGCTTGAAGATCTCGTCGGAGCAGGTGCGGAAAGGAAGCAGCTGACGGATCGATTTCACCGTGCCGCGCAGTGACTGCGCCGACGTGTAGGGCCCGAAGTAAAGAGCGCCGTCCTTCAACACGCGCCTCGAGTAATGGACGCGGGGATATTCCTCGGTCACCGGCAGCTTCAAATACAGGTAGTTCTTGTCGTCTTTCAAGCGGATGTTGAAGCGCGGCTTGTAGTTCTTGATCAGGTTGTTCTCGAGGACGAGAGCCTCGACCTCGTTCGCGGTTGTGACGAACTCGAAGTCGTGAATCTTTCGAACCAGCTCCGACACACGCGCCGTCTCGGCGTAGCCCGGTGTGAAGTACGAGCGCAGCCTGTCGCGGAGGCGCAGAGCCTTGCCGACGTAGATGACCTGCGTGCGGTGGTCCCGAAACAGGTACACGCCAGGTCCGTCCGGGACCGCGCGCAGCCTCCGCTTGATCGCGTCTTCTTGGGTGACGGCCATTGAATCGATTCTAGGTAGGGCCCACTACACTGGGCGGGTGCAGACGCCCACGGCGCTGCCAGCCCAGCCGCCGCCACCGGCGCCCACCCAGGTATCGCGCCCTTACAACCCGTGGGCGATCGTCAGCGCGTCGTTCGCGGCCTCGACCATCCTGGGCACCTGGTGCCTCGGGGGAATCATCGCCGTGATCACCGGCCACGTTGCCCGGAGCCAAATCAAGCGAACGGGTGAAGCCGGCGAAGGCCTTGCGCTGGCCGGCCTGATCGCCGGTTACATCTCGATCGGGCTCTTTTTCCTGTTCGTGCTCGCCTACATCGCGTTCTTCGTCTTCATATTCGCCTTCGCAGCCACCCACCCCGGCGCCTCGCCGTCGCCATCGCCGATCCCAGTCCCGATCGGGCAATAGACTGACGACGTCGTGGGCACACCATCCAGCGAGCTGCCACCGCCTCCCCCACCTCCAACTCCGGCGCCGTCGTCGACGCGCATCGTCGGCCAGGAGATAGCGCCGGCCACCGCTGTGCCGATCACTCCCGCGCCTCCCATTGCACCTGGTCAGACGAACACGCTGGCAGTGGTGAGCCTCGTCTCCGCCATAGGGGCTCCTTTCGGGCATCTGATTGGAGTGGGCGGGATCACGATGATCATCGTCTCGATCGTCACCGGCCATATGGCCCGCTCCCAGATAAAGAGGACGGGCGAGAGAGGCGATGGTCTGGCGATTGCGGGGCTGATCATCTCCTACGTCCACCTGGCCCTGACTGTTCTCGTGGTCATCTTCTTCTTAGGCCTGATCCTCGCTTTCGTCGCTGGGATTTTCGGGGCCGCGTCAACTCGTTAAGAAAGACGTAACGATCCGGGCGAAGGCCATCGGAGCCTCGAGGTGCGGACCATGCCCAGCTCCCTCGATCACCTCGAGGCGAGCTCCCGAGATGGAGGCCGATACCGTCCGAGCCCCCTCCACGCCGGTGAGCGCATCCTGGGAGCCGACGATCACGAGCGTCGAGGCGTCGACGTCGCGCATGACCGGGTTGAGGTCGAGCGCCCGGTTGCATTCGACGTAACGCCGGATTGTGGCGCGGGCCAGCGGGTGCCGGTCCATCTCGTCGACGATGGCTCGCACCGTACCGTTCTCGAACGCGCCGCGTCCAAACGAGTTGACCACGATGCCCAGGTGCACGACGTGGTCGGGCAGCGCGGATTCAGATAGCCCAGCCCACAGGTCCAGCACGGCGCTGAGATACGCGTCGGGCGCCGCCGCCGGCGAGCACGCCACGAGGCGCCGCACCGTTTCGGGCCGGCGGGCGGCAAGGATCACGGCGACGGCCGCACCCAGCGAGTGCCCGACGAGGTGCGCCCTGTCGAACTTCGCGGCATTCATTGCAGCGGCGACGTCATCGGCGAGGTCGTCGGCGGTGAAGGGCGTGCCGGGATCTGGCGTCTCGTTGGTGCCACGCGGGTCGAACAACAGGCAGCGAAACCGAGCCGAGAGCCTGCCCACGACCCGCGACCAGGTCCGGCGATCGGCGAAGGTCCCCGGGATGAGGACGAGCTCCGGACCTTTGCCAATGACTTCATAAGAGGGGATCAAGTTGCGGACCTCCACCCTTACCATTCCGCCCATGGCAGACATACCCCCACCGCCGCCTGGTACCCCAACACCAGGCCAGCCACCGGCTTCGCCGAGCTACTCGGATATCCCTTACGGGCCGGACCCGGGCACGCCCGGCTACGTGCCGCCCACTGGCTACTCACCCCTTCAGACCGGCGCGGGCGTCATGTCGCAGTTCACCGGCATGGCACTGTGGTCCGTCATCCTCGGCCTTCTTTCGGTCGGCGTCCCCATCCTGACCGGCCTCACGAGCAACGGCCACATCGTCTACTTCTACGTGATTCCAATCTTCGGCTTCATACGTGGAATCCAGGCCGTCACACGCGGACAGGTGATCGGCGGCATCGTCGGCATCGTGTTGAACGCCATCGGCGGCCTCATCAGCTTCACGCTTCTGATCCACTAGCGCTGACGGCGACTCCACCGCCGCGGGGGATCGTCAGCAGCGGGAGTAGAGCGGCCGCGAAGCAGGCGGCCGCGGCTGTCCACAAGGCCGCATTCACAGACAGCGCGATCAGCGGGCCCGCCAGCGCCGAGCCGATCGGGTTGCCCAACGAGTTGAGCGACATCGACACCGCGAACGCGCGTCCGAACCAGGCGGGGCGCCACGACGCCAAGGTTGTTGGCAAACGGCAGGATGGCCACGGCCAGAGCGCCGATGAGGATCGCAACGACGATCATCTGACGCTCGCGGCCTTCGCTCGGGAAGCGGCCGGCGATCAGCGCCGACACCAGCCCCGCGGCTCCCATGGCGCCCCATAGAAAACCCACGGTCGCCGGCCCCGAGTGCAGCCGCCCCAGGACGAGCACGGGCACCGCGATGACCAGGATTCCGTTGCCGATGTTGTAGGTGCTCAAGGTCAGCGCGAGGCCGCGCAGGGTTGGATTGCGCAACATGTAGCGGAGCCCGAGCCACGAGTTCCGCAGCACCGATCCGGTCTGGACCGCTTTGTTCGGCGGGTCGGACAGGCGGACCATGATGGCGGCCGCAACGACGTACACCAACCCGGTCGCGGCCAGCGCCCACTCCCCACCGACAAATGCCACCAGAGTCCCGGCCAGCGGCGACGCGATCAACGTGGCAATGACATGGCCGCTGCTGTCCAGCCCATTGGCGTGCTCCCACAGGTGCCGCGGAGCCAGGATTGGAAAGAGCGAGCGAGCACCTGCCCAGCTGAGGGGGTTGGTCAGCGAAGCGACCGCGACGATGGCGAGCAGGACCGGCGCGGGGAGCAAATGCAGCGCAGAAAGGCCCGCGATGGAGCCGAGCGCGACGGCGGCCAGAGCGTAGTCGAGGGTGACGAGCCGGGCGCGTCCATATCGATCGAGAAGCGCACCAGCGACCGGTGACACCACGATTCCTGGGAGCGCGGCCATGAATGCGGTTGCCCCCGCAAGCTGGGGCGAGTGATACCGCTGGAGCACGAACAGCACGAGCGCCACGAACAACATCGAGCCGCCCATGCGGCCGAGCAGCAGGCCGGTGTACAGCCGGGCAAAGCCGGGCACGCGCATCAGGTCGCCGTAGCCGCCCGACCGTCTTTGTTGCAGCGGAGGTCCTGTTTTAGACCGCGACGCGACTGCGGGCTGAGGTCCTTGCGGGGCGCCGGGGCTTGACAGCCCCATTGAGGCGGCCCTTCTTCTCCAGGATCCGGCGGAGGTACTGGCCGGTCGCCGACTCCGGCTGCACCGCCAGGTCCTCTGGCGTGCCCTCGGCGATCACGAAGCCGCCTTTGTCACCGCCCTCCGGACCGAGGTCGATGATCCAGTCCGCGGTCTTGAGCACGTCGAGGTTGTGCTCGATGACGACCACCGTGTTGCCATGGTCGACCAGCCGGTGCAGGACCTGAAGCAGCCTCTCCACGTCTGCGTAATGCAGCCCGGTCGTCGGCTCGTCGAGCAAGTAAAGAGTCCGGCCGGTGTCACGACGCGACAGCTCGGCCGACAGCTTCACCCGCTGCGCCTCACCGCCCGAGAGCTGCGTCGCCGGCTGTCCGAGCCGGATGTAGCCGAGGCCGACGTCGTGCAGGGTGCGGAGCTTCACCTTGATCCTGGGCACGTTCTCGAAGACCTCGAGCGCCTCGTCGACGGTGAGCTCGAGAACATCCGAGATCGAGTGACCGCGGAACTTCACCTCCTGCACCTCACGCGAGTAACGCGTCCCGTGACAGACCTCGCACGGAACGTAGACGTCGGGCAAGAAGTGCATCTCGATCTGGATGATCCCGTCGCCTTGGCACGCCTCGCATCGCCCGCCCTTGACGTTGAAGCTGAACCGCCCCGGCTTGTAGCCGCGCATCTTGGCTTCGGGCAAGCTCGCGAACAGCTCCCGCATGTAGGTGAACATCCCCGTGTACGTCGCCGGATTCGAACGCGGTGTGCGACCGATCGGCGACTGGTCGATGTCGATGGCTTTGTCGAGATACTGGAGACCCTCGACCTCCCGATGCGGTCCTGGTTTGTCCTTGGCCCTGTAGAAGTACTGCGCCACCTTCCGGCTCAAGATGTCCGTCACCAGCGACGACTTGCCGGATCCGCTCACGCCCGACACCGCTACAAACGTGCCGAGCGGTATCGCGACGTCGACGTCCTTCAGGTTGTTGGCGCGCGCCCCACGAACCACGAGCTTCTTGCCGTTTCCAGTGCGCCGTCGCGCAGGCATTGGGATCTCTTTATCGCCACGCAGGTACGCGGCCGTGAGCGAGTTCGGATCGTTGATCACCTGCTCGACCGGCCCCGCGGCGATGATCTCGCCACCATGCTCGCCGGCTGCCGGCCCGATGTCGACCATGTAGTCGGCCGATCGAATCGTCTCCTCGTCGTTGTCGCGCTGGTGGAGGCCGATCGATGGCTCGTCGAGGATGTACAGGACCCCCATCAGCTTGGAACCGATCTGAGTGGCGAGCCGGATCCGCTGCGACTCTCCGCCCGAGAGCGTGTTCGCGGCCCGCTCGACGGTCAGGTACTCGAGCCCGACGTCGATCATGAACTGCAGCCGCTCTCGGATCTCTTTCATGATCCCGCGGGCGATCAGCTGCTCGCGATCGGTGAGTGGCAGGTTGTCGAAGAAGTCGATCGCTCCGCCGATCGAAAGCGCGCACACGTCCGCGATGTTGCGATCGGCGACCGTGACCGCGAGCGACTCCGGCTTCAAGCGGCGCCCCTTGCACGCCGGGCATGGCTTGTCCGACATGTAGCGCTCCAGCTCGGCCTTCAAGAAGTCCGACTGCGTCTCCTCGTAACGACGCTGCAGGTTCGCGACGACGCCCTCGAACGGAGCCTCGTACCACCGCTCGTGGCCGTACTGGTTCTTGTAACCGAACCGGATCTTCTTGTCGCCGGTGCCGTTGAGCAGCACGTTCTGGTGCTGCTTGCCGATCTTCGACCACGGCTTGTCCATGTCGATCCCGAAGTACTTGCTCACGGTCTCGAGCAGCTCGGGATAGAAGAACTGCGATTTGCTCCAGGCCGCGATCGCGCCCTCCCGTAACGACAGAGAAGGATCCGGAACGACCAGGTCACCATCGACGACAAGCTGCGAACCGATTCCCGTGCACACCGGACACGCCCCATGTGGGCTGTTGAATGAGAAGTTGCGTGGCTCGGGCTCGGGCACGTTCGTACCGTCGTACGGACACGCGTAGTCCTGCGACATCTGGAGCTCATCACCTTCCGCGGGCACGATGATCACCGACCCCCCGCCCAGCCTCGCTGCCGTCTCGATCGAATCAACCAGTCGGGTCCGTTGATCCGGACCGACCACGATGCGGTCGACGACCACCTGGATGTCGTGCTTCTTGTTCTTGTCGAGCGGGATCTGCTCGCCGAGCTCATACAGGCTGCCATCCACGCGGACGCGAACGAAGCCCGACTTGCGCACGTCCTCGATCAGCGACTTGTACTCGCCTTTGCGGCCCTTGACCACCGGGCCCAGGACCATCACGCGCATGCCCTTCGGCAGCTTCTCGACGTGGTCAGCCATCTGCTCGACTGTCTGGCGCCGCACCTCGCGACCGCAAACCGGGCAGTGCGGGTGGCCGACCCGCGCATAGAGCAACCGGAGGTAGTCGTACACCTCAGTCACCGTACCCACGGTCGACCTCGGGTTTTTCGACGTCCCCTTCTGGTCGATCGAGATCGCCGGCGACAAGCCTTCGATGACGTCGACGTCCGGCTTCTCCATCTGACCGAGAAACTGCCGGGCGTACGCGGACAGCGACTCCACGTACCGCCGCTGGCCTTCGGCATAGATCGTGTCGAAGGCGAGCGACGACTTGCCCGACCCCGACAGGCCTGTGAAGACGACCAGCTTGTCGCGTGGGATCGACAGCGTGACGTTCTTGAGGTTGTGCTCGCGCGCCCCTCGAATCGTTATCTGGTCAATCGGCATTCGAACCTTGCGTTATTCCTTTTCTCGCGTTACTGCAAACGTGGCGCTGCCTGTTGCCACCAGCCGGCCGTCCCCACCTTCCACCCGGCACTCGGCCACCACCGTCCGCCGTCCGGCGTGGATCACATGGCCGCTAGCGCGCAGGTCCTCGCCGACCTTGGCCGCGTTGATGAAGTTGAGCTTGAGGTCGAAGCTCATGGCGCGAACGACCCCAGGCTTCAGCGTACGCACCGAGCGCCCCATGGCGGAGTCCGCCAGCGTGCTGATCATCCCCCCGTGCACGAAACCGGAGTGGTTGGCCATGTCTTCCGTAGTGGTCATCTCCACCACGGCGGTCCCGTCGCCGGTCTCGACGAGCCGCATGCCTAGCCACGCCCAGGCACGGGATGGCGCGGCTTGCGTGATGTCACTCACGGCCCTGGCCCTCCGGCACGGGCATGCAGGTGGAGGACGCGCGCGCGACGAGCCGGCCCTTGTCGTCGAGAACATCCGCCGCGCTGAACAGCAACGTCTGCTTCATCTCGACGACGCGACCCACGGCGCGAAGCCGTCCCTCGACTACGGGACGCAGGAAGTTGATCTTCAGCTCGATGGTCGTGTTCCACAGGCCATCTTCCTGGAGCGTGGCCAGCGACATCCCCATCGCCGCGTCAGCGATCTGCGTGATGACGCCGCCCTGCACGACCCCGCCGCCGTGCCGGTGCTGCGGCCCCGCCTCCAGCTCCAGCACCACGCGGCCGGGCTCGGCTTCGGTGATGCGCGCGCCCAACGTCTCCATCCATCCGGCGGGCTCGGCAGAAAGCAGCGCCTGCGCGCGGTGCACGTTCTTCACGGGCCCCGTCGCGTTTTCCTCCAGTTTCGGACCGTCGTCCGCTGCTTCGGTGCCGCCGCAATCGCGAGGGCAACGTCGGAATCGTCTTCTTTGACAGACTCCTCGCCCGATAGCCGTTTGCGCAGCGCGATGATCCGGTCCCGTACGCGAGCCGCATCCTCGAACTGGAGCTCCTTCGACAATCGCCGCATCTCCTTCTCGAGGTCGCGCACGATGGCCAGCAAGTCCTCACGCGGCACCCCCGCGCCGATCATCAGCTCGACCGCGTCAGCCTGGATGTCCTTGTCCTTGAGGTCGATCGCATAGATCGCCTTCTTCACCGACTCGGGGGTGATGCCGCGCTCGGCGTTGTACGCGATCTGCCGGTTGCGCCTACGCTCCGTCTCGTCGAGCGCCATGCGCATCGAATCGGTGATCTGGTCCGCATACATGACTACATGGCCCTCGACGTTGCGCGCGGCCCGGCCGATGATCTGGATGAACGACCGGTACGCGCGGAGGTAGCCCTCTTTGTCAGCGTCCAGGATGCCGATGAACGCGACCTCCGGCAGGTCGAGACCCTCGCGCAGCAGGTTGATGCCGACCACCACGTCCACCGCGCCTGTGCGCAGGTCGCGCAGCACGTCGATGCGCTCCATCGCATCGAGCTCGGAATGGAGGTAGCGGACCTTCACCCCGTACTCGCGCAAGTAGTCCGCGAGGTCCTCCGCAAACCGCTTCGTCAGCGTCGTCACGAGTGAGCGCTGCCCCAGCTCGGCGCGCCTCTTGACCTCCGCCAGCAGGTCGTCGATCTGTCCGTTGGTCGGGCGAACCTCGACCGTCGGGTCGACGAGACCCGTGGGCCGCACGACCATCTCTACGGTGCGCTGCGATCGGCGCATCTCGTAATCGCCCGGCGTCGCCGAAACATAGACCACGTTCTGCGCGCGCTCCTCCCACTCGTCGAAGCTCAGCGGCCTGTTGTCGAAGGCGCTGGGTAGGCGGAATCCGTACTCCACCAGAGCCGCCTTCCGCGATCGGTCGCCGCCGAGCATGCCGCCGATCTGCGGCACTGCCACGTGCGACTCGTCGACGAAGATGATCGTGTCGTCCGGGAGGAAGTCCATCAGCGTGTAGGGAGCCTCTCCAGGCTGCCGGCGCGTGAGGTGCCGGGAGTAGTTCTCGATGCCGGCGCACGTGCCCGTCTCGCGCAGCATCTCGAGGTCGAAGTTGGTGCGCTGGCGCAGGCGCTGCGCCTCGAGAAGTCGACCGTGCTCCTCGAACCATTTGCATCGCTCTTCCAGCTCGGCCTCGATGTCAACCATCGCGAGACGGAGCTTGTCCGCGGGAGTCACGTAGTGAGACGCGGGGAAAACGGTGAACTCGTTGCGCGCGCCGAGGATCTCGCCGGTGACCGCGTCCAGCTCCTGGATGCGCTCGATCTCGTCGCCGAAGAACTCGACGCGGTAAACCTTCTCTTCATTGGCGGGGACGAGGTCGACGACATCGCCGCGCACGCGAAAACGAAGACGCGCAAGGTCGTAGTCGTTGCGCTCGTAGAGCATCTCGGTGAGCTTGCGAAGGAAGACCTCGCGACGGATCGACTGGCCCTTCTCCACCTTCAGCGCCTCGCCCATGTAGTCCTCGACCGAGCCGATCCCGTAGATGCAGCTGATGCTGGCGACCACGAGCACATCGCGCCTCGTGATCAGCGACGACGTGGACGAGTGGCGCATGCGATCGATCTCGTCGTTCCGGCTCGAGTCCTTCTCGATGTACGTGTCGGTGCGCGCGATATACGCCTCGGGCTGGTAGTAGTCGTAGTAGCTGACGAAGTATTCGACCGCGTTGTCGGGCAGCAGCCGGCGGAACTCGGCGCAAAGCTGCGCCGCGAGCGTTTTGTTCGGGCTCAGGACCAGAACGGGGCGCTGGAGCTGCTCGACGGCCCAGGCCATGACGTTCGTCTTGCCGCTCCCTGTGACGCCCAAGAGGACCTGCTGCGAAAGCCCCGACTGCACGCCTTCGACCAGCTGCGCGATGGCTTCCGGCTGGTCGCCGGCAGGCTTGAAGGGTGCGTCGACACGAAAACGGGAAGGCATGGGACTCTTAATTCTAAGTCGAACGGACGTTCGAGAGCCATCTCCCATGGGGAGTTTTTTTGGCGGCGCGTTATACAAATATGGGGAGGCGGAGCGCTCACGACATCCGGCAGGACGTCCGCGCTGAGGCGAGGCGGCGTCGCGAACGCAAGGCGGACCAGGAGCTTGACCGGCCGCGGCTAGGGCAGGGCCAGAATGATGGCCTCCACGACCCTCCCGGCCTTGACGCCCAGGTCTCCGGGCGCGATGCGGACCAGGGCGTGAGCGCCGGCCAGCGACAGCAAGCGCGATGAGGACTGGGACCCGGTAGTTTCGGCCACCAGCTCCGCGCCTTCGCGCCTGAGGGTGACGCGCTGGTATTCAGTGCGGTCTGCCGTCGCGCGCGCGTCGTAACCAAGCCGCACCGGCAGCGTCGGCCGTTGCAGTCGGGCAAACCCCTGCATCTTGCGGAGCGACGGCCGGACGAAGACTTCGAACGTCACCAGAGACGAGACAGGGAATCCGGGCAGCCCGAAAGCCAGCTTGCCTTGGGGCAGCGTTGCGAACGTGAACGGCTTCCCAGGCTTGAGCTTCACGCGGCCAACATGCACCGTCCCCAGCGATTCGAGCAGCGGCTTGACCAGGTCATGCGTCCCCACCGACACGCCGCCAGAGGTCACCAGCACGTCTGCGCTCTCCAAAGCATCGACCACGAGCCTTCGCAGCGCCTCAGGCTCGTCTGGCGCGATGCCGAGCAACGACACATCAGCGCCGGCCTCGCGCAGCGCTGCGAGCAGGGCCCATCGGTTGGAGTCTTGGATCTGGCCCGGGCCGGGTTTCTTCCCCACCTCGACGAGCTCATCGCCGGTCGACATCAAAGCGACTCGCGGGCGCCGGCGCACCGGTAGCATCGCCTGCCCGATCGCGGCGGCGATCCCGATCTCCGCGGCCCCGAGCTGGGTTCCCGCGCTGAGGACGCGATCGCCTTCGTGCACATCGTCGCCCACCTTGTGGTAGTTCGTGCCGGCTCGAAGCGGTGACGGCACCTTAACCACCTCGCCGTCGACGTGCACGTCCTCGACCATGACGACGCAATCGGCGCCTTCGGGCACGACGCCCCCGGTCAGAACTCGTGCGGCGGTACCCGGCCCGACCGGCCCGGCAAGTGGACGGCCCGCCGCCGATTCGCCGATCACGCGCAGCGTGCGCCCCGCATCGACAGATCGCACCGCGTACCCGTCGACCGCGCTGGACGGAAATGCGGGCAGCGCCGACGGAGCGATCAAGTCTTCGGCCAGCACACGTCCGGCGCTTTCATCCAGGCTGCGGCGTTCGACGCCGAGCACCTGTGTGCGTTCGAGAACGAGCGACGCCGCTTCATCAGCATCGACCAGCGGATACGTGGACGCCCTCACGGCGTCCTGAGCTTAGCTATTCGTACCGCAGCGCTCGACTCGGATCCTGGCGTGCGGCGCGCACGGCCGGCAGCAGGCCGCTCCCGGTGCTGATGATCACAGCCACGAGGAGCGCGACGACGGCGATGAGCGCGTCGGTCCTGAACACCTCGATGCCGGCGCCGGCGACGCTCTGGGCCAACCGGTCGACAGCAGCGTTGCCGGCCTGGGCCAGCGCGACGGCGCCGAGTGTTCCGATGATGCCGCCGGCGAGGCCGATCACCGCCGCCTCCGCGACGAACAGCAGGAGCACGTCATGCGACCTCGCCCCGAGCGCCTTCAGCACACCGATTTCTTTGGTTCGTTCCAGCACGGCGCTGTACATCGTGTTGGCGATCCCGAGACACGCGAGGAGGAGCGCGACCACGGCAAGTGCCAGGAGCGCGATGCGCAGCCGGCTCAACAGGTCCTCGAATCCGCGGAATAGATCACCGAAGCTCTGGGCCTGGAAGCCGAGCGCGGTGACACGATTGCGCAGGCCGTCGACCGCGCCTCCCGAGTCCGCGAGCAAGGTGATGTTGGCGAACTCGCCGTTCTTCCAGCCGTTGTTCAGCGCCAACCGCGTCCAGTACTCCTTGGCCAGTGAATAGGGCACCATGCCGCCCGCGGCGCCCGCGGGCATGTACTGGGTCGAGATGATGCCTACGACCTTGAGGGGAAGGACGAGCTGGTGGCCCACCGGGTTGGCCGGCGGACCCGACACGACCAGCGTCCCCGAGGTGGCGCTGTAGTCGACCGTCGAGCCGATCGCCCACGCCGGATTCAGGAAACCGAGGGCCATCGCCGTCCGGTCCGTGAGCACGACCTCGGTCGCCGAATCAGAGGTCGGCATGCGTCCGGCGATCGTGTTCATGAGTGGTGATGTGCTCCTGGGTGGGAGCGAGACCAGCGCGCCTTGAGGCAGTACCGCCGAGGCGGTGGAGCCTTCGACCAGGAACGTTCCGGTCATGGCGACCTCGCCCCATGCCGCACGCACGTGCTGCAGCCGGCCCAGCGTGGTGAGCGTGCCGGAGCCGAAGCCGACTGGAGCGCTACCCGAGGGGTAGACCGCGACCTGATGCAGCTGGCTGCGCGCCAGCGCAGGCGACGAGAGCGCTCCCTGCAGCCCGCCGGCGAGGGCGGCGATGAGCGTCATCGCGGCGATCCCGATCGCGACGCCGGCGGTCGTCAGCAGAGTCCGCAGCGGCCTCCGGACCGTCCCGCGCATGCCCACCTTGAGCGTGTCCCGCCAGTGGAGCCTGTTGGGCGGAGTGACTGGGTCCTGGTTGCGGATCGTGTCGTTGCCACGTTCCAGCTCGATGGCGCGGCCGTCGACCATCCGGATCACCCGGTGCGCGCGGCGTGCGACCTGGGGGTCATGGGTGACCAGCACGACCGTGGCACCCCGCCGGTTCAGGTCCTCCAGGAGTTTGAGGATGACTTCGCCGGCAGCGGTGTCGAGGCTGCCGGTGGGCTCGTCGGCGAGGATCAACCCCGGCCGATTCGCGAGCGCCCTTGCCACCGCCACCTTCTGCTGCTCGCCACCCGATAAGCGGCTCACCCTCGTCGTCGCGCGGTCGGCAAGTCCGACCAGCTTGAGGAGGTGTCGAGCCCTCTTCGTCCGCTCGTCGAGCTCGATCCCCGCGAGCGTGAGCGGAAGCGCGACGTTGGCCTCGGCGGTCATCGACGGGATGAGGTTGAAGGTCTGAAAGATCGTGCTGACCCGCTGCAGGCGATAGTTCGCGGCGTCGCCGTCGGACAGCTGGTCGACCGGCAATCCGGCCGCGTAGACGTGGCCGGACGTCGGCTTGTCGAGGGCGCCGATAAGGGATAGCAGCGTCGTCTTCCCGCAGCCGGAAGGGCCGACGATCGAGACGAACTCGCAGGGTCCGATCTGCAGCGAGATGTCTTTCAGGGCGGTGACGTGCATCTCGTCGCGGCCGCCGAACTCACGCCACACCGAATCGAGCCGGATCCCGACCGCCTGGCCGAGGAGGTCCGTGAACTCCTCCGCCGCCGGGGCCTCCGTTTCCGGCAGCAGGACCGCCGGCGCCAGGTCCGGCGACTCGACGGCGCTCTCCTGGAGAAGCGCCATAGGTTCCGGAGCGTTCACCAACGCGACCGTCTTGGCCAGAGTCTCGAGGTCGTCTGGGGGTTCCGGCTGAACCGCTTCTACCGGCGGGATCTTGATCTCCTCCGCCGCGGCACGCTTTCGCTGGCGACGCTTGCCACCCGAACGACGCCCCCCGCGATCGTCAACTGCGGTCGCCAACCCATGAGAGTCTAAGTGTTCACTTAACGCTTCCGACCCTGGTTATACCGGTCGTTCGGCGACCTGCTCTGCGAGCCACTGCAGATACCGAGGCAAGCCGTCTTCGATCGCGACCTGGATGATCTCGGGCAGCTCGTAGGGGTGATTCTTGCGCACATAGTCCTGAACGGCCTGGGCGCGCGATTCGACGGTCTTGACGAGCAGCAGCGACTCGTGCTCGCGCCGCAGCTGGTCCTCCCAGTAATAGAAGGAATGAACCATGGGAATCACGGTGCAGCAGCCGGCCAGGTGCTCGACGACCAGGCCTTCGCCCAGGCGCTCGGCGTCATTGCGGCCGCCGGTCGTGACCAGGATCATCACCGGGCGATCGTCCATTACGCCCTAATTGTCGGTGCTAAGGGGTCGGTCGAGCCACACGGTGCCTGCGACCAGGCCGATTGCGCCGAGCAGCAGCCCGCCCACCACGTCCGACTCCCAGTGCACGTCGAGGTACAGGCGGTCGAATGCGACCAGCAGCACGACCACCGTCGCCACGGGGATGGCAAGAGATCGCGCGAGCGGCCAGGGCGCGAGACGCTGGACGACGAATGCGATCAAGCCGTAGGCGATCACCGCTCGCACCATGTGGCCGCTTGGAAAGCTGTTGGCCAGGGGCCCATTGCTCGAGACCAGCTCAGTGATGCTCGGACCGTCGGCGTGCGACACGCTGCGCGGAGGCCCGAGGTGATGCAGGTTGGCCTTGTAGAGCACCTCGAGCACCTGCGCGGCGACGAACACGAGCACGACCCACGCGTCAGCCCCGAAACCTCCACGGATGAGGAAGACGGCGAGCCCGATCATCAACAGCGTCGTCACCTCGAGGCCGCCGAGCTCGGCGATGGCCTGGAAGAGCGGATGCAGCGGCTCGCTCCAGAGGCTCGCCATCGCCTGCAGCACCTGCTTATCGAGGCTGTTCAGGGCCCCGGCGGCGAGCGCCATCGTCAAAGCGACGAATGCGACCGCCAGCGCGGAGGCGGCAACAAGCCGCGCCCTCAGTGCTGGCAAGGGATCAGTGCTGGCAACGGCGACAGAAGACGGTGGAGCGTCCCGCGATGCGAACTATGGACAGCGGCCGGCCGCATGTCGTGCAGGGCTCGCCGGCGCGGCCGTAGACGAGAAGCTCTTCCTGCTGGCTGCCCATTTCGCCCCACGCGTCGCGATACGTGTCGACCGAGCTGCCCCGATTGCGAATCGCGACCTCGAGCGAATCGCGAAGCGATTCGTGCAGGCGCCGCACCGATTTTCGGCTCAAGCTCCCGGCGGCGCGATCCGGCCGGAGGCGCGCGCGGTGCAGCGATTCGTCGGCGTAGATGTTGCCGACGCCCGCGACGGTCGACTGGTCGAGCAGCACCGCCTTCACTGGTGCTCGCCTTCGACGAAAACGCTTGAACAGCGCTTCAGCGTCGAACGAGGGATCGATCGGCTCCGGTCCGAGCTTGGGCAGCGTCCCTGAGATGAGCAGCTCGTCCTGCGTACCCAGCAGGAGGCGCCCGAACCTCCTCGGATCGCGATAGCGAAGCTGCCTTCCATCGTCGAGATCGAAGATCGCATGTGTGTGGTTCGCGATCTCGGTTGCGGCGTCGACGAGGCGTAGCTGTCCGGTCATCCCGAGATGGACCACGAGCAATCGCCCTTCACCTAGCGCGATGAAGATGAACTTCCCTCGCCGACCCACCGCCTCGATGCGCATTCCGGTGATCGAGTCGATGAAGGTCTCGGGCTCCGGATGCCTGACGATGGATGGGAAGCGAAGCTCGCAGTGCACGATCGTGCGGCCGACGAGGTGCGGCCGCAAATCGGCGACGATGGTCTCGACCTCAGGAAGCTCAGGCACGAGTTAGACCCGGACCACGGCGAGTTTTCTCATGTCCGCCCAATTCGGACCGACCTTGGCCTCCACCTCGATCCCGGTTTCGAGCTCATACGCGCCGGTCATGATGCGAGGGACCTTTTCCGCAAACTGATCCAGCTCAGTTTCGGGAACTTCGAAGAGAAGCTCGTCGTGCACCTGCAGAAGCATGCGACCCTCGATGTTGTCCGCCTCGATCTCTCGCTGCAGCCGCACCATCGCGATCTTGATGATGTCCGCCGCCAGCGACTGCATGGGGAAGTTGATCGCCATTCGCTCGGCCGCGCTGCGCAGTTGAAAGTTCGGCGACCGCAAGTCGGGGATCGCCCGCCGCCTTCCAGTCGCGCTGACCACGAAGCCCTCCTCGCGCGCCTTGCGCTTGACGTCGTCGAGGTACTCGCGCAGGCGTGAGTACGTCGAC
Source organism: Actinobacteria bacterium 13_1_40CM_66_12 (assembly GCA_001917895.1). Next base: position 31,740 of record MNEW01000026.1, read on the forward strand.
CAGTACTGGGCGAGGAACTCCCGAGCCACATCGCCTGTGATGCCCAGCTGCTGCGACAGCCCGTACTCGCCCTGGCCGTAGATCGACCCGAAATTGGCCACCTTGGCCAGCCTTCTCTGGTCGCGGTCCACCGACTCGATCGGGACCTTGAACACCGCGGCCGCCGTCGCGGTGTGGATGTCGTACCCCGCCTTGAACGCGTTCATAAGGTTGGGATCGCCACTAAGGTGCGCGGCGATGCGCAGCTCGATCTGCGAGTAATCAGCCGA
>MNEW01000014.1 GCA_001917895.1 Actinobacteria bacterium 13_1_40CM_66_12
ACTGGGTGGGTACGCGGTGGCAGGAGACGCTGCTGAAGGCGGGTTACCGCGTGATCGGTCTCGACTGCCGCGGCCATGGCGCAAGCGACAAACCGCATGACCCGGGGGCTTACTCGCCGGCGGTGATGGCCGCCGACTTTCGGCGGTTGCTCGACGAGGTGCACATCGCCGCCGCGCGGTACATCGGGTACTCGATGGGCGCGCGCGTCGGGCTCCAAGCGATGATCGATTTTCCGGATCGGATTGTCCGTGCGGTGCTCGGAGGTCTAGGCATAGGTGGAGCGGTCGAGGAAGCGGAGAAGATCGCGCGGGCGCTGCGCGGAGGCGAGCCCGAAAGTCCATCCGCCCTTTCTTTCCAGCGGTTCGCCTCGGCGCGCTCGACCAACGACCTCGAGGCTTTGGCGGCGTGCATGGAGGGCTTGGGTCATAGCGCAGGGTTTGATCCGGCTCGCCTGGCCGCCATCACGACGCCGATCCTCCTTGCGGTCGGCGAGCGCGACGATATCGCTCACGACGCGGCTCAGCTTGCGGCCCGGATTCCGGCCGCTCGGCTAGTCGTGATCCTCGGCCGTGACCACATGGGGGCCGTGCCGGCGCGCCAGTTCAAGGATGCGGCCGTGGAGTTCCTCGCCGGGACCTGATACGCACGTCTTGCGCAAGACGGGCGAAATCTACCCTGCGCAAACGCACGTTTTGATCCAACGTGCGAAATCGGTGGAGGGTCAGCCCGCGCGGTGGTGGTAGCGGATTCGGTGCTTGGTCCGCTGCACCATGACGGTCGTCGGCACGACCGATATCGTCCCGTCCGCCTCGAGCACGGCCAGCTGCACGTCCTTCATGTCGGTGATGCCGTGCTCGCGCATCGACATCTCCACCTCGCCCTGGTCGACACCTTCCCGCCTCATGACGTCGCTGAGGTACTTGCCGTCTTTCACTATCACCGCAGGCGCCGGCGAGAAGAGCTGATGGAACCGAGGCATGTTGTCGAGCTTGCCGACGAGATAGTTGGTCCCCACCAGGGCCACGATCAGGACCACCCCCCCGACGACCGACGTGTCGGGCCCGGTAATGGCCGGCTGCAATGCGTTTGCCACCAGCAGGATGAACACGAGGTCGTACAAGGTGAACTGGCCGACCTCGCGTTTGCCGAACAACCGCAATGCCAGGAGCAGCGCAACGTAGATGACGACCGCACGTATCACCAGCTCCCACGGCGGGACCGTGAACTGCAGGGCTGCGGGCGTCTGCTTTCTCCCGGGTTACCTGGGCTGCATGAGGATCAACGCCGCGGGCCCCAGCAGCACGATCCACAGCGTCGGGAAGATGCAGCCCACCATCGGCAGCAGCATCTTCAGCGTGGCCTGCGCCGCCTTCTCCTGCGCCCGCTGGCGACGCTTGCGGCGCATCTCGTCAGACTGGATACGCAAGATCTTGCCGATACCGGTACCGAACTGCTCGGACTGGATCACGGCCTGAATGAAGTTGTGCAGGTCCTCGACACCGCTACTTCGGCCCATCTCATCCATCGCCTCCAGCCGTGGGCGGCCGAGGCTGACCTCTCGGAGGACCTTGGCGAACTGCTCCGACAACGCGTTCTTGTACTTGTCGGTAACACGTGCGAGCGCGGCGTCGAAGCCGAGTCCGGCGTCGACCGCGATCACGAGGAGGTCCATCGCGTCCGGCAATCCCTTCTGGATCTCAGCACGTCGGGCGTCAACCTTCTGCTGCAGCCACATCACCGGCGCGTAGTAGCCGAGGATCGCGCCCACGGCCAGAGAGATGACCAGGTAGACCGGGTTCGCCAGCAGGAAGCCGAGCAGCAATCCGACCGCCGCCAGCACCGCGGCGGACACGATGCGCACCGCACCGAAGTCCTCCGGCGTGAGGTTGCCGGGCCGGCCCGCAAGCTCGAGCTTGTTCATGAGGTCTTGCCGAGCCTTCGCCGGTGTGGACCGCGAGAGCAGGCTGCCCAGCTTCTCGATCGACGGTCGCAGGAACCGCTCGGTGAACGGCCTCTGCAACTCGACCTCCTCGATGGTGAGCGGCTTCTCGCCGCCGTACACAGAGAGGCGCTGCTGAACCATCTGGGCCGTGTTCGTCTGCGGCGTCCGCGCAATTCCCAAAAAGATGATGAAGATTCCGAGGCCGACCGCCAGTGCAAGGATTGGAAGCATCAGGTCATACCTCGATCGCGACCACGCGACGAATGATCAGGTTGCCAACGAAGATCATGAAGGCGCCGATCGCGAGCAGGATCCAGCCGATGAAGTTCTCGAACATCGGCCGGAAGTAGCTTGGGGTTACGAAATACATGAACGCGGCCAGCACGATCGGCAGGGCCGTGATCAGCGTTCCGGACGCGCGCGCTTGCGCGGTTAGGGTGGCGATCTCGCCCTTGATGCGGACCCGCTCGCGGATCGTGTAGGCGATGTTGTCGAGAATCTCGGCGAGGTTTCCACCGACCGTTCGGTGGATCGAGTAGGCGGTTGCAACCAGGTCGAAGTCCGCGCTGGCGATGCGCTTGGTGATATTTGAGAGTGCTTCGTCGGGTGAGCCGCCGAGATTCATCTCTCGGACCGCGCGAGCGAATTCGTCGGCGATCGGCGGCACCGCGTTCTTGGCGACGGTGTCGATGGCCTGGGCAAACGAATAGCCGGCTTTCAGAGCGTTCGAGAGAAGGGTCAACGTGTCGCCAAGCTGTCCGTTGAAAGCGCGCAATCGCTTTCCGATCCGGTACTTCACGTAGAAGCCGGGCACCAGGTAGCCGACGATGCCGAGCACGACGATCTGGATGATGCCGCCCGGAAATCCGAATCGAACCAGGCCGATCAGCATGAAGAGCGCCAGGAAACCGAGCTGGATCATGAAGTACTCGGACGTGCGGAGCTTCAAGTCGGCGCGGCCCAGCTGCTCGGCCACAGATGGCTTGCCTTTCTTGGCGTCGCCACGGCCGACACGCTCGGCAGCTGGCGAGAAGAGGCGGTTGAGAGTGTCTCGGAAGCCGGTCGCCTGCGGAAGCGTCTGCGCCCCCGCGGTGGTGACGCCATAGGCCGCAAGCCGGGCCTGAAAGTCCTCGGCGCCACCGGCGGCTCGACGCGCCTGGTTGAGCCCGACGAACAGCAGGAAAACACCGGCGAAGGCGAGAAGGGCGAAAATCGCGCCTATTGGCATCTGGGACCTCCTACAGGGTTAGTACAGCTTATCCGGCGGGGGCTGAGGGGTGGGTACGAATAGCGATTCCGCGACGTCCTCGCCTTCGGATCTGAGGTGCTCCATTCGCATGGGAAGCACGCCGGTCGCGGTGTGGTAGCCGACCGCCTTGCCTTCTGAGTTGACGCCGATCTGCCGGAACAGGAAGAGCTCCTGGAATTGGACCTCGCCGTCCTTCATGCCGAGGACCTCGGCCACGCTCACGATGCGGCGCACGCCGCCCCGCAACCGGGACTGCTGGACGATGAGGTGGATCGCAGAGCCGATGGTCTCGCGGATGGCGCGAGACGGGAGGTCCTGGCCGGCCTGCAGGACCAGTGTCTCCAGGCGCACGAGGCACTCGTGCGGGTTGTTGGCGTGCAGGGTTGACATCGAGCCATCGTGGCCGGTGTTCATCGCCTGGAGCATGTCCAGCGCCTCGCCGCCACGGCACTCGCCGACGATGATGCGGTCGGGTCGCATACGGAGGCAGCTCTTGACGAGCTCGCGGATGGGCACCGCGCCCTTGCCCTCGACGTTGGGTGGCCGCGACTCGAGCTGGATCCAGTGCGGCTGCTGGAGCTGCAGCTCGGCTGCGTCCTCGCACGTGATGAGCCGCTCTGTCTCCGGGATGAACGACGACAGGATGTTGAGCAGGGTGGTCTTGCCGGAGCCGGTGCCGCCGGAGACCAGGATGTTCAACCGCGCGCGCACGCATGAACGCAGGAAGGTCATCAGCTCAGGGCTCGACGAGCGGAAGCGGTTGACGACGTCGGCCGGCCCCCACTTCTCCTTGGCGAACTTCCGGATGGTCAGGCATGGGCCTTTGAGCGCGATCGGAGGGATGACCACGTTGACACGTGAGCCGTCCTTGAGACGCGCGTCACAGATCGGGGTCGACTCGTCGACGCGGCGCCCGACGAGGCTGACGATGCGATCGATGACCTGTCGCATCTGCCGTTCGGACTCGAACGTGACCGCCGAAAGGGTGGGCTCGCCGCTCTTCTCGACGTAGATCTGCTTCGGGTGGTTGGCCATGATCTCGGTGATGCTCGGGTCGGCAAGCAGCGCTTCGAGCGGGCCCAACCCGAGCACGTCGTCGAGGACCGACTCGACCAGGCGTTCCTTGTCGGCCTTGGTCATGGTCATGGCCGTGCTGCGGAAGTACTCGTCCGCGAGCTCGACGATCTTTTCGCGAACGCCGGGCTTGTTGCTCGAGTCGATCTGGTCGGCGAACTTTTCGATGAGCTTGGCGTGAATCTGGACTTTCGCCGCGGTGAAGGCGGGCGTCATCTCGCCGCCCGCGGCCATGGCGGCCCGCGCGGCGAGGTTCGACAGGGGCGCTGCGGCCGCGGGCGCAGCCGCGGGGCGAGCGACGGGGATCGCGGTGGCTGCCGCATAGGCTGAGGCCGGAGCAGCTGTGGCCGGCCCGTTGGTTGCCGGCGCAACCGGCGCCGGCACCCCCGTCTGGTTTTGCTTGACCCGGTCCAGAAGACCCATTAGCTAGCGCCTATTACAGCGCGATCACAAAGCCGTGAAATGGTACCTGGCTTCGACCTCTTTCTGGCTCACGCCCTGCGCCGACAGCACGGTCGGGCACGTGGGGTCCGGAGCGCTCGGCGGCTGCTTCAAGTAGTCGTTGAACGACTCCAGCGTGTAGCGCACCGTCGTGTTGCCGAGGAACCAGGTGAAGTACTCCGCATCACACTGCGTCAGCTCGATTGTCAGGCTCGATGTGACACCGGTGGTGGCGCCCTGGGCGCCGCCCGCTGCCCCGCCTCCGCTGGCCGGCTGCACGTTGGCGCTGGCCGGACCGAGCCCGATGATGTGGACGTTTGTGAACACGGTCTTGCTGACTACCTTCGCCGGCCCAGCCTGGGCGCCGGTGGTCGAGAAGATGGTGAGGCTGGCCGAGGAGATGACGGTGATGTAGTCGCCGAGCGTGATGTGGCCGGCGACGCCTTGCTGCTCACCAGTCGGAATGGTCATGGCAACGTAGCCACTGGCGAGCGGCAGATACGCTGGTGCGGACCCGGCCGGGATGAGACCGGCGTCTCGGGCGAGCATGTCCGATGTGATCAGCGCGCCCTTCGTGATCTGGATCTCTGAGATCAGACCCTTGACGTCACCAGTCTTGGTGTACGTGTTCTGCAACGTCCCCGAGATCTTCGTCGTCGTCAGGTCTGAGTCGGTGAGCTGATGCCGGATCGGGATGGACTGCGCGGCCACGACGACGGTCTCGTTGGGGCCGCCTCCGATGGCGCCGCCGCCCCCACCGAAGTTGCCGAGAAGGAACACTCCGGCGCCCGCGAGGATGGCGAGAAGTAAGCCGATGATGATGAGGAACCGACCTCCACCTGGTCGAGGTCTTGCTGGAGCTGATGCGACGGCCAAAACTAAGTCACCTCCGGATCACTGATTCCTGGAAACGCCGCCATTGTAGCGAGGGGGACCCCGATCGTCCCCCTCCAACGGGCTACTTGTCGGGAACGAAGAGAGCCCCTTGCGGGGCTCTCTTGTTGAAGGTGCTACTACGTTTGGTTCTCGTTAGCCGAGTGCGGCTACGACGTTCGAGAACACGTTCTTGATCTGGTTGCCCATCGTAAGAAGGATGACGATGACCACGATTGAAACGAGCACGAGGATCAGGGCGTACTCAACCATGCCCTGCCCTTCCTGACGCGACGTAAGGCTGCGAAGTTTCCAGTAAAGGCTCAACATCTGCGATTCACCTCCTTTTTTCCGAACTACAGACTGTCAACCCGAATGACGGGCCGCCTGTTGGATTCTTGCGGCCGAGGCATCGACCGCGGCCCGTGATCCTACTCGGGCGCCCCAGGCAGGTCAATTCATTAGGCAAAAAATCGTTGCCGGGTGACTTTACCCGGGGGCGCGCCAGGTTCGCCCTGATACCTTTCGCCGGGAAATGCAGGCGGCCGACGTCGAGACCGAGGTGAGCAAACGCGACGCGTCCTACTGGCGCGACCTGGCCTTCAGCCGGCTCCTGCCGGCCCTTTTCTTCAGCATTTTCCTCGCCCGCCAGCTCCTGTTCGTCTGGGGCAGCCTGGGCTCGCTGCACAGGCCCGGCGACTACCTCTTCCTCCTCCAGCAGTGCCTCGCCCTCGCCTACTTCACGATGCTCGTGATCCTCTACAGCGTCCGGCTGCCCAAGCGGGGCACCGACCATCGCCTCGGCGTCGTTTTCATAGCGTTCACGGGCACCTTCTCCGCGATCGCGGCCAGCTTCCTGCCTGGCGGCGGCCGCCGCGAAGGCCTGGTCCTGTCCGCGGACGTCATCGCCACCATCGGCCTGGCGTACTCGGTTTGGGGCCTGGCCTACCTGCGCCGGTCGTTTTCGATCATCCCTGAGGCGCGGCGCCTGGTCACCGGAGGCCCCTACTCTCTGAGCCGGCACCCCGTGTACCTCGGTGAGGTGATCACAGCGATCGGGATCAACCTCGCCACCGCCGGCTGGCTGGGAGCGCTCGCCGTCACCTACTTCGTCGTTTGCGAGCTCTTGCGCATCCGCTGGGAGGAGGGCGTGCTTTCGCGCGCATTCCCGGGGGAGTACCCGGCCTACGCGCGGACGGTGCCTCGCTACCTGCCCAACCCGCTCAGGACCCGCCGCTGAGCCGATTGGCCGATCGCCTGACCGCGCGCACGCTCCTGCTGGGCGGCGTGATGATCGTCATCCCGGCCCTGTTCGTCGGCGCCGTCCTGGATCCAGACTTCTGGTGGCACATACGGATCGGCCGCTGGATGGTGGAAAACGGCCGGCTGCCGTCCAACGACATCTTCACCTACACGGTTCCGAGCCATGTCTGGACCGACCACGAGTACCTCACCGAGATGCTCATGTGGCTGGTGTACTCGGCAGCGGGTGCGCTCGGGATCGGCCTTCTGTTCGGCGCGATCACCTACGCCGGCTTTTACCTCATGTACCGGCAGGTCCGCCGGCAGCCATTCGTGATCGCCGGCGTCGGGCTTGCGCTCGGCGCGATCGCGGGCGCGCCTATCTGGGGCCCTCGCGCGCAGATGATCACCTTCGCCCTCACCTGCCTCGAGCTGTACTGGCTCCAGGGGTACCTCAGCGGCCGCAGCCGGGCGCTCCAGTTCTTCCCGCTGGTCATGGCGCTGTGGGCGAACCTCCACGGCGGCTGGGTGATCGGGTTCGTGTGGCTTGGCGTGGCGCTGGTGGCGGAACTCGCGGGCTGGGCCTGGGAGCCGTCTAATCCCGCCCACCGCGCGCACGTGCGGCTCCTGGCGATCGTTTCCGCCGCATCCGCCGTCGCCGTGCTCGCCACCCCCCACGGCTTCAACCTCTACCTCTATCCCTTCCAGACCGTGGCCAGCATGGCGCAGGAGAGGCTGATCGTCGAATGGTTCTCGCCGGACTTCCACCAGCCCTACCTGCACCCGTTCGAGGCCATGGTCTTGCTGCTGATCGTCGGCTTCGCTCTGCGGCGTCCATCGCTGTACGACCTGCTCCTTTCGCTGGTCGCTCTCGCGCTGGCGCTTCAGTCGGTCCGCAACATCGCCCTCTTCATCGCCGCCACGACGCCGGTGCTGATCAACACCTACTCGGAGGCCTGGAAGGAGATCTCGAAGGCGCGGGGCTGGAAGCTGCAGCTGCCGTCACAGCCGCTGTTCGGCGTGATCACCGCGGTAGCGCTGCTGGTGATCACGCTGGCGACGGTGGCCCACATCGCCACCGAGACCAGCCCCAGCCACCAGGCGACCCTCACCGACACCACGTATCCGGTCGGCGCGGCCGACTGGCTGGCAGCCCATCCCGAGGTTGGCACGCGGATGTACAACCAGTACGGCTGGGGCGGCTATCTCGCGTATCGCTTCTACCCCCAGCCCAACCGCCGGGTTTTCATCTTCGGCGAGGCGGCGCTCATGGGCGACGACCTCCTCAACGAGTACGAAGACGTCCAGACGCTGCGGCCGGACTGGAAGACGCTGCTGGACAAGAACGGCGTCGACTACATCGTCTACAACCGCGGTGAGGCGCTGGCCAACGTGCTCGCGACGCAGCCGGGCTGGACGCTCGTCTACCAGGACTCGGTAGCCGTGATCTACGTGAGGAAGGCCTCTCAGTAGACCTGCCAGATCTTGAAGTTCGGCGTGTCGTACGCCGGCGGCCCGAGGCTGTCCGGCGGTGGCGCCGGCAGGTCCGCGGTCCAGATCACGTATCGGATGTGGTCGGAGTGCACGAAATCGGCGAGGTCGGCCTTGCCCGTGAGCAGGTCGAGCGCATTCTGCGTCTTGGTGTAATAGTCGAACGTCTCGTCGTAATGGCCGACGTATACGGTGTCGGCGCTGTACGCGGGGACGAACAGGCCCACCCCCGGCATCGATAGGACCGTGCCGGCCGGATGGTTCCCCAGCCACGCCAGCCCGTCGTACTCGGCCCGGCTGACCGAATACTGAGGTTGCGTGGCCACGGCCAGCGGGGCCAGGACGAGGAAGGCGCTACCAACAGACGCGAACGCGACGTAGGAGAAGGGAACGAGGGCGCGTGCCCGCACGCTGCGCAGCCTGGGCAGGATCAGCTCGTACATGCCCCGCGCTCCCAGCACGACCAGGGGAAGGTAGAGAGCGTCGAGGAAGCGGCGGCGGAGGTCGCCGGCCGGGTTGGGTAGATAAAGGATGGCGGCGAGCAGGACGAGCCAGGCCAGCAGGAAGACGTCCTCGCGGCTGCGCCGGCGCAGGGCGCCTGGTATGCCGGTCAACGCGAGCAGAAGCTGAGGCGCGAGGGCGAAAACCAGGCTGACGGTCTCCGGCGGCAAAGCGTTCTTGGAGTGGAAAGTCCAGCGCTGGACCTCAGGGTTGCCGACGAACGCGAAGTACGAATAAAGGATGTAGGGCGCGGGAATCGCGAAGGCCAGCGTCGCGGCCATCCAGCCACGCGGCGGTGCGGGTCTCAAGAACAGCGCCACAGCGGTGGCGCCCCCCATCAGGATCGGCATCTGGGGGTGGATCGATGCCTGTCCCAGCCACGCCACGCCTGCCAGCGCCCCCAGGACGAGGCTGCCTCGCTGGATCGCTTTGAGCGTGAGGGCGACGCCGAGGCCCGCGAAAACGCCGGACCATGCGAAGTGAGGCAGAGCGAGCACCGAATAGAAGGCCGTGAGCTCGGGCATCCGCCAGTCGAGCGTGTCCGTGCGGTTGCCGAAGATGACCGGGTGGCCCAGCGCCTGGATCACATATCCCAGCCCCAGCCCGATGGCGACGAAGAAGAACGCGAACCGGCGCGCCGACCGATCCTCGATGAAATGCGAGATGAAGAGCCACGCCGCGCCCATGAGGGCGAAGGCCGCCGCGATCCTGGCGCCATGAAAGACCGCGATCAGCGGCACCTGCAGGATCGCCCCTATGTGGCCGAGCAGGATCCAGAACATGAATAGGTATGCGGAGGGGCTCGCCTCGGTGGTGTAGCGGTTCTGCCACGACCACGCCCCCTCCCAGCCCTGGCGCATCTTGGCCAGATAGGTGTTGGCGTCGTCGCCGAGGTAGAAGAAGCCCATGAACACCTGGTCGTGTGGCTGGACGATGTAGGCGTACGCGTACGGCACCGCGGTCACGATCGCGAGCACCAGCCCCATGACGAGCGGCAGTGTCCAATCCCGGCCAGGCGCGGAGGCCGCGACCCGCGCCACCGGCCTTACCGCTTCCATCGGCCCAGGCTCAACCGCAGCACCGTCCACAGGGCCCGACGCACCTCGCCCCTCGAGACCTTCGACGCGCCGGCGACGCGGTCCTCGAATCTGATCGGCACCTCGACCACCTTGTATCCCAGCCGGCGCGCCCGCCAGACCATCTCGATCTGGAACGAGTATCCCTGTGACATCACGTTGTCGAGCCCGATGTGCGTGAGCAGGTCCCTGGTGTAGCACCTGTACCCCGAGGTGCAGTCGTGCGTGGGCAGGCCGAGGAGCAGCCGGCAGTAGACGTTGGCGCCCCACGAAAGGAGCCAGCGCTGGAACGGCCAGCCTTCGACCGATCCGCCCTTGATGTAGCGCGAGCCGACCGCCAGTCCACCCGACCGGCGAGCGGCCTCGACGATGGCATCGAGGTCCTTGGGCAGGTGCGAGCCGTCCGCGTCCATCTCCACGAAGAGCTGGGCCCCATCTTTCAAGCCGATCCGAAACGCGTCTTCATACGCACTGCCGAGCCCAAGCTTGCGCGCCCTGTGCAGGACCCGGACCCCTTTATCGGCAGCCGCCAGGCGATCCGCCAGGTCTCCGGTCCCGTCAGGCGAGCTGTCGTCGACGACCAGGACGTCGTGGCCCAGTGCGCGGACGCCGGCCACCACGCGCTCCAGGTTCTGCACCTCGTTGTAGGTGGGCAGGACCACCAGGACGCCATCGGTCACGATCGCGAGCGAAACCTCACCCTCACGACGTGCCTGAACATGTCCAGGGAGCTTCGGACCGCGCTGACCTTGGTCGGGGCCGAGTTCCGCCAAATCACGGGCACCTCGGCGATGCGTACGCCCTTGTTCTTGGCGAGATACAGCACCTCCGGGTCGTAACCGAAGCCATCAGTCGTAAGACCGGCGAAGACCTCACGCGCGATGTCGCCGCGAAACAGCTTGAAACCGCATTGCGTATCCCAGATTCCAGGCAGCAGCACGGCCTGGACGATGAGGTTGAATGCCTTGCCCATCAGGACGCGGTAAACAGGCTGCGAGAGCTCGACGCGAGAGCCCTTGATCGCGCGTGAGGCGATCGCCACACCGGCGCCGGCCGCCAGCTGGGCCTCGAGCTTTGGGAGCTCATCGATTGGAGTGGAAAGGTCGGCATCGGTGACGAGCACGTTGGTGCCGCGAGAGACCTTCACCCCTTCGGCCAAGGCGCGTCCCTTGCCCCGGTTCGCGGGCAGCGCCGCGATGCGAATCGCGTTGTGCCGCGCGGCGGCCGCGTCCATCACCCCTCGCGTCCCGTCGGCGCTGCCGTCGTCGACGAGGATGAGCTCGTACCTGTCGCCGCGCCCGTCGAGAAACGCCTCGATCTTCTCGATGGTGCTGGGCAACCTCTGCTCCTCGTTGTAGCAGGGGACGACGACGCTGAGGTTCACCCCTTCGGCGGCCATGGCGCCAAATCGTAATCGGGGACCGGGCTATGACCGGGAGCGCATCACCTTCAACGCATACGTCGGGAGGACCGCCATCCGTCGAATGCGCCACGGTTGGCGCGCGAGCCTGAACAACCACTCGATCCCCACCCGGCGCATCCAGAGGGGCGCGCGGGGGACTCGCCCGGTGAGGTAGTCGAAGGAGCCGCCGACCCCGATCGCCACGGCCACCCCGTTCAGGCGATCACCGACGCGGTCGATCCAGAGCTCCTGCTTGGGCGCTCCATAAGCGACCAGCAGCACGTGCGGCCGTTCGGCCTGGATCAATGCGACAGTCTCGTCGTCGGACGACGGATCGGCCGATCCCGCGTGCGCGGCGACCTTCAGGTCTGGGTGCTCTTTTTGCAGCTGCCGCGCCAGCTCGTCCGCGACCCCTGGAGCCGCTCCGAGCAGGTAAAGGCGGAAGGCGCGTCGCGCGCATAACGCCGCAAGAAGTGGAATCAGATCGACTCCGGTGACAGGCGACGACAGGTCGCAGCCCTGCCTGCGCGCGGCCCAGACGACGCCGCTGCCGTCCGGGATACAGAGGGCGGCGGACTCGAGCACGCGCGCGAACTCGATGTCGTCGTGGGCGCGCATGACGAACTCGGGGTTCACCGTGGCCACCAGATGACGGCCCCCGGCGTCGACGAAGGCTTCGATGCGCGCCAGTGCGGCCGCCATGTCGACGCAATCCACCCGCACCCCCAACACCCGTGTCTCGCGCACGGGCTGATTATCAGCCGGTGCTTTCAGTTGGGCAGATGGGTGGTCACAGCGGTCACGTCGATCGATGGTTCTTCCGGACCGAGGCTGTAGATGAAGTCGGAAAGCGACTCGCCTCCGCCAACTCGTATTCGCGTCCACATATATCGATCGGTGCGACTGTGCGCGGTGCCGGGCAGCTCGGTCACCGCCGTGTCGTATCCGGTCGTCTGAAGCGCGTAGACCGCCTGCGCACTGAATTTTCCTGAGGGGTAGGCGAAGTCGACGACCGAATGGCCGATCAAGCGCTGCAGCCATGCCTTCGACGTGGCCAGCTGGTAGGTGGCCGAGTACAGCGAGGCGCCGCCGATGTTGGCGTGGTCCACCGTATGCGAAGCGATCTGCATCCCGTCCTGGTCCATCTCGACGATCTGTGCCGCCGTGACGTATCTCGGCTGGCCGACGAAGCTGCTCACGATGTAGGCCACGGCCTTGAAGTTGTAGGACCTCAGAATGGGAAAGGCGGTCGTGTAGAGGTCGGTGTAGCCGTCATCGAACGTGATCACCACGGGCTTGGTGGGGAGCGCCGTGAGGCCGCTGAAGTAGGCGCGCAGATCGCTGAAATCGACCGCGTGGTATCCGTGGACCGACAGCCAGTCCATCTGGGTGTTGAAATCTTCCGGAGTCACGGTGAGCCGGTAACCAAGACGGTCCAGGTAGATCGACGGAGCAGGTCGGATGTAGTGGTACATCAGGATCGGAACGTTGATCGATGCGCGGCCGATCGGGATCACCCACGTGTGGGTGATGAAGAACTCATGGTCGGTACCCGCTGCCATGCCGAACGGAGCCTGCTTCTCGAGCATCGCTGTGGACGACGACGCCTGAGGCGTCTCGCCGCTCGAATCGCCCACCTGAAGCAGGACTACGCACGCAGCCACGAATACGACCACGGGCATACCCCTGCGCACCACAGGTGCCCCACGAACTCGGAGGCTTCGCCGCGAGTTCGCGGGGACCCCTAAAAGGCGCACGGGCCTTAGCTTAAGGACGTGCGGGCCGCGATTCCAGTACTAACGGCGCCATGAAGACGATCGCCGTCGACTTCAATCCGGCCACGCGCGAGGTGGCCACAGGAACCGAGGTGTATACACGCGAGGTCGGCTCCCGCCTGCCGGCTGTGGCACCCGAGTTTCGCTGGCTCTTTTACGCTTCCCGAGCGCGCGCGGGCCTGGGCGTGGACGTGATGGTCGTGCCGATGGCCCGGCTGTGGTCTCAGATCCGGCTGCCCCTGGCGATGCAGCCGGCGCACCCCGACCTGCTGTTCGTGCCCGCACACGCCATCCCGTTCGGCTGGCCGGGCAAATCCCTCACCGTGGTCCACGACCTCGCCTTCGAGCGGCATCCAGAGGCCTATTCAGTGGCCGAACGGTCCTATCTGCGGCTCACGACGCGATGGGCCGTGCTGCGCTGCCACCTGCTCATCGTCCCTTCCGAGTCCACCAAAGCGGACCTCGTCGAGCTGTATCACGTCGACCAGGATCGGGTGCGGGTGGTTCCGCATGGCGGCGGCGAACAGGTCGAACGCGAGGTCGCGCCGGCAGGGAGGCTCGCCGAGCTCGGCCTCGACGGATCTTTCGTCCTCCAGGTCGGGCGCATCGAGAAGCGCAAGAACCAGGCCGCCGCCCTGGCCGCGGTCGAACGGTTGGACGGGGTCACGCTTGCGATCGCCGGCCCCGAGCGAGACGGTTCGCTTGCGGCTCGGCTGCGGGCTTCGTCACATTGCCGCGTCCTCGGAAGGGTCGACCGGCCCACGCTCGAGCTTCTGTACCAGAAAGCGCGGGCAGTGGTCGTGCCGAGCCTCTATGAGGGCTTTGGGCTACCCGTCCTCGAGGCGATGGCCCGCGGCCAGGTGGTCGTCGCCGCGCGCACGTCGTCGCTGCCGGAGGTGGGCGGTGACGCTGTTCTTTATGTCGACGATCCCAATGACCCGGCTGCCCTTGGGCAAGCGCTCGAGACCGCGATCGGCGCCCGCAAGGTGCGCAACCTGCTGGTCAAAGCCGCGAAAGCGCGTGCCGGGGAATTCACCTGGGACCGCAGCGCCGCCGGTGTCGCAAACGTCGTTCGCGAGCTGGTCGATTAAGAACCGATCGCCTCTTCGATCACTTCCCACGTCATCGCGGCTGACCTCGACCAGCTGAACTCTGCAGCTCGCAGAATGCCCCGGCGCCTGAGGTCGGCGGCGAGGTCGTGGTCGCCGAGAATTTTCTCGAGCGCCTTGCGCCACGCGTCCGCGTCCCCCGCGGCCACCACCAAACCAGCGTCGCCGACGACCTCGGGGAGGCTCGAGGTGTCGGAGACCACGACCGGAGTTCCGCATGCCATCGCCTCCAGCGGGGGCAGTCCGAACCCTTCGTACCACGCTGGGTGGGCGAGGACCCTGGCAAGGTTGTAGACGGCGGGCAATTGAGCCGGCTCGAGGCCATCGAGATGGTGGACCTTGTCGCCCAGCCGGCTCATGCGCTCTCTGATCGACTCGTAGTTCCAGCCCCAGCCGCCGACGATCACCAGGTCCGGCCGGTCGCGCATCATCGCCCACGCGTCGAGTAGCGTCAGGAGGTTCTTGCGCGGCTCGATCGTGCCCACGAAGAGGATGAACCGCTCCGGCAGGCGAAGTCGCTCGCGGGCAGCGGCCAATTCCTCGCCGCCCATCGGACGCAAGCCCGGCGATACGCCATGCGGCACGACCGTGATCCGAGAAGCCGGGACGCCAAATAGATCCTCGGCGTCCCTTGCGGTGTTCGTGGAAACGGCGATCACTTGATCGGCCCGCCGCAACGAGCTCGGCACCACCCACCGCGTGCTGAGGGGCTGGCGCTGCGGAAACCACCCGGCGTTGCGATAGATCGCGAGGTCGTGGACGGTGATCACCGAAGGCGAGCCGACGTTCATCAACGGCAGTGCGCCGACGGCACCGAAGAAAACACTTGGCTTGAGACGACGCAGCCGCGCCGGCCACTGCACATGGCGGCCGATGAAGGGCAGATCAGGCAGCGGCCAGTATGCGATCGAAGATGTTGCCTCGCCTGGGACGCCCGGTGGGACGAAAACGGTGAATCGGCAGTCGGGCCTCTCGACAGCCATGGCCCGCAGGATCTGGTTCGTGTAGACCCCGACACCGGCCAGGGGACGCGCCAACCCCATTCCATCAACCGCGACATGCAGACCGGTCACTGGGTCAGCGGAGGTAGGACTGGTTCCGCTTCAGCACCTCGAAGTGCTCCAGGGCCAGGCCGGTTCCGCGCACGACAGAGGTCTGCGGGTCGTCGGCGACGACGGCCGTTATGCCGGTGTGCATCGACAGGAAGCGATCGAGGCCGCGAAGCTGAGACCCCCCGCCGGACAGCACGATGCCGCGGTCGAAGATGTCAGCCGCCAGCTCCGGAGGTGTCTCCTCGAGCACGCTGCGCACGGCGCCGACGATGAGCCGGAGCGGCTCCTGGATCGCCTCGGCGACGTCGTTGGAGGTCACCTCCAGGCTGCGAGGCAGGCCGGACACGATGTCGCGCCCGCGCACCTCGGTGCGTAGCGGCTCCTTCATCTGGATCGCCGAGCCGACCGCGATCTTGAGCTCCTCCGCCGTGCGTTCGCCGATCAGTAGGTTGTGCCGGCGCTTGAGATGAAGAGCGATGGCGTCGTCGATCCGATTGCCGCCGACGCGAATCGAGTGCGCCACGACCATCCCGGAGAGCGAGATGACAGCGATCTCCGTGGTGCCGCCCCCGATGTCGCAGATGGCGTTGCCACGCGGCTCGGAAATCGGCAGCCCGGCCCCGATCGCGGCGGCCAGCGGCTCGTCGATGAGCCACGCCTGGCGCGCGCCGGCCGAGATGGCCGCCTCCGTGACCGCTCGCCGCTCCACTGAGGTCACGCCCGAAGGCACGCAGATCATGATCTCGGGCTTGAAGATGCGCTGGCGACCCTGGACTTTGCCGATGAAGTGGTGGAGCATCCCCTCGGTGACGACGAAGTCGGCGATGACGCCGTCGCGCATCGGCCGCACGACCTGGATCGTGTCCGGCGCCCGGCCGAGCATCTCGAAGGCCTGCCTGCCCACGGCGAGGATGCGCGTGCTGTCGCGGTTGACCGCGACCAGCGACGGCTCGTTGACGACAATCCCCTCGCCCTTGACGTAGATGAGCACCGTCGAGGTGCCCAGGTCGATCCCTATCTTCTTAGATAGCAACTACTCGTAAGTGCGCTCAGTACCGGTGGCATCTGAATCGATCGCGACTTTTTCGATCTGCGCGCCGACGGAAGCCAGCTTGCCGGCCATGTCCTCATAGCCGCGCTCGACATGCCACGCGTTGCGCAGGACGCTCTGGCCTTCCGCGCACAGGGCGGCGATCACCAGCGCGGCGCCCGAGCGGATGTCGGGAATCGTCACCTCTGTGCCACGCAGCCGGCAGGGACCGTGCACGACCGCGTGAAGACGGCCTTCGACCGTGATCCCGGCGCCCATCTTCGCGAGCTGGGTGACGTGCTGGAACCTGT
>MNEW01000047.1:0-929 GCA_001917895.1 Actinobacteria bacterium 13_1_40CM_66_12
AATCCAGCCTCGCCGCGCACAGATGCTCGCGAGCGGACCTGACGCGGCGCGCCTGAGCGACCTGCCCACCTACTCACATTTCGGCTACCGCTACTGGAGGCAGCTGCCGAGCGGTGAGGTGCTCATCGGCGGCTGGCGCGACACCGCGTACGACGTCGAGGTGGGATATGACGAGCGCCCCACCGCCGGCATCCAGGCCCATCTCGACGCGCAGCTGAGGCGGATCGGGGCCGAGGCCGAGGTGACCAACCGCTGGGCCGGCACCATGGGCTTCACCGAATCGGGGCTACCGCTCGTGGGACCGGTCGACAATCTGCCGAACGTCTACATCTGCGCCGGGTTCAACGGGCACGGCATGGGCTTCGCCTTCATCAGCGCGAAGCAGCTCGTCGACTCTATTTAGGAGGAGGCAGCGACCGGCGCAGGAACTCGATCCAGTTCTCGCCCATGATGCCGTCGACCTGAGCCGCGGTGAAGTGCTGGCGCAGCATGCCCCGCAAATCCTTGAGCTCCGTCAGGTCCTTCATCGGCCCAAATCTGTTGTCGATGCCGCCGTCGAGATCGGTGCCGATTCCCACGTGCTCTGGTCCTCCTGTCGAACGGGCGTGGCGCACCGCGTGGCGGACGACGTCGGCCAGGCTCGTCTTTCCTTTCGCGCGAAGGTGGCTCGGATAGAAGCTGATGCCGACGATGCCTCCGCGGCGTGCGATCTCGGCTGCGGTCGCGTCGGTGATCTGGCGGTCGCCGGGAACCAGTGCGCGCGCGTTGCTGTGCGAGGCGATGATCGGACCGCGCCAAAGCTCGAACGCATCGGCCACCGCCTGGTCGGCCATATGGCTGATGTCCAGGATCACTCGCTTCCGGCGCATCGCCTTCAGCAGCTGGACGCCGAGCTTGGTGATGCCGCCGGGCGCGCGGGTGCCGCCGCT
>MNEW01000047.1:1021-23313 GCA_001917895.1 Actinobacteria bacterium 13_1_40CM_66_12
GTAGTAGTTGACCTGGGAGCGCGCCATGAGGTGCGCTTCGTGCGCGTTCTCGTACACATATCGCGTCTGCATCGCCCGCCTGGCTTGGGCCGGCGCCGTATACAGGGTCGCGAACACAAGACCGACCCCTGCACCGGTCAGGGCCGACCGGCTGATCAAATAGTGTGGCGCGGGAGGGCCGAGGAAGCCGCGACCGTCCGCAAGGGCATTCCAGCCGATGTCGAGGTGGCCGTCGACGATCATCGCGCGGCCACCAGCACCGCGCGGCCGGCCGCCTCAACCGGCGCCTCTCCTTCGAAGAAGGCGACGCAGAACGCAGCCGTAAGAGCGTCGCGGTCCTGTTCGGCCCCGGCTCCAAGCGCGCGGCGGCCGTGGACGGTACAACCGCCGGAATCGAGCATCGTCACGGGCACCGACGCGAGGCCCTCCAGCGGAACTCCGAGCTCCGCCGACGACGCTTCAGTGGCGAACAGGATGTCGGGGCGGATCGTGGCCAGCCCGTACGCAGCATGAGGGCCCCCATGCTCCTTGATCCAGCCTGCATCCCCCAGGTCAAGCGCCAGCAGCGCACCGTTCCGCCTGGCCCCCTCGACCGTAGCCCGGAACTCAGCCTTTCGCGGACCGAAGAGGTGCTTTGCCTGGATGTACACCAGCCCGGCGCCGGACCAGCCGCCATGCCTCGTAGGGGCCGCGAGGGTCGCCTCGCCGCCCAGACGGACTACCCACTCGCAGAAGGCGGTTTGTTCTCCCAGGACGGCAAACATTGCCCGCCGAGAATAACTTGGCCCGAATCCCTGTATTAGGGGATAATGAAGTCCTTCACTATGAACCAGAACACCATGAATCAGTCCACTTTGCCCCACGAGCTGGCAACCGACGAGTCAGGCCGGCTTTACAGCGTCCACATGAGGGAGCTGCTGGAGCCCCTGAAGGTGGATATCACCGCGGTGGAGGCCCTGGCCGCGCTCAAGATCGCGGGCCGCTTCCTGCACCTTCTGCAAGAGCGATGGGCGGAAGCGCATGGCCTGACCGAAGGCCGGATGGGCGTGTTGTTCCGCCTCTATCGATGTGGCGATACGCCGCTGGGTGATCTGGCGGAGAACCTCGAGTCCACACCTCGAAACATCACCGGGCTGGTCGACCACCTCGAGCGCGACGGCCTGGTCGAACGGGTTCCCGACGTCGAAGACCGGCGTTCGGTCCGGGCTCGGCTCACCGAAGCCGGCAAGACTCGGATCGAGGCCATCTGGCAAGAAGGAATTGAGCACCAATTCGAGGTGGTACAGGCATTCAGCAAGGAGGACCTGGCTCAGCTTCGGCATCTATGCCTGAAGCTGGTCGAGAGCGCCAGGAAGGAGTTGGGGAAGTGATCACGCAAGGACTGTCGCGCAACCGGACGATCCTCGCCACCGCGGGCACGATGCTCGCGTTGCTGCTGGCCGCCCTCGACCAGACCATCGTCGGCACCGCCATCCCGCGCATCGTGGCTGACCTGAACGGGCTGGACCGCCTGGCGTGGGTCACGACCGCATACCTGGTCACCTCGACCACCATGACCCCGATCGCCGGCAAGCTCGGCGACCTGTTCGGGCGCAAGCCATTCCTGCTGGCGGGGATGATCGGCTTCGTCGTCGCCTCAGCTTTTTGCGGGCTGTCTCAGGACATGACACAGCTGATCGTGTTCCGCGGCGTCCAGGGCGTCTTCGGCGGTGTGCTGTCCGCCACGGTCTTCACCGTCATCGGCGACCTCTTCCCGCCCGAGAACCGCGGCCGCGTGCAGGGCCTTTTCGGCGCTGTTTTCGGCCTGAGCTCGATCGTCGGCCCGACTGCCGGCGGGTTCATCACCGACCACTGGAGCTGGAGATGGGTCTTCGAGGTCAACATCCCTGTCGGCATCGTCGCCGTGGCGGTGGTGCTCGCAGGCCTTCCTTACGTTCGCTCGAAGGCTTCGTGGCGCGACATCGACTTCTGGGGCGCGCTGACCCTGGCCGCCGGAGTGGTGCCCCTCCTCATCGCTCTTTCCATCACCCGCGACCACGCATGGACCTCGCCTCAGGTGGTCGGCCTGCTCGCCTTTGCAGCGGCAATGCTGGCCACGTTCGTTTTCGTCGAGGGCCGGGTCGCGCAGCCGATCGTGCCCCTCGAGCTATTCAAGAACCCAACCTTCACGGTGTCGATGATCGTCGGCTTCCTGACCGCGTTCGGCATGTTCGGCTCGATCCTCTTCACGCCGCTCGTCTTCCAGGGCGTGCTCGGTATCAGCGCCACGAACTCCGGCGCGCTGATCACTCCGATGATGTTCGGCCTGCTGGGCGCCAGCACGCTGACCGGGTTCGTGATGCGCAGGATCAAGTACTACAGATACCTCGGCACCCTCGGCGTCGTGATCATGATCGGAGGCATGTACCTCCTCTCGTTGATCGCACCGGGCATGGCCGAATGGCGCGTCGTCGCCGCGCTCATCGTGGTTGGGCTTGGACTCGGCGTCACGTTCCCGCTGTACCTGACCGCAGTTCAGGTCGCATTGCCACGCAAGCACATGGGCGTCGCATCGAGCCAGATCCAGTTCTGGCGCAACCTGGGCGGCACTGTCGGCAGCTCGATCCTGGGCGCGGTCCTTGCCAACCGCCTGCCGGACTACCTCAACACGAGAGTTGCGGCGCTGCACCTCCCGCCCCAGGTACTGAGCCACCTGCCCTCTGGCGGAGCCAACTCGATCCTGCAGCCTGGCGCACTCGCTCAGCTGCCGGCATCGGTGGCGAACGCCATCCGCTTCGCCCTGGCTGACACCCTGCACGACATCTACCTGTTCGCGGGACTGGTCCTGATCGTGGCCCTGGTCTCGACCGTTTTCCTGAAAGAGGTACCCCTCAGCAGCGCCCCCAGCCGTACCGGCTTCGCCGATCCGGTGCCCGAGGATGACGCGGCGGAGTCGCGCGAGGCCGTGCCCGTCTAAAAAAGCGCCACCTCCACTTTTTTGCCAAGCGCGTTAAAATCGCCCCCGCAACGCTAGAGGGGGTAGACCGGTCAACTTCGTCCGGGCCTCTGAGCGACTTTCATGGGGAGGCCAGACGGTGAGTTTCTCGGACAGGACGTTGCAATGCCGTGACTGTGGGCGCGATTTCATCTTCACGGCCGGGGAGCAGGAGTTCTATCAGTCGCGGGGGCTGCAGAACGAGCCACGGCGGTGTCCGGAGTGCCGGGCGGCTCGCCGCTCGTCAGAGGGCAACGGGCGCGCGCGCGTGATGCACGACGTGATCTGCTCCAACTGCGGGAAGCAGACGCAGGTGCCGTTCGTGCCCACCGGGGCGCGACCGGTTTATTGCCTGGACTGCTTCCAGACGGTGGGTCGCCGCTAGCCCGAAACCGGATTCCGCACGTTTGGATCCAAACGTGCGCATGAAGACCAGTAATTCCGCACGTTTGGGGCAAGAAGCGCGAAATGCGCTAGCGGGCTAGGCCAGCGCGATCGGGCGCACGGGAGATCCCGTGGCGCCCCGCATCTTCAGCGGCAGGCACACGAACGCGAACTCGTACACCCGCGCCGCCGCCAGCTCCTCGAGGTTGAGGTTCTCGATGATCGGGATCCCCGCCCGGACGAGAAGCAGCATGTGTCCGGGGAGCGTTACCCCGAGCTCTGGGTCCGGCGGCCCGATGACGTCCCAGGCCATGTTGTCGGCGCCGACGGCGCGCACAGCTCGATCCGTCAGCCAGCGCGAACCACCGGCGCTGACGCCGGCCGCGTGCAAGTACTGCGGAGCGTCATCCCAAAGGGCGCCGTAGCCGGTGCGGACCAGGACGACATCCCCGGCGCGCACCTCCACCCCGCTCACGCTGGCGGCCTGCTCGAGCTCTTGTCGTGTGATCGAGTGGTCGGGCGGCAAGCGCTGGTCGCGACCGACGTCGAGCAGAACGCCGCGACCGACCAGCGGTTCGAGTGTGTCGATGCCATGGATTCGAAAGCCGACCGATGTCTGGACTCCCGAGTCGACGTGGACTCCGCCGTGCAGGAGCATGTTCTCGGCCTGGTGAGCGAGGGCGTCGATGTGAGTGCCCGAGTGCTCGGGCATGACTACTAGACCCGAAGCGCTCGTCCTCGCCTCGGGTGCGCCGCGCGCGTGGTGGCGGTGCAGGAAGTAGTTGAAGCCTGGAGCGTGAGCCGGGTGCGTTGGCGCGCCGGCGAACCTTGGCTGTTCGAGATCGAAGACCCGGGCGGCGCCTAAAGCGTCGAGGAGGCCTTGCACCTCTTTATTCGCGGTAGCGGTAAACGATCCGGCCGCGCGTGAGGTCGTAAGGCGACAGCTCGACGCGGATCCGATCTCCCGGTGTAATGCGGATGAAGTAGCGGCGCATCCGACCCGCCGCATATGCGATCAGCTTGTGTCCGTTTTCGAGCTCGACCTCGAACATCGCATTCGGCAATGCCTGCGAGACCACCGCGTCCATCACGACCGCCTGTTCTTTCTGGTCACCGTCGTCGCGATCCGGTTTGCGCACTTTCTCCGGGCGGCGCGGACCGCGGCGCTGACTCTTGTTCTTGCCCAAGTCGCGTGAAAGTCTACTTGGAGCCGACTGTAGCGGCGAGTCGCGCCTCTATGGCCTTGGCGAGATCGGCCGGCACTCTGTCCACCATGGCCAGCCGTCGCAGCGTCTCGACCCAGCGTTCGCCCTTGTCGCGCACGACGCCGGCCATCAGATCGCAGCCACGATCGAGGTCGCCGCTGATCGCCATCTCGAGCCCGGTCCAGAACCGGATCTCGACCAGCTCGGGCGCCATCCTGATCGCCTCTTCAGCCTTCGCGTTGGCGGCGGCCTTGTCACCGGAGTCCGATATGCGGTCCGCGTCCGACATGGCCATGTACGCGCGCTTGATGCGGAGCAGGCGGCGCAGCTCGGGCAGCGGCTCGGGGGCGTCTTCGACCCGCAGGTCGATGAGCCGATCCACCCAGGGGCGACCGGTTCCGGTTGCGGCGACCACCACCATCGCCGCGGATTGCTTGCCTCGGATGTCGCCGCCCTCAGCCTCGGCGGCCTCGAGCGCGGCCATCATCCGCTCGGCGAGCGGAGCATCGGTGGAGAGGTAGGCGTCGGCCATCGCATCCCACACCGTGTCCTTCTCCATCAGGTTGGCCTGGCAGCTGAACCCGTCGCCGGCTCGGTGCCCGGCTGCGGGTATGCACTTGGTGCCGGTATGGGCGGCCGCAAGGCCTGCCGCATCGACGATGGCGCACTGCCGCACGTCGGCTTGTGGATCGCCGGAGGTGAGCGCCTTCAGGGCCTGCTCCGCGGTGTAGCCCGCCTGCAGCAGCTCGAGGCCAAGGGGTCCGTAGCTGATGTTGACCTGCGATTGCGTCGCCACCGCTCCAACGCCGGCCAGTGCCCATGGCACCGCGGGGCTGACCTGGAAATAATGCGATTGCACGGCGACGCCGAACTCACCGGTCTGCTTGTCGCGCGCGACGATGGAGTAAGTCACTGCGCCCTATCGTAATTGGTGACCATGGCCTACTACCGCAAGCCCGGCTGGTTCACCAGCACCATCTTCAACCCCGCCGTTGCGGCGATGACTCGAGCCGGGATCAGCGTGTGGGGCTCGCGCGTGCTGCGCGTGCGTGGGCGGAAATCCGGCGAATGGCGTAGCGCGCCGGTCAACCTCTTGACGTACGAGGGGCAGAAATATCTTGTCGCACCGCGCGGCCTCACGCAGTGGGTGCGCAACATGCGCGAGGCCGGCGGGGGTGAGCTCATGCTGGGAAGCCGGATCGAGCGCTTTCGCGCCCACGAGATCCCGGACGATCAGAAGATCCCGATCCTCCGCGCCTATCTCAAGAGATGGAAGGCGGAGGTTGGCATCTTCTTCGGCGGGGTGAGTCCCTAGCCTGTCTCATTCCTGATACGCGGGCTCTCGCGGCGCCAGCGCTCGCCAGCGCTCGATCCAACCGCCCTGGATCTCAGGCTGTCTGGGTTCGGCGGCCAGCGCCCGGACCGCCTTCTCCACCCGAGCGGTGAACTCTCGCGAGCCTTCCTTTGGCTCCGGGGACATCGGCTTTCCAATTCTCACCCGCGCAGGACTGGGCAGCGGCAGCTTCTGGCCCCTCGGCATGATCTGGTAGGCCCCGCGAATGTGCATGGGGACGACAGGGGTCCCGGTTTCGTTGGCGAGGTGGCCCACGCCGGGCTTGAACTCCTGGATGCGGCCGTCGGGGGATCGGCTGCCCTCAGGAAACAGAACCAGGTTCCATCCCGATTTGAGCAGCCGGCTCGAGGCGTTGAGCTGAGCTTGGGCGCCGCCGGTGCGGGAGAACGGAAACGTGTTCAGGAACAGGCTCACGATGTTGCCTAGCAGGGGG
Source organism: Actinobacteria bacterium 13_1_40CM_66_12 (assembly GCA_001917895.1). Next base: position 7,372 of record MNEW01000047.1, read on the forward strand.
CGCTTGAACCAGTAATCCGCGGCGGCCGCGACCACGGTGCGGTCCCGCGCGCGGTCCGAAAGCGCATGAAGGATGAGCGAGGTGTCCGCGTGGCTCGAGTGGTTGGCCGCGAAGATCACCGGTCGCTCTAGCTCCCGCACCCACTCGCGTCCCTCGACTTTGGGATGGGCCATGACCTCCGTGAAGGGGAGCAACAGGCCGTGCTGGATGAGCCAGCGCAGGGTGCGCACCGGCTCCTGCCGCGCCCAGCCGAGGTCGCTCGGTGGCGCGGGCACGACGGCGCCTTGCTCGGGCCAGCTGTGCGGGCGGGGCGTGTCCCAGTGCCAACCGCGCCGCACTCGCGTCACGTCCTCGGTGATACGTCCGACGGTTCCGAGGAGCCCGCTGAGCCCACCCTCTCCCGAGTACCAGGTCACAAGTTCATCCTCTGGTTCACTCTGTGGGTCGCACCTTCCGCGACGGCAGATGGCATGTCGTAAGCGATGAAAAACGAATCGACAACCTTCTTCTGCCAGAAGGCGAAGTAGTACGTGGCGCCGCTCACGTAGCCGCTGCCGACCACCGATTCCGGACCGAGGCCGGTGCCGGAGCCAGTCATCACGCTGCCACCGACCAGCTGTATGAACGTGATGTCCTTGGGGCCGAAGCCGAGCAGCGTGGAGTCGGCGCGGTAGGTTCGCGCGGCGATTGCCTGGTCTTTGAACTTGACGACCAATCCGGCGATCAGACCGCCCGTAGGTGCGCCGGTTCCGATTGTGGACAGCGCGTCACAGTCAGTCGCTGTCTGTCCGTATGCGGCGTAGTACGCCTCGGTCGCGCCCTGGGTCCTCCACTGCTCCCATTCGGCGGCATATTGGGAAGCCGCGACCTGGTCGCTTGACTTCGCTCGGCCGATCACGGTCTGGATGTCGCCGCTTCCGGCGCATTTCACCAGTCCGGACACGTCACCGGGCTGAAGCGCGATGCTCTGGGCGCTGGCGCCCTTCGAATGAGCCGCTGTCGTGCAGCCCACGAGGGTCAGTACGACCAACAAACCCAGGACGTTGCGGCTCATTCGACGTCGGCGAGAAGGATCGGCGGCATACGCATATGCGTAACGCTCGGGTGGCGCCCGACGGTCTGCTCGGCCATCTCAAAAGCGTCCTCGAGCGTGGTCGCGCATTTGAAGCCCAGGCGATGGACGACGTCACGCTCACCACCGACGACGATGATGTCCCCCGCGTGCTCCATCGCGTGCGCCGCCCAATACCACGCATAAAAGGGATGCGCCCCGTGGTACGCGTGTGATTTGCGATAGAGCTGCCGGAACCACGGGTCCTCCGCGAACCGCAGCTCGTACTTGGCCTCGATCTCCAGTGGCTTCGTCGTGTCGGCCAGAACCTCGTCGTAGAAGTCGATGTAGCTGGGGTGCTGCACCGCATCGAACTCGTACCGACACGGGTGCGTGAGGATGAGCACGCCACCCTTCCTCAGGACCGGCTTGTTGCGATAGAAGTTGAACAGGTAGCCGACGCCCATGCAGACGACCAGCACCGGGTTCATCGGCGAGTTGACGTTGTATGGACCGAGGTACGGCACTCCTATGGTCACGATGTCGGTCTGCCCTTCCACCCGCACGCTGAGCTGGTTCCGCACCGCTTCGAGAGTCTTGTCGTGGACCGCGTCGACCTGGCCCGCGTTGACGCCGGTCAGCCCGTAAGGGGCCCGCATCGCATGAAAGAAGCTGCGCTTGACCGCCGGCGGTGCGAAATCGGTCAGCTGCTTGGTGGCCAGGAACATCGCCTGGTCCTGTGCGGTCCAGTCGGTCTCGCGCTTTTGCATGAAGTTCGCGATCGCCGGAAAGGCGTGGTTGTTGACCGTGGTCTCGATGTGAAACACGCGCACGGTGTCTTCGATGAGCTGGCCCTGCCGGATGCATGAGTGATGCAGCGCGGAGTCGGGCGGGTTCATGTACGAGCGCGAGCCGAGGAGGGTCTTCACGTTGTGATGAGCGCGGATGCCGCGATACGTCGCCAGGCCGGTGGCCATCGATTTGTGGCCGCCGTCCATCGGCACGAGCGTGAGGTTCACGTAGACGACGAGGTCTGACTCGGCCGCGCGCTTGTGCAGCGTCACCTCTTCGCCCTGGGCGGTCTTGCCGATGTAAACGTTGGCCTCCGGGTCCTCGCCATCGTGCTGGTAGAGGCGGTCGGGCCAGAACGTGGTGAAGATGCGATCGCCGACGATGTGGCGGATCTCGTCCGCTGTCATGCGGCGATGCAGGCCGAGCGCCGCGATGAGGTGGATGTCCTCGACTCCGGCCTCGGCGGCCATGTCGATGACCTCCTCCATCACCAGCTGACGCACGTCCGGCGCGGCCATCGGTGGCAGCGGCAGCGACAGGTCGTCGAAGGCGATGGTGAGCTTCATGCCACGGCGGAGCAGCGACTTGAGCGGGTCGTCCTCGAGCGGCTTGCCGAGCGCTCGCTTGATGGCACGCTCTGGATGGGCGATCGGCTCCAGCGGGTCGGGCGGATACACGATCCGGGAACCGAGGGGCAGCTTCTCGAGGCGCACGCCCTCACCGAACTGAAACAGCACCGGCGGAGTGTTGCGATCGACCTCGATGACTGCTCCTGGGCGCGGCATCAGATCCTCAATGGTCGCAGGTCAAACGCGACCTTCACCGCGCCCAGCCGCCCCGCGCTCATCGCATACGCGATCGCGTCGCGATATTCGCCGAGGCCGAAAAGCGGACCGGTGAGCTTTTCCAGATGCAGGTCAGGCGCCGCTTCCATTGCCAGCTCGAACGTGCGCTTGCCCTTTCGCTTCGGCTCCGCGCCGTACGCGTAGGCGCCCATCACCGTCAGCTCCCGCTGCCATATGGCGGCCCAATCGACCTTCTCCTCACCGGGCATCCCGACGGCGACGACAGTGCCCCCCTCGCGCGTGAATCGAACGGCGTCGCTCAGGCTGCCGGCACGACCCACGCACTCGAAGGTGACATCCGCGCCACCCAGCAGCAGCGAGCGGTCGACGCCGTCGAGACGGCGCGCGCGGGTCGCGAAACGGATCCGCTGGTAAACGTCGCCCGGGTCGATCACCTGGTCGGCTCCGAGGTCCTTCGCAAGATCGCGCTGGGTTGGATGCTTGGCGACCGCGATGAGCCGCTTAGGTGGCGTGAACAACTTGATCGCGGCAACCGTCAGCAGTCCGATCGTGCCCGCGCCCAGGACGACGACGATGTCGTCCTTGGTGGCCGCACCGCGGAGCGCGGCGTGGACGCAGCACGCAAATGGTTCGATGAGCACCGCAGCTTCGTCGGAGAGGGTCTGCGGGACCGCATGCAGCTGGCTCGGGTGCGCGACCAGCACCTCACCCCACCCTCCTCCGGTGTCGGCGCAGTAGCCCGTCTGGAGCCCAACCTCGATCGGGCCCTCGGTCACGTTGTAACAAAGGCCAGGCCGGCCCTCGGCACAGCGCGTGCAGGGCGGATCGATGCCGCGCACCTTGCATCCGAGCGCGGGCTCGATGACGACCCGGCTGCCGTCGTCGAGGGTACCCACCACCTCGTGACCGGGCACGAACGGATAGCTGGTCAGCGGATCGAGATAAAGTGAGGCGTGGCCGCCGATCGCGGAGAGGTCGGAGCCGCAGATTCCCGAAAGCGTGGGCGACACGCGCACCCAGTTCGCAGCGGGCAGCTCGGGTTCGGCCACGTCGCCGAGGTGGAGCATCGAGAGCGCGCTCGTGGCCACCTCCGGCCGGCCACCCGCTGCCCTGACGATGGCGTAGGAAGGAATACTTCTTACGTACTGGAGAGCTAGCGTCTGACCGCCTCCCGATACTCCGGCGAGCGCGGATCGGGCATGGGCAGGCGCCAGTTGCCCGGAGCCATCCGCCAGCGCTCCACCCGCCATCCGCGCTGCCCCGCCACCTGCGAAAGGCGCGCGTCCGGGTTGACCGCGACCGGGCTTCCCACCAGCTCGAGCATGGGCAGGTCGGAGAGCGAGTCCGCGTACGCGAAGCTGTCGGCCAGCACCAACGAATTGCGAGAGGCGTACTCCTCGAGCAGGACGCCGCGCGCCTCACCTGCCGGCGGCGGCGATTCGAGGTCGCCGGTCAAGCGCCCGTCCCGAACCAGCAGCCGGGCACAGTCGACCTCGACCTCCAACAGCTCGGCGAGAGGCTCGACGACCACGTCGAGCGCCCCGGTCAGCAGCAGCACTCGGTGTCCGGCGCGCTTGTGCTCCCGGATCCGGCGCATGCCCTCCGGATAGATGCGCCGCAACGTCACCGAGTTGAGCGCTTCGCGACCGAGACGTTTCATGACCTCGTAGTCCAGGCCGTCGTACTCGCGATAGAAGCTGCGCTGGAACTCGGCCCGCGAGCGCCGCTCCAGATAGAGCCAACGCGGCGCCTCGCGCGCCATCTGCGCCATGAAGGCCGGCCACTCGTCCACGGGCTGGGCGCGCAGGCGCATCCAGAGGAAGTATTCGACGACGTTGGTCTCGACCAGAGTTCCGTCGACGTCGAAAACAGCGAGCACGTCCCCGCGGCCGGTGCGCTTGTCGATCGCCGCTCGCACAGAGCTCGTCTCAGGCTTGGGCGCGGTGCTGCCGCTCGGCTGGCGCCCCTTGCGGGCAACCGTTTCCGCACGCGACATGCGCACCACGGTTGGGAAATGAACGTCCTGAAAGTAGTGCTCCCACTTGTACAGCGCGGCATCGAATGGGAAGGTCTTGCGCTCGGCTGCCGGAACGCGCTCCCAGACCGACATCAGGTTGCGCGTGTCGAAAATGCAATCGACCTCGGTGTAGACGCCATAGAGCTGGATTAGGTTGAGGCCGCGCTCGAGTCGTTCGCGCTCTTCATTGAGATCGTCCGACAGGCTCGCGACGCTCGCCCCCAATGGAAGTCGCTCGACCGCCCACTGCGCCGCGCTCACGAACCGCAGAGCGGCCTCACCCTTGGCGGCCAGCTCGCCGCGCGTCGGATACGTCCACGTGGGCGTGCCGATCGCCTGCCCGTAACGGTCGCGCAGCGGGTGCTTCGTGTAATAGCGAGTCGCCTCTTCTGCCATCTCGCGAAAGCGCAGCGGGTTGCGGCTCCCCGACGCCGCGTGATAGATCCGCGGCTTCGAGTCGGGCGGCGGGTTGGAAGCTACCGCGAGCACCGTGTTGACGACGAAGTCCGCAGGAATGATGTCGAGCAGCGAATCGGGAAGGCCGGAGAAGTCGCGCAAGATGCCGCGGCCGAAGGCGAGGATCAGTGGCTCCGCCATGCGGAACCCTTCAAGCCATCCGGGGAACGGTTCATCGAGCGCGCTCTCGATGATCGACGGCCTGACGATCGAAAGCGGGATGTCGCCGTGCAGCTCGACCACCGCGTGCTCGGCCATCGCCTTCGTGAAGGAGTAGATGTCGGCGAACCCCATCGAGTTCGCGTGCACCCGACCGCGTTCGATCAGGCGGTCTTTGACCCACCGCTCGCGCAAGCGCTCGGTTGCCCGCGCCACCGCCGGCGTCCCTGCGGGCCCCATGCGTGATGTCGCCTCGCGTCGCAGCTTCTTCAAGACCTCCGGCCGCCTCGACTCCTCCTCGACCGGACCTCGCAGGGTGGTCAGCACCGCCGCCTCGTGTCGCCAGTTGAGCCCTGGGTCGAGGGGTGCCTCCTCGCGCACGAGACCGCGGAGCATCCCGCCCACGTAGGCGGTTGAGATGTGCACGAGGTGCGGGTGGGCGCCGTAGGTCTTCAGCGCTTCGACCAGGCGAGCCGCACCGAGAAGGTTGGTCTGCGCAGACAGGTCAGCCGGGTTGTCGAATTCGACCGCGGCCGCGGAGTGGATGACGATGTCGCATGAGTGCAGCTGCTCGCGTCCGTGATCGGTCAGCGCGAGCCCATCGCGACCGAGGTCGATCTCCAGCACCGCGAGCTTTTCTTTGGCGAGCTTCGCGAATCGCGCCTCGCCCAATTCCTCCTTGAGTCGCTTGAATGCCGGGCTCGACAGCACCTCGCGCTCTAGCCGCTCGGACGCCGGCCGGCGCGCGCTGGAACGGATGGCGAGGTTGATGCGGCCGACGTCGGGAATCGAACGCAGGCATTTCTCGACGATCGACTTGCCCAGGAAACCGGTGCTGCCGGTGACCAGAATGGTCTTGCCTTTGAAGGCCTCAGCTATCAAGACCGACTGATTCTAGAGTCGGCGGTGGGGCGCCCTGCTATACAGCCTGTCCATGGTTCAGGCGTGGCGTTTGGACGGACGTCGAGCCTCCCGCGTCAGTCCATCCGAGGTCCGTCGTGACCGAGGCCCAGAACCAGTAGGACTCGTCGGCGCGTCCCTTGAAGACCGCAGAGCCCGCGCCCACGCCCCCCAACCACGGCTTCATCCGGCCGTCCTGCATGACCACATCGACCTGGAAGTGCGTTCCGCCGCCTGGGCTCGACCATGAGACGTCGATCGAGTTGGGATCGCTCGCATCCTGCGTCGCCGTGACGGTGACCGCCGGCAGCGCCACGTCGGCGTATCGCGGCGAACCTGTGAGCCAGAGGTCGCCGAGATCCCACGGCCACGGGTCTGGGGACGACCCAGACCAGCCATAGGGATCGACCGGCGTCTGGCTGCGGTGGACGTAGTACACCCCGAAATGCAGGTGCGGGCCGGTGGCGGTACCGGTCATTCCGGAAATGCCGATCACCTGTCCACGACGGACGTACTGGCCCTTGGCGACGTCGATGCGAGAGAGGTGGCCGTAAAACGTGAGCAGCCCGTTGCCGTGGTTGATCTCGATCGTCATGCCGCTCAAGCACTCGTGGCAGTTGGGGTCGAGCCAGTTCGCGTACATGACGGTCCCGGGGGCGGCGGCGGCGACCGGCTCGTAGGTCAGCCCGTAGTCGTAGCCGTCATGGCCGTCGTAGTAGAGGTAGTCGTGGCCGCCCGGCGTCTGTGCGTACCCCTCGCTGAAGCTTGGGTCGGGCCCGCCCACCTGGCTCGTCGCCTCTACGCCGTCGTAGCGGCAGACGCGGCCGTTGGTCCCGTAGTCCGGGAAGCAGTGGTCGAACAGCGATGTGACGATGTGAGGCCCCATGAACGGCAGCGTGAGAAAGGCGCCCGATGCCGGCTTCGAGCTCGTGTTGCCGGCTCCATCCTCGAACGGCCCGTAAGCCGTCTGGCTGGGATAGAACCAGCGCACGTAGCGATCGTGCTTCTGTCCAGGCGGCAGCGCCTGCGACGCCTGGGCCGGTGCGCTCTGCAGCAGCAGGAACGCCACGGCGGCGAGTGGGATCAGATGGCGGATGCGCATAAGGTTCAAAGACTGGGTCCGCGCGCCATACAACGGGCCGCGGATTGGTTAAGTTTCGCAAATCGTGGCCCACGAGTCTGTCGATATCAGCGTCCTGAGCCAGGGCAAGGTGGCCGTGTACGAGGAACCAACCGGACCCTCGGGGGTCAGGGTCCGAGAAAGACCTCGAACTCACCCTAGGCCAGGGTCCGTCGCCGTAGAGATCCGCGCGGCATCGCTCAACCACCTGGATCTGTGGCTCGCGCACGGCGCGCAGCGCATCCCGCCGCCACGAGTGATCGCCGGGGATGGCGCCGGCGTCGTGCACGAATCGGGCGACCCCGCCTGGAAACCGGGTGACGAGGTCGTCCTCTTCCCGACCTTGTGTGACTGGGAATGCGAATGGTGCCGCGCCGGCGAGAACGTGCGCTGCCCGCATTTCGGCGTGCTTGGCGAGCACTCGGACGGCGCGGCGTGCGAGCTCATCCACATCGATGCACGCAATGTCTTTCGCAAGCCGGCGGCGCTCACCTGGGAGGAAGCCGCCGCCTTTCCGCTGACCTTCCTCACGGCGTGGCGGATGCTGACAACGCGTGCCCAGCTGCGGGCCGACGAGACCGTCCTCGTGATCGGAGCAGGCGCGGGCGTCGCCGTGGCAGCGATTCAGATCGCGAAACACATCGGCGCGCGAGTCCTGGCAACCAGCCGCTCAGAAGCCAAGAGGAAGCGCGCGTTGGAGCTCGGCGCCGACCTGGCTTTCGACTCCGGGGGTTTCAGCAAGGCGGTTCGCGAGGCGACCGGCGACGGCGTCGACGTCGTGTTCGAGCACGTCGGTCCGGCGACGCTCGAGGAATCGATGCGTTCGCTCGCGATGGGCGGGCGCATCGTCACGTGCGGGTCGACGTCGGGCGTGAAGGCTGAGATCACCATGCCGCGCCTGTTCTTCCGGCATGCCGGCCTGCTGGGGTCGACGATGGGAAATGCATCGGAGTTCGAGGCTCTGCTGAAGGCGATCGATCGCGGGCTGCGCCCGGTGGTCGACTCGGTCTATCCGCTCGATGAGGTGCAGGAGGCGCTCACGCGGCTCGACGCCGCCGAGCAATTCGGGAAAGTCGTCCTATCGGTGTCCTCCTGAGGCAGGCCGGTCTAATTTCCGCGCGTTTGGTGCCAAACGAGCGCAATGGAGGCGTCGCACACGCACCGTTGGCGGCAAAGATGCAATATCCCGTGATTGATTGAGCCGTCAGGCTGGCATCACCCACAGCTTGGCGGCGGTGTCGTGGCTGAGCGTCACCTCCCGCTTCCCGGCCCGGATGCGGATGGTGCGACCGATCTCGTCGACTTCGACAACATCGACCGCCCGGCCCGGGATGAGGCCGCGCTCCAGCAGGTAGGCCAGGAGCAGCGGAGCCTCTCGCTCGGCGACCTCCGACACGCGCGAGATCGAGGCACGGGATCCGGCTCCGAGGGTCGCGAGCCGCCGCTCCTTAGGTGACGACTTCGTGTGGCCGGGGATCGGGTTGCCGTGAGGGCAAGTACGCGGCCGCCCCAGCGCCTCGTACAAACGCTTTTCAACCACCTCTGAGATTGCGTGCTCCAGGCGGGCCGCCTCCTCGTCGGCCGACACCCAGTCGAGGCCAAGCACGTCCGTCAGCCAGCGTTCCATGATTCGGTGGCGCCTCACGATCGACTCGGCCGTCTTGCGGCCGGCGGCTGTCAGCTCGATATCCTTGCGGCCGTTCATGCGCACCATCCCGTCGCGTGTCATCCGCCGCAACGCCACCGTCACCGTCGGCCGGCTGACCCCCAGCCAATCGGCGAGACGCGCGCTCCGTGGCGGTTCGCCCTCCGACCACATGTAGTAGATCGCTTCCAGGTAGCGGGAGATGACCTCGGACGGCTCGCCGTTAGACTTATCTAATTGCGACTTTTGCACGTACTAACCATATGAACCAATCATGAGCCAGGGCACCGCCGTCGCGCTCGGAGCCGTCGCCGGGATCACCATCTTCCTCGGCCTCCCGGTCGCCCGCATGCGCGGGCTGTCCAAGGGCATACAGGGCTTCCTCAACGCGTTCGCGACCGGGATTCTGATCTTCATCCTCTGGGACATCCTCAGCCACGCGAGCGGTCCCGTGGAGACAGCATTGGTTGGTGTTCGCACGCACGCGGGGGTGGAGCCATTCGTTGCCATGGCGCTGATCTTCGCCTTAGGCATCGGCGCCGGGCTGCTCGGCCTCGTCTACTTCAACCGCGCCATCTTTGGCCGGCTCAAGCACGCGGATCACACTCCCAGCCCGCGGAGTCTCTCGCTGGCGATCGCCACTGGGCTCGGCCTTCACAACCTGTCCGAAGGGCTCGCCATCGGTCAGTCCGCGCGCGCGGGAGCGATCGCGTTCGTCGGCGTTCTGGTCGCGGGCTTCGCGCTGCACAACATCACCGAGGGTTTCGGCATCGCGGCGCCGATGACCATGGAGCCCAAGCCCGCGTCGTGGGGCTTTCTCGGCCTGGCGGGCCTGATCGGCGGTGGCCCCACCTTCATAGGTACCTGGATCGGGTACCTCGCGTCGTCGAACTACTTCTACGTCGCATTCCTGGCCGTCGCCGCGGGCGCGCTGCTCTACGTCGTCAACGAGCTGTTCCACGTCGGCCGCAGGCTGAGCACCCCAATCTCATTCGCATGGGGACTCTTGTTCGGCTTCCTTACCGCCTACGCGACCGACCTCGTATTAACGCTAGCGTCTTAACTGGCGTAGTCGAAGTCGTCGGGCTCGGTGTCGTCCCAATCCGGGTAGCGCCAGCGGAACAGCCGCTCCTGCACCTCGAAAAGGCTGTCGAGCGTGTCCTGGACGTGACCCGAGTCCTTCAGCGGCTCGCGGACGTGGTCGGGCATGAGCTCGATCGCCTCTCGCAGCTCGGAGCGAACGGGCGCCGGCACGGTCTTGACGCCGTCCCGGTTCATCTCTTCAAGCTGCCAGAGGACGCGGTCCGTCGCCTCCAGCATCCGTTGAAACGCGTAGCGACGCCGGTTCTGCCGGCGGAGCGCCGTCTCCTGCTGTTCGATTCGTGTACTTGTGTGATCGATCATTTCCTTACCTTGACTCAGCTACCTTTCCTAGCTTACCGGCTTCCGCCGAGTTCACCAAGAGGCGGTTTTCGCAAGGCCGCGGTCGTGTTCGTGCTCTTCCGCGTGAACGGCCGCTGGATGGTCCCTTTCGTTCGCCGGCGCGCCGATCTTCGCGACCACCCGGGTCAGGTCGCCCTTCCGGGAGGTGGCGTCCAGCAGGGCGAATCGGCGTGGGCAGCCGCCCAGCGCGAGGTGGAAGAAGAGATCGGCGTGCCGGTCGGCCGGCTCGTGCCGTTGGGCGCCGGCGATCCGATCTACGCGGCAGTCTCGAACTTCTCAGTCGTGCCATTCGTGGCTTACCTCCCCGACCCGGTGCCACCTTTCGTGCACGACGAGCGCGAGCTCGAAGGAGTGCTCGAGATCCCGCTCGACCGGCTGCTCGACGACAGCGCCTGGCTGCAGTCAGGCGATCCGTGGCATTTCCGGTACCTCGCGCACGAGGAAAGCGTCGTATGGGGCCTGACAGAGCGAATCTTCGCCGGCCTGGCCCCGAAGTTCACGGTAGCGCTCGCCGAAGGTCAAACGCCGGATCCGCCAGCTGCTGAGCGGTGATTTTGGCGCGCGCCTCGATCAAATGTCTCGCACGCGCGACGGTGTGATGGTCGTTGACCCCACACACCGCGATCAGTGATTTCTGTCGCAGATAAAAGAGGCTGAACGGCCGCCGCCCGAACGCGCCGCGCGTCACCGTTTCGTCCCATGCGAGCCCCGCGCCCGCGTACTGGATGTTCAAGTCGTACTGGTCGGACCAGAACCATGGCGCTTCGGCAAATGGCGCTTCGGCGCCGCCCATCGCCCGGCCGGCGGCAAAACCCTGGCGCTGCGCGGTCTGGAAGTGCTCGACTCGGACGCGCTCTTCGAACAGCGGGCTCTGGAATCGCGTTGCGTCGCCCGCGGCGTAGACATCTGGTGCGGACGTGCGGCCCAGCTCGTCGACCAGGATGCCGCCGTCGACCGCTATGCCCGCTGCGGCCGCGAGCTGTGTCCGCGGCGAGGAGCCGACTCCGACGACCGCCGGCCGCTCGAGGTCCGACGACGGCGCCGTCTGCGTTCGCAGATCGACACCATGCTGTCGGTGGACTTCGGCCAGAAATGCACCCAGCTCCGCACCGAGCACCCGTTGCAGCGGCTGAGCGAGCGCCTCGAACATCGTGACCGCGCATCGTCGCAGCCGAGCTGCCGCCGCCACCTCGCAACCGATGAACCCGGCTCCAACCACGTTGAGATGCTCACAGCGCTCCAGCAGCAACAGGAGGCGCTCGGCGTCGGGCAGCTCACGCAAATAGATCGCGTCGTCGAATCCATCGAGACGGCGGGCAGTCGACCCGGTCGCGATGCAGAGCAGGTCCCAGGCGATGCGCCGACCCGTCTCGAGGACGACGCCTCGACGCTCGAGGTCGAGCTCGGCGACGCGCTCACCCAGCACCAGCTCGACCGCAAGCTCGCTGTACTGCTCGCGTGGACGCAGACCCAACCGGTCTCTCGGCACCGTTCCCCACAGGAAACCCTTGGACAGGTGCGGCCTCTCATACGGCGGCTCGGGCTCGGCACCCACGAGCATGACCTCGCCTTGAAAACCCGCGTCGCGCAGGCCCGCGGCCGCGGCGTCACCGGCGGGACCGCCGCCGACGATTACTGCTTTCGGTTTAATGGGGCCCCCGCGAACTCGCGGCTTTAGCCTCCGAGTTCGTGGGGTTTGGACAGTTCTCGTACCCGCAGCAGCGACCAGGCCAGGTAGCCGCCAAGGACGGCGATCGCGAGACCGTACGCCGCGATGAGGTAGATCACCGAGCGGTCCCCACCTCGCCATGTGCCACGACCTGCGCCGGCACCACCCGCTCTGCAGCCTGATCGGTGAGGAGCTCGATGCGATAACGGATCGCGATCATCACCGCCGCGAGGAACAGCGTGCAGGCCATCGTGATGAAGAACGCGACGAGCATCTGCGACGGCAGCGCGTCGTTGATCACGACCGGCCCCGGATGCTGCGTCCGCCACCAGGTCACGCTGAAGTGGACTACCGGCACGTCGATGAAACCGAAGATGCCGACCACGGCGGCAAAACGTGCGGCCTGGCGGCCGGGCTCGGCGAGCCTGCGAACCATCAGGTAGCCCGCATAGATGATCCAGAGCACGAGGGTCGATGTGAGGCGCGCGTCCCAGGTCCAGAACGTGCCCCAGATCGGTTTCGCCCAGATCATCCCCATCACCAACGTCACCGTCGTGAAAACAAGGCCCACCACCGCCCCGGCACGTGCGAGTCGATCGGCGGTGGCGTTTTCCTTCCACAAGTAGACGATGCCCCCGAGCAGCACGACGGCAAAGCAGCCGTAGGCCGCGATCGCGGAGCTGACGTGAAGATAGAAGATCCGTTGCACCGGTCCCTGCAGCGCGTCGGTCGGTGCGTAGAGAAAGATGAAGCCCGCCGCCACCAGCATCAGGGCGACCGCCCCGACGGCGGCGGTCTCCAATCGCTTGTCAGTCATCGAGCACGAACCTGGCGGTGAGCGACGTCAGCACGACGAACAGTATGTCCAAGTCGATGAGCAGGCCGGTCGCCTGGCTCGCACCGCCGCCGCCGCCGCCCATCGCGGCCTGCACCGCTTGGCCGCCGACGACGATGAACGGGATCCAGAGCGGAAGCGTCAGCAGCGGCAGAAGCAGCTCGCGCGCGCGCACCCTGGCCACCATGGCCGCGAACAGGCATCCGAGAACGGCCATGCCCACCGTCGCGAGGAGCACTGCCGACACTACCTCGAGTGACAGAGGCACGCTGAAGAAAAGCGCGAGGGCAGGCAGCAGCACGGCTTCGCACACGACCAGCAGCAGACCAGCCGCCACCGCCTTGCCTGCGAAGATGGCGGCAGGCGAGGCGGGCGTCAAGAGCATCGCATCGAGAGAGCTCTGCTCACGCTCGGCGGCAAACGCGCGGCCGAAGGCCACCAGGCCGGCAAAGACCAGCGCCATCCACAAAACCCCGGGCGCGATCGCGGGGGCGTTGCGCGAGTCGAACTGGAAACCAAAGTTGGCGATCACCAGGGCCAGCACGACGAACTGGGCCAGGGCCGGCACGAGCTCGCGAGTGCGCCACTCGGACATCAGGTCCTTGCGCGCAACCGCCAGCGCGATAGTCGCGAACGTCATCAGTGGACCACGCGGAGGCGCGTCGGGATGCCCACCACACGGCCCCGGCGCAGCTCGACGGTGCGCTGGCACAATCGGCTGGCTAGCGCATGGTCGTGCGTGGCGATCACGGCGGTGCGGCCGCGCATGATGTGCGCGAGCAATTCCGCGCCACCCGAGTCGAGGCTCGCGTCCGGCTCGTCGAGCACCAGGAGCTTGGGATCATGCAGCACCGCCCGGCCGATCGCAAGGCGCTGCTGCGCGCCGCGCGAGAGCTTGCCTGCGGGGCGGCCGGCGAACTCGGCGAGGCCGACCAGGTCGAGCACCTCGGCCACCCGCCCGCGGTCGGCGCCCTGGAGCGTGCAGAAGAAGGCGAGATTCTCCGCCGCCGATAGCGCCGGATACAGGCCGGGCGCATGAGCGACGAAACCGATGCGCGCGCGAAGCCTTCGCCGTTCGACCAGCGCGTCCAGCCCGAATATCTCGAGCGTGCCCGACGTTGGGCGGGCGGCCGTGGCCAGGATGCGCAGCAGAGTCGTCTTGCCGGCTCCGTTCTCTCCCAGCACCGCCAGGTGCTCACCGGCGTCGACGGCGAGGTCGACAGCATCGAGCGCCATCTCGGACCCGAACCGCTGCGTGAGCGATGTGGCGACGACGGCGCTCATGCGGTGTTGCCTTCGTGATTGTCGTCCGGCGTCCTGATCAACGGCCACAGAACGAACGGACCGGCGGCGAACAGCAGGAGCGTGGCAACTAGCAGCGTCATGACGCGCCGACCGCGCTCGGCACACGCGCCGCCACCGGGACGAATGCGGCCCGGCGCGCTCCCACGTTGCCGAGGACCACGCCCAGGATGATGATCGCGCCGCCCGCCCAGATCCAGGTCACGAGCGGGTTGACGAACACGCGAAACGACGCCGAGCCGTCGCTGTTCGTGCCCGCGAGGACCACATAGACGTCAGCGACCAGGGTGCTGCTGATGGCGACGTGGGTGAGCGACTGGCCGCCGAGTCCGGCGTAGGTCGCGCGAGCCGGCTCGAGCGTCAGATCGCCAAGCTTCATCGCCGCGACGAGCTCGGTGTGGTCGGCGAGCTCCCGATTCTGGACGCCGGTGTAGGTCAGCGTGTAGCCGGCCACCGCAACCTGCTGACCGGGCTGGAGCGTGACATCCTTCTCCTGCTGCCAGAAGTGCGACGCTGCCAGGCCGATGACGAGAACAGCGAGGCCGAGGTGGGCGAGGTACGCGCCATAACGCCGGCGCCGCTTGGCTATGAGAGCCAACGCCCGCGACCAGCCGCCGCCCGCGAGGCGCCATCGTCCGGCGGCGCGCGCGTACTCGTACAGCACGGTGCCGGCAACCGCGAACGCCGACGGGATCGCGAGCAGCGGAGGCAGCGAGCGCACACCGGCGGCAAGCAGCCCTATCAGCACCACCGCGAAAGACGCCGCCGGCCAGCGCAGCGACCGCCACAAGGGCGCGCCGGCGTGGCGCCAGGGGATGAGAGGGCCCGCCGCCATGAGCAGGAGGGCCACCGCAAACAGCGGACCAGTGGCCCGTTCGTAATAGGCGGCGCCGACGACACGCTCCTGTCCAGCCAGTCCGGACACAAGGGGCAGCATGGTGCCCCAGAACACCACGGCGATGACGCCGATGAGCAGCAGGTTCTGCAAGGCGAATGCTCCCTCGCGCGACACAGCCGGCGCCGGCTCCGCGTTCGACTTGAGGCCGTTCGACCTGAATGCGAGGAGGCCGACTGAGAAGACGAGGCAGGCGCCGAGGAAGCCCAGGAACCATGGCCCGATCGCGCTGATCGCGAAAGTGTGCACAGACGGAACGATCCCGCTGCGCACGATGAAAGTGCCGAACACGACGAGCAGGAAGGCGAGCATGACGAGCCCGAAGTTCCAGGCACGCAGCCGCCCGCGGCGTTCCTGAACCTGCGATGAGTGAAGGTATGCCGTGGTCGCGAGCCATGGCATCAAGGCGACGTTCTCGACCGGGTCCCAGCCCCAGTAGCCGCCCCAGCCCAGGACGTGATACGCCCACCACATGCCCAGCACCAGGCCGGTGCTCTGCAGCCCCCACGCCACGAGTGCGAATCGGCGCGTATGCGCAATCCACGCCGCGTCGGTGCGGCCCGCCAGCAGCGCGGCCGCCGCGAAGCTGAAGGGAACCGCGAAGGACGCGAAGCCGGCGAGCACGACCGGCGGGTGGATGAGCATCCCGCCATCGCGCAAGACCGGGTTGAGGCCGAGCCCATCCGGGGGCGTGATCTGCAGCACGTCGAACGGGCTCGCCACCAAGACGAGCACGAGCAGGAAGAACGTGAGGATGGCCGCCATCATCCCGGCGGCGTACGCGGCCAGTCGTGGTCCGAGCGCCGCGCTTGCCACCAGGGAGGCGCTACCGAGGATGCCGAGGATGAGCGC
>MNEW01000076.1 GCA_001917895.1 Actinobacteria bacterium 13_1_40CM_66_12
CCGGCGGCGGGGCGCGGCGCCGGTCCTGGACGTAGTAACAGCAGCTTCGAGCTGAGCCACGGCGCGCTTGGGCACCGTCCGCTTCCACGCGGACGTAACCAGGCGCGCCATCAGCTCTGGTCCGACCGTGCGCAGCCTCACCGTCACCCACCCGTAGCGTCCTGTGTAGGCGGAAACGGCGAACGTGTCCGGATCCATCTCGATGAGGCCGGCCTGGTCCTCGAGCGAGGCCTTGATCGAAACGCGCTTTCCCTCGGGTGAGCCGATCATGAAGATCCGCTCACGCACGCGAAACGTCATCTCACCCCAGGTCTCGCGCTCTTCGACATCGGGCAGCGACAAGCACAGGCTTCGCAGCTCCCGGTAAGTCACGGCGCGAAGGCTACCTCGACTAGCATTCGGTTCCCAATGGCCGAGTCGATCAACATCTACATCCCGCCGCTCGACGAGGGAGCGATGCAGCAAGCGGCGGCGCGGCAGGCGAGGCTCACCAAGCCCGCGGGCAGCCTCGGCCGGCTGGAGGAGCTGTCCATCAGCCTGGCCGGAATGACCGGCCGGCTCGACCCGCCCCTGGCGAATCGCGTTGTCTTCACGCTCGCCGCAGACCACGGCGTGGCGCTCGAGGGCGTCAGCGCCTACCCGCGCGACGTCACGGCCCAGATGGTCCTCAACTTCTTGAAGGGCGGCGCGGCGATCAACGTCCTCGCGCGCCAGATGAATGCGCGTGTCGTCGTCGCGGACCTCGGCGTCGACGCCGACCTTCCGCATCATCCCGACCTTTACGATCTCAAGGTTCGCCGCGGGACGGCGAGCATCACGAAGGGGCCGGCGATGTCGCTCCGCGAGGTTTATCAAGCCATGGGGCACGGACGCCAACTCGCCCGCGATGAGATCGCCAACGGGCTCGATATCGCCCTCACCGGCGACATGGGCATCGGCAACACGACCCCGTCTGCCGCGTTGATTTGCGCGCTCACACAGCTCGACCCCAAGGACGTGGTCGGCCGCGGGACCGGCGTCGACGATGAAGGGCTCGAGCGCAAACGCCAGGCCGTGCGCACCGCGCTCGCGGTGAACGCCGAGCTGATCGCGAAGGGTCCGATCGAGGCGCTGGCCGCCGTCGGCGGCCTGGAGATCGCCGGCCTCGTCGGCGTGATCGTGGAGGCTGCCGCCGGCAGGCGACCCGTCGTCATCGACGGCTTCATCTCCGGCGCGGCCGCACTGGTCGCCGCCCTGGTCGCGCCCGCCTCGAGTGGCTACATGATCGCGTCGCATAGATCACAGGAGCTTGGGCATGGGGCACTCCTGCGCCGCCTGGGCTTGAAGCCGCTGCTGGAGCTCGATCTGAGGCTTGGCGAGGGCACCGGCGCGGTGCTCGCCCTCCCGTTGCTCGAGGCTGCGGTCCGGACGCTCAACGAGATGGCCACGTTCGACGAGGCCGGCGTCTCCGAACGCGACCAGGAGCCCGCGCATAATAGTCCGCACAACTGAATAGCTCACGGATGAGGGGAAGCCGGTGCGAATCCGGCGCTGTCGCGCAACTGTGAGTGGGGAGCCATCGCCTAGCGGCCACTGAGGCGGAAGCCTTGGGAAGGCAGGCGGATTGCAGTGATCCACGAGCCAGGAGACCGATCCGCTGGGCATGACGTCCCACTTGCGCGGATCAGCGGGGACCCTCTAGCGGCGAGGTCTCCCCAGCGATGTGGGGTCATTGCCGCGGGAGGATCCCGGGATGCGCATGCATCACATCAGGCGGCCTGCAGTGGCCGCCATCGGTATCGCGCTCATGGCGTGTGGCGCGAACTCGTCCTCGATGTCATCGACCTCTGTGACGGCCCACTTCCCGGTGACGATCGCTGAAAGCGGCGGCGCGAGCGTGACGATAAGCAAGCAGCCGCACCGCATCGTGTCCCTGTCGCCGACCGCGACGGAGATGCTCTTCGCGATCGGCGCCGGCGCCCAGGTCGTTGCGGTCGACGATCAGTCGAACTACCCGGCCAATGCTCCGATGACCAAGCTCTCCGGCTTCCAGCCCAACATCGAGGCGATCGCGGCATACACCCCCGACCTGGTGGTCGCGTCTGACGACACTGGCGGACTCGTCCACGGGCTTGGCGCGCTCAACATCCCGATTCTCATCGAGCCTGCGGCCAAGAACCTCGACGAGTCGTACAAGCAGATCGAACAGCTGGGCGCGGCCACAGGCGACGTCGAGGGCGCGACATCCGTTGAAAAGAAGATGCGCTCCGACCTCGCGACAATTGTGGCCTCGATTCCGAAACCGACGAAGCAGCTCAAGGTCTACCACGAGCTCGACGACACTTATTACTCCGCGACCTCGGCCACGTTCATCGGCCAGGTGTACGCGCTGCTCAGCCTGAAGAACATCGCCGACGGCGCCACTGCCGCGGCGCCCGATTACCCTCAGCTGTCAGCCGAGTACATCGTATCGTCCAGCCCAGACCTCATCGTGCTCGCGGACACCAAGTGCTGCCACCAGGACCTCAGCACCGTTTCGGCACGGCCGGGCTGGAGCTCGATCGCGGCCGTGAAGTCGGCGCAGGTGATCGGCGTCGATGACGACATCGCGTCACGCTGGGGCCCACGGGTGGTCGACTTTCTGCGCACCATCGCGCCCCACGTGAAGCAGCTGGAGCTTCAGGCGGCGTGATGTCGAGCCTTGGCCGCAGGTTGTCGCGTCCGGTCGGAGCGGCGCCGGCGGCTCTACTTCAAGGCCTGCCCCGCTTGCCCTGGTTGTGGGCGCTGGCGGGTGTGGTCGCCCTGCTCTTCGCAGCCGTCCTGGGCGTGCTGGTCGGACCGGTCCACATCTCCCTCGGGGCGGTCGTGCGGACGCTGCTGGCGCCGATTCCATGGTTCGGCACCGCGGGATCTGTCGATCCCGGCCAGGCGTCGATCCTGTGGTCGCTGCGCATCCCCAGGGTGGTGCTGGGCGCCATCGTCGGCGGGATGCTGGCGACTGCCGGCGCCGCCTACCAGGGCGTCTTCCGCAACCCGCTCGCGGACCCGTACCTGCTCGGCGCGGCGGCGGGCGCCAACCTCGGCGCCACGCTGGCGATCGCGTTCGCTCCGGGGTCATCGCTGATCGGCGTCAACGTCGTGCCTCTCGCCGGCTTTGTCGGTGCGGCCCTGGCCGTCGCGGGGGCGTACGCGTTGGGACGGACAGTGACCGGGTTGAGGAACACCACCGGGCTGATTCTCGCTGGGGTCGCCATCGCGGCTTTCTTCAACGCCATCCAGACCTACATCCAGCAGTCGCAGACGAACAGCATCCGCCAGGTCTATTCGTGGATCCTGGGGCGGCTGGTCACGGCCGGCTGGGACGGCGTGCTGCTCGTGCTCCCCTACGTGGTCATCAGCGTTTTCGTGATCCTTCTTCATCGCCGGCTCCTCGACGCGCTCAGCGTCGGCGACGAGGAGGTGACCAGCCTCGGCATCTCCGCACGCCGCGTGCGGCTGATCGTCGTCGTCGCCGCGACGTTGGGCACCGCGGCGGTGGTCGCGATCGCGGGCACGATCGCGTTCGTCGGGATCATCATTCCGCACACCGTGCGTCTGCTGGTCGGCCGCAGCTACCGTGTCGTCATCCCGCTGTCGCTCCTGTTCGGAGCGTCGTTCCTGGTCCTGGCCGATACGGCCGCGCGCACAGTCGCGGCGCCCGCCGAGCTGCCGATCGGTGTGATCACCGCGTTCGTCGGTGCGCCGTTCTTCATCGTCGTGATGCGCTCGACCCGAGCGGCTGCTTTGTGAGCAACGTCGTCCTGCGTAAGGTCACCATCGCGTACGAATCCGACGTGGTGGTGAGCGACCTCGACCTCAACATTGCGTCAGGCGAATGGCTGGCGCTCATTGGTCCCAACGGCGCGCGTGAGCTCGCCCGCCGTGTGGCAATGGTGATGCAGGAGCCACACATGCCCGAGGGCATGTCGGTGTCGCAGTACGTCCTCCTCGGCCGCAGCCCGCATCTCACCTACTTCGGCAAGGAGGGACGCGCGGACCAACGCGTCGTCGCGGACATACTCGAGCGGCTGTCGCTCGATAGGCTCGCGGCGCGGCCGCTCGATCACCTGAGCGGTGGCGAGCGACAGCGGGCGGCCATCGCCCGCGCCCTTGCGCAGCAGGCCCCGATCCTTCTGGTCGATGAGCCGACAAGCTCCCTCGACGTGGGTCGTCAGCAAGAGGTGCTCGAGCTCATCGACGAGCTGCGCGCGGAGCAGGGACTGACCGTGATCGCCGCGATGCATGAGCTCACGCTCGCGGGCCAGTACGCGGACCGACTCGCCCTGCTGGTCGGCGGCGAGCTCGTCGCCGTCGGCGCGCCCGCAGAGGTTCTGACCGAGTCGGCGATCGCCAGCCATTACCACGCGCACGTGCATGTGCTTTCTCTGAACGGATCCGGACGCGCGGTGGTGCCGGTTCGATCCCGACCTCAACCCGCATCCGCTGAGGAGCCGTCATGAAATCGAAGGCAGTCCCCACGAAAGGGCCGGCGCTTGCCACCAGCAAGGCGTCGTCGATCGTGATGGTCAACACCGGCGACGGGAAGGGGAAGTCGACCGCCGCCTTCGGCACCGCAATGCGCGCGGTGGCGCGTGGCTGGAAGGTGTGCGTCATCCAGTTCGTCAAGTCAGGGAAGTGGAAGGTGGGCGAGGAGAAGGCGGCGACCAGCCTCGGCGTCGAATGGCTGACGATCGGGGACGGCTTCACCTGGGACAGCAAGAACATGGACCGCACCGAGGCGATCGCCCGGTATGCCTGGACCGTGAGCAAGGAGAAGATCCAGTCGGGAACTTATGGCCTGGTCGTCCTCGACGAGATCACGTATCCGATGAACTGGGGCTGGATCCCGATCGCGGAGGTCGTCGATGTCATTCGCAACCGGCCGCCGTCGGTGAACATCATCGCCACCGGTCGCGATGCGCCGGCCGATCTGGTCGAGCTCGCCGACACGGTGACCGAGATGAGGAAGGTCAAGCACGCGTTCGATCGCGGCGTGCGCGCGATTCGCGGCATCGATTTCTGATGGCGTTGGTGCTGGTGCTCGGCGGCGCGCGCAGCGGCAAGTCTGCGCTGGCCGCGCGACTTGCGGCGGACTCCGGCGCGCCGGTGACTTTCATCGCCACCGCGGTCGCCGGAGATGCCGAGATGGCCGAGCGGATCCGCACGCATCGCGAATCGAGGCCCGTGGCGTGGAAGACCGTCGAGGCGCCACTCGATCTCCTGGGCGCCGCTCGGTCGGCCGCCGCGCGTGATTTCCTCGTCGTCGACTGTTTGACATTGTGGGTGTCGAACCTACTCGGCGAGGGCGCGAGCCCGGTTGACATCGCCGCCGCCGCAGAAGAGCTCGTGGACGCGCTGCGAGGGCGTGACTGCGTAGTGGTGACAAACGAGGTCGGCCTCGGCATCGTCCCGGTCAACGAGCTGGCCAGGAGCTTCCGCGATGTGCTCGGCTCTGTCAACGCGCGGCTGGCCGAGTCCGCCGACCGCGCGGTTCTCATGGTGGCGGGCCGAGAGCTGGACCTGCCGCGGTGAGCATCCGCTCGATGCGGGCGGCGATGGCCTTCTTGACCGTCATCCCTATGGCGACGTCGGAGGGGGCCTC
Source organism: Actinobacteria bacterium 13_1_40CM_66_12 (assembly GCA_001917895.1). Next base: position 5,621 of record MNEW01000076.1, read on the forward strand.
GGGCGAGCGCCTCGGACGCGCTTACTTCCCCGCCGTGGGAGCTCTGCTCGGGCTCGCCGCAGGTGCGTGCTTGGTTTTGGTGGCAGCCGTGACCTCACCGCTCGTCGCCGCGGTGGCGGCAGTCGCGGCCCTGGCTGTGTTGACCGGTGCGCTCCACCTCGACGGCCTGGCCGATGCCGCGGACGGCTTGTTTGGAGGCGGCGACGTCGCCCGCCGGCTCGTGGTCATGCGCGATTCGCGCGTGGGATCGTTCGGCCTGGTCGCGGTGGTGCTGGTGCTGGTCGGAGATGTAGCCGCGCTGGCTTCGATGTCGCCCGCGCGGGCGATCGTGGCGCTCGTGATCGCGGGCACGGTCTCGCGGTGGACGCTCCTCGTGGTGATCGCGTCGCTGCCTTATGTGCGCGAGTCTGGACTCGGAGTCGCCGCCGGAGGCCGGCACCGTCGGTTCGACCTGGTGCTTGGCTCCGCGATCGTTGTCCTCGTATGCGCCCTCGATTGGCGGAGCGCCGCGGTGGCCGTTCTGGTTGCCTTGTTGATCGCCGCCGTGGTGGCCGCGATCGCTCGGCGGCGAATCGGTGGCGCGACAGGAGACGTCTATGGCGCCACCGCGGAGCTGAGCCAGCTAGGCGCGCTGGTCGTGTTTGCCGCCCACCTGTGATCCGCGTTTGGCTTATCCGGCACGGCGCCTCGACGGCGCCACCAACCTCGGCCATCGGCGCCACCGATCCTGCGTTGAGCAAAGAAGGACGGACGCAAGCCGATCAGGTCGCGGGCCTGCTGCAAGACCGGCCGCTGGTGCGGGTCGTCTCGAGCGACCGGCGGCGAGCGCTCGCGACCGCGCGCGTCGTCGCCGCTCCGCACGGCCTACCGGTCCAGCCTGAAGCGGCGCTGCGCGAGCTGGACTTCGGGTCCTGGGAGGGCAGATCGCTGACCGATCTGTGGTCCGAAGAGGCGGCGGCAGCGAAGGCCTGGGAGGCCGACATCCGCATGACGCCGCCGAGCTTCGGCGAAAGCGTCCACGACCTGGAGCGCCGCGTTCGCGCGTTCTGGGATTCGCTGCATCCCTTCGCCGATGACAGCGGAGAGGTCGCGATCGTCGCTCATGCGGGCTCCCTTGCTGTCCTGCGGTCGGTGATCACTCGGGAGACGGTTTCCGAATCGTTCGCGAGGCGACTCGAACTTGGTGGTGCGGTCGCCTTGCTCGCGACCTAACTGGTCGCGCCTGTCAGCCGCGGAAGCGGAGGAGGCGCAGGCGAGGAATCGCTCGCGGAAACGTAACGCCATCCCAGCCCCTCAGCATCGTGCAGCTTGGTTTCGGTGAATCCGTTCGGCGCGCTGGCCCACTTGCCGTTCGTCTCGACGAAGAGCGCCCAGTAGGGTTGGCTCTGTGGGAAGCATTGGCTGTACTGCTGGGGCTCGTGATCGACCTGGCAGACAGCTTTGCCAGAGCTCAGCTGGTGGGCCCCATATTGAATACCTGACTGATCCATGAGCGCCTGGCCGTCGATGTCTGAGCCGTCGAATCCTACGCAGCGTTGAAATGAAGCGCCGTTGAGATGCTGAACGACGACGTAAGCGTGGTGTGCGGCACCGCTATTGGCGCAGGAGCTGAATTGGCCCGCGGATGAGCTCGCCCGAGGCGAGCTGCAAGCGGCAGCGACCACAGCCAGCGTCATGCCGGCGACGAGATGAATGCGCACGTCCCCCAAATGGATAAGACGGTCGGCGGGGGCGAAAGCTTGCGCGCGGCGAAGCCTGCTAGCGCGGGTTGAACATTCTCAGTGCGATGTGATCGTCGTGCCGGGTGGCGGGCATCGCGAAGTCGAAACGGTCGAGCGCCAGCGCGAGCTCGATGTCTGTCGGCGGAAAGCCCGGCCACTTTCCGGCCATCACCTTGCGATAGCGCTCGCTTTCACGCAGTGGCTTCAGCAGCGGCTCGAGATCGATGCTGGTCCCACGGATGGTCGCCTCGATGAACTTCGCGCACGCGTGGTCTTCGGGAAAGTCAGCCGAAGCGACCAGCGTGACCGTGCTCGGGCGTCTTAACAGGCAGGCTTGCGCCGTCGCGGTCGCGACGACCAGACTCCCGGCGAAGGTGCCTTCCTCAGTCCGGACAGCTGCGATGACAGGCGTGCCCGCGGTCGAGCGCTGTATCAGTGTCGTGCCGTGCATGTGCGCGGCCGCCACCTGCGTCGGCGAGTTGCTGACGTCGATCCCGGGGATCGGAAGGGCGTTCTCCTCGGCGCAGATGAGCGCATCGGGAATGTCCCGCGCAAGCCGGCGCGCCTCCGCGACCGTCGAGACGAGGAGGCATTCACGAGCTCCGCCCGCCAGGGCATAAGCGCTGACGGTGAACGAACGCAGGACGTCGATGACGACCACCACGCCCCTGGCATCGCGAGCGCCCTCGAGGCCTGTGGCATGGACGATTTCCACGCGTCGATGTTGAGGCTTCGCGGGGGCGGCATGATATCGCGAGTGTCATCGCCGGGCCCGGGCGAAGGTCATCGAGCTTTTGGTTTTGAGCAGATCGCGGACTGCGGATCGATGCGCGTGGTCGGACTGCGTTTGGAACCGGGCCAAACCGTGCCCGAGCATCGCAACGCGATCCCCGTCGCTCTGATCGTCACCGAAGGCCGCCTTCATTTCCACGACGGATTGAAGGAGGGCGACGTGGGAACCGGCGAGATGCTTCTGATCAACCCGGGGGAGCGGCACACGTATCGAGCGGATGTCGAGACTTCGGCCTATCTGGTGTTCGCCGGGCTCCCTGGAGTCCGGGGCCGTCCGTGGAGCCTGCGCCGGAAGCGCTGACGTCGCGGCGCTAGGGCGCGTTCCACATGGCGAGCAAACGGCGGTTGTCTGGGTCCTCCTGAAGGCGGCTCAACGTGGCGACATCGAGCTGCAGGCCGGCGGCAACGGTGACGTCGAGTCCGAGCCAGGCCACCGCGACGGCACGCAGGATGTGCCCGTGGCCGAATGCAAGGACGCGGCCGCCGGCAGCTTCGCAAAGGCCGATGAACTCGAGGGCTCGCGCATAGACCTGAGCTGGGGTCTCTCCGCCGGGGCACCCGTCTTTGAATACCTCCCAGCCAGGTTGCTTTTCGTGAATCTCTTTGGTGGTGATCCCTTCGTAGTGGCCGTAATCGAATTCGCGAAGCAGTGGCGTCAATCGAGGGTGGGGGAAGCCGGCGATCTCGGCGGTGCGCAAGGCGCGCTGGAGCGGGCTCGAGAAGACGGCGTCGAAGCTCAACCCACCCAACCGCGCGCCCAGGGCCCGAGCCTCCGCTTCGCCCTTGGCGGTGAGGGGGATGTCGGTGACGCCCGTGTGCTGGCCGGAGAGGCTCCATTCGGTCTCGCCGTGCCTGGCGAGATAGATGTCGAGCGTCAGGCGGGCTTGCCCATCATCTCGGGCCGGCCCGAACGCAGCGAGCGGCTCGCGCTCTCGATGACAGCGCCGGCGCGAACGCGCTGGCCGGGACGGATGCACACAAGCCCGACGGCGGCGTGACCGCCCGTCGACTTAAGGGCTTCATTGACCGCGGAAAGGACGCGATTGGCGGCGTGCGCCGTGCCGGCGACGTCGGTGTCGGGCAGGATGGCCAGCAGTTGTGGGGGTGTGCGGCCCAGGACTCCAGGTGTGTCCACGTCCCGCACCGTGCCCGCCAGCGCGGCGGCCATGGTCTTGAGAGCCTCGTCGGCGGTGCCGACCCCGTTGGCTTCGATCAGGAGGACGCCGAGGTTGCGCTGGTAGCGGTGCGCGCGCGCGAGCTCGTCCTCGAGCACGGGTCGCACGAACCGATCGTTGAAGAGCCCGGTCGTGCGGTCGACGATGTGGAGTGGCTCGGCCTGTGGGTCGTCAGCCCTGACTCCACACGAGGGACAGAAGATCGCGCCCGGGGGTAGAGGTGAGCCGCAAGCTTGGCAGGTCAGTGCGTCCGGCCGGCGCCGCAGGAAGTCGCCAATCGGCATTCGGTAAAGCCTATCAGCCGGAGTACGGGCGGCTGGGGAGGGGCGTTTAGCGTCGTGAATCGAGGCCTTAACAACCAGGGTTGTGCGGACGTGTCGAACTGAATAGAGTCGTGGCGATCGGTGAGTCGGGCTGGGGGAGGGGCCCAACGGGAGAGGGAGGGCCCGCGAGAGATGTGTGTGTCAGCCGACGGCGGCCGCGGCGGTCGCGAGCCAGCTTTCGGCCCAGTCCGCAACAGCGGCCAGCACCGGCTGCAGCGCGCGGCCCCGCGAGGTGAGTCGGTAGCTCACTCGCACCGGCGGCCCCGGATCCACGAGCCGCTCGACGATGCCCTCTGTCTCCAGCTCGCGCAGCCTCTCGGTGAGCACTCGATCACTGATTCCGGGTATGCCCGCGAGCAGCTGATTGAACCGCGCTGGCCCAGGGAGCAGGGCTTTTACGACGGCCCCGGTCCAGCGCTTCCCTATCAGCTCGATGGCGCGTTGAAAGGGCGCGCTGTAGTCGAGACCCCCACCGACCATGGGGAGAGATTCTATGCGCTATCGCTCGCCACGGAAACCATCCGTTTTCCCAATTTCGAGAAAAAAATTCTGTGAGAGTTGCCCGACCATCGGGGCTCGGACCGGCCGAGACCCCTCGAGGGATAGACTCGCACGAGGCAATGAACGCCGGCTCTCGACCGCAAGGAGCACTCGTCTGTGGAAATAGCTGATCGAGTCGTCGTCGTCACCGGCGGAGCCCGAGGCATCGGCCGCGCCCTCGCGCGGAAATTCGCCAAAGACGGTGCAGAGGCGGTGATCGTGGCCGACGTCGACGGAGACGGCGCATGGACTGTCGCGCGCGAGATCGGCGGCATGGCCATCAAGTGCGATGTCTCCCGTGAGGACGACATCATCGACCTGGTCGGCAAGGTGAAAACCGCGCAGGGCCGCATCGACATCTTTTGCTCCAATGCGGGCATCGGCGTCGGCGGAGGGCCCGAGGCTGCCACCTCTGAGTGGCAGCGCATCTGGGACGTCAATGTGATGTCGCATGTGTTCGTCGCGCGCCACGTCCTGCCTGGCATGCTCGCCCGCAAGGAGGGCTATCTGCTGGGCACGGTGTCCGCGGCAGGCCTTCTCAATCACGTCTTCGCCGCTCCTTATGGTGTGACGAAGGCCGCGGCGCTCTCGTTCTTCGAATGGCTTGCGATCGCCCACGGCGAGGATGGCATCAGGGTGTCTTGCCTGTGCCCGCAGGGTGTGAAGACCGACATGCTTGCCGCCGAACGGCGCCTCGGTCACAACTTCTTGACCGAAGGCGCTCTGGAACCCGAGCAAGTGGCCGATGTCGTCGTCGAAGGCATCAGAAGCGAGAAGTTCCTCATCCTTCCTCATCCGGAGGTGGCCGAGTACTTCAACCGGAAGGCCCAGGACTACGACCGCTGGCTGCGAGGCATGAGAAGGCTTCGCGTCAACCTCCTCGCCACCTCTAACTAGAAGTGCGCTGGGCAGCCCTCGGCACGGGCGCGATTCTCATCGTGATCGCCTTTCTGGCGGGCAGCCGGGTGGCCGACACGCGCGAAGGCCTGGTCTACGAGGTGGTCACGCTGCTCGCCGGGCTGGCGGGGGTCAGCCTCTTGTTGTACGGCCTGGTGGCACCAATGAGCCAAAGTGGACGCGCCACGCCAACGCCTCGAGCCGCCGTTCCAGCGGGCGACAGGGTCCACAACGCGGGCGAGCTGCTGGTGGGAGCTGCCGGGCTGTTGGTGTCGGCGGTCTTGTTGGGCGGGATCGCGGCGAGCGCGGGACCGCTGTGGGCGCTGCTGGGTGGAGTGTTGCTTCTGCCGATGATTGCCGGCTGCGTCTATCTGTGCGTGTCATTCGCTCGCGCTGAGCGCCGGGATTGGAGGATCGACCTTCAGAAGCTGAGACGCGGCGGTTAGGGCCGCTTCTCGAGATTCCGAACCAGGACCACGATCCCGAGCGTGATGAGGGCAGCCGGCCAGACGACCGACCAGTTGATGATGCCGATGTTGCCGCCGAGTATTGCCAGGCCGATGACGACCAGGATGAGACCGAAAAGCAGACTCTGGTTTTGAAAGGTGCCTGATGGCTGGGGCGCCGCCGGCGACTTGTCTGCTGTCGGGTGCTGGATCTCCCCCCAGATTCGCCTCAGGTCGGCACTCATCGCGTCGAAGCCGCTCTGCTGGCCACCACCCTCCAACCGCTCCGGCATGACCAGCCAGAGGACGATATATAGGAAGACCCCGATGCCCTGGACCAAGACCAGGACGAGGAACGCGACGCGGACCCACAAGGCGTCCACATGAAACCCTTCGGCAAGGCCGGCGCAAACTCCGCCCAGGATCCGGTCGCTGCTGCGGTAGAACCTCTGGTCGTTCACGTGCTGCATGTTCGGCCCTTTCACCTGCAATTCACAACCGCGCTCGGTCAGGCCAGGGCGGCCAAGATCTCACCGACCAGGTATAACGAGCCGCACACGAGCACATTGCCGTCGGGGCCCGCCAGTTCCCTGGCTCGGTCGAGGGCCTCGCGCGGATGCGGGAAGGCTTCGGCATCGCCACCGAACGTCGCCGCCAGCTCCTGAGCCGGTACCGCGTGGCCGCTTGCGCTTGTCGGCTCGGTGAACACGGCGCGGTCAGGGCTCAGGGTGCGCAGCGCCGCCAGAAGCTCGACGGGATCGCGCTCGCTCAACATTGCGAACACCGTGACCAGGCGCTCCGAGCCGATCAGCCGTCGCAACGACACGCCCGACTTGGTCATGGCGGCCGGATTGTGCCCGCCATCGAGCACCACACGTGGATGCGTCGCGATGACCTGGAGCCGGCCCGGCCACACAGTCGATGCAAGCCCCCTGTGCATGGCGTCGTCGGTCGCGTCGTCCAGCGCATGCGCCGCAGCCACCGCCAGGCCGGCGTTCGCCGGTTGGTAGTCGCCAACCAACGGCAACATGAGCCCGCTGTGCCTGAAACCGGGGCCGGTCACAGAGACGATGTGGCCGTCCCAGCCCCTGGACGTTGATTCGACGCGGATCTCCCGGCCGAGTCGCCATATGCCGGCGTGCGCATTGCGGGCGTGCTCCTCGACGATCGCGAGCGCGGAACCTTCGCAACCGGTGAGCACCCGATTGCCTGACTTGATGATCGCGGCCTTTTCGTGCGCGATCTGTTCGATGGTGCTGCCCAGGTACTTCTGGTGGTCGAGGTCGACGTTGGTGATGACGGCGACGCCGAGATCGAGGGCGTTGGTCGCATCGAGCCGGCCGCCGAGCCCGACTTCGCAAACGAGCCTGTCAACGCGTGGCGCGAGGTATGCGAGCGCCATCACCGTGAGCATCTCGAACTCGGTCGCTTGGCCCATCTCGTCGGCGATGCCTTCCAGCGCCGGCTTGAGGTCCATCAGCGTCTGGACGAAATCGTCCTCGCTGATGGGCGTCCCGTCGACCTGGATGCGCTCCGTGTAGGAGATCAAATGCGGTTTTGGCATGAAGCCGACCCTGTGACCTGAGGCCTGGAGGATGGAGGCGAGGCAGGCCGCGGTCGAACCCTTGCCGTTTGTACCCGCGATCAGCGCGCCCTTGAGTCCGCGGTCGGGCCCGCCGATGCGATCCAGGATCGCACGCGTGCGCTCGGTGCCGAGCTTCATCCCGAACCGGCCGAGACGGGAGACGTACGCGAGAGCCTCGGAGTAGGTCATCGAAAACTAAGGCCGGCGGCGGACCTCGGCCTCGTATGTGTTGCGAACCAACATCGCCCTCGTCATCGGGCCGACGCCGCCCGGGTTCGGGGTGAGCCATCCCGCCACCTCCGCCACCCCTGGAGCGAGGTCGCCCACCTGGCCCAGCTCGGTGCGGTTTGTGCTCACGTCAACTACCGCTGCGCCCGACTTCACCATCTCCTTGGTGATGAGGTTGGGCTTGCCGGCCGCCGCAATGAGGATGTCCGCATTCATGGTGTGGCCGGCGAGGTACTTGGTGTGCGTATGACATATGGTCACCGTGGCGTTGCGTTTCAACAGCAGAAGCGCGGTCGGCTTGCCGACGATGTTGCTCCTGCCGACTACGACAGCGTTCGCGCCGTCGATTCGCACCCCACCGCGCTCCAGCAGCTCGACGATCCCGGTCGGCGTGCAGGGCTGGATTCCGCCGGGAAGGCCCAGCGCCACCAGACCGGCATTGAAAGGATTGAACCCATCGACGTCCTTGGTCGGGTCGACCGCGATCACGATCCGGCCCACATCGATTTGCGGCGGCAGGGGCTGCTGCACCAGGATGCCGCTGACCGATTCGTCTCGATTCAACACACTGATGAGCTCGATGAGCTGCTCGGTGGACGTCTCGGAGGGCAGGCGGTGGTCTTCCGAATCGATGCCGACCTGTCGCGCGTTCTTTTGCTTGCTGCGGACGTAGATCGCAGATGCGGGATCGTCGCCGACGATGATGGTGGCCAGCTTCGGCCGCGGCTTGCCAGTGGCGACCCGAGCTCCGACCTTCGTGGCGACGTCATCGAGGATCTGCTGCGCCACAGCCTTGCCGTCGAGCACTCGAGCCGTCATGCGGCTAATTGTCGCGGGTGCCCCGGACACGCCGCGTTGATCGCTCGATAGACGCCCTAGTCCAACCCCAATTGCTCTCGTGCGGCTTCGGTGACCGCTCGCATGACTGTTCTCAGGTCTCGACCGGACTCCCGGGCCAGCCTGCGGCAGTCTTCATACTCCGGCGACACGTCGACGGCCTTGCCCCCAAGTTCCTTGACCTTCGCCCGAGCGACACCGAACGCGGTCCGCACCTCGATCACCCTCCGCTCGGCGATCACGCGATCCGCCTTGGTGATCCGTACACCCAAGGTCGTGCTGTGGCGCAGGACATGATCGGTGAGCCGCGCCACCATGTCCGGCGCCGCCATGATCACCAGCAGGTGCCCGGCGCGGCCCTTCTTCATGACCGCCGGCAAGATGCTCACATCGAGCGCACCCAACGCCATCAGATCCTCGCTCAACGCGGCGATGAGGTTGGGAGGCATGTCGTCGATGTTGGTCTCGATTACGGTGACCCCGGTCTGCGTCGCGACCTCTTCGCCGATCCACACCGCCAGGGCGTTGCCCGGGACATCGCGCGCGCCGATGCCGTAGCCGATCGAACGCAACGACATCGCGGGGCGAGTGAACCGGGCCGCCACGGCCAGGATCGCGGCGCCGGTTGGCGTGACCAGCTCGCGAGTCTCACCTGTGGAAACGAAAACGGCGCCTGTTCCTTCGAGCACCCGCACACTGGCAGGAGCGGGCAGTGGCATCTGCCCGGCCCGGCCGACAGGCGCCGGCAGCGCCGACGCGAACACCTGCCCAACGCTCAGGTTGTGAAGCAGCCAGAAGGCACCCACGAGGTCGACCAGGGTGTCCGCGCCGCCGAGCTCGTGGAGGTGGAGCTCTGTCTCCGGAAGGCCGTGGAGCCGCGATTCTGCCTGACCGAGGCGCTCGATGGCGGCCAGGGCTGGCCGCCTGACCTCATCCGGCATGTCGGCCCCTGTGATGGCGCCGCGCAGCGCGGGCACCGTTCGCGCCGCGCGACCGCGTGTCTGCACCACGACGCGCGTGCCGCCCGCATGGCCGCGCGTCTCGTGCCGCACCTCGATGGTCACCTCATCGCCAAGGCGCAGAGCCTCGACGGTGGCGTCGAGGATGGCGCGATCAGCCCCGGCGTCGAGCAGCGCCCCAAGCGTCATGTCACCGGAAATGCCCGCGAAGCAATCGAAGTAGGCGATCGTCATGCGCGCGTCCTTCTAATGTGCACTGCGGCCGCCTTGATCGGCATCATGCTCGCCGGCCGCTTGGCGACGCGGACTGACACGGCGGCGACCCTGCGGAGGGCGAGGACCCGGTCCGCGATCCGGGCGGCCAGCGTTTCGAGCAGCTCAACCGAGTCGCCTTCGATCGTCTCTTTAGCGATCGCGCGCGCGGCTCTGTAGTCGATGGTGTCGTCGATCCGATCGGTGGATCCGGCTTTGGCGAGATCGGCCTCCATTTCGATGTCGACCTCGAACTCCTGCGCGTGCACACGCTCGGCCGGGCGAACTCCATGGCGCCCGCTGAAAGACATGCCCTCGAGCAGGATCCGGTCCATGTGGCAATTCTCGCGCCCCAGGCGCCCTGAATAAACTTGAAGCATGCAAGTGAGCAATGCCAAAGTCACGGTGCGGCAGGCGGCTGAGGAGGATCTCGGCAAGCTGAACGACATCTACAACCGCTACGTGGTCGAGACCCACTTCACGTTCGACATCGAACCGATGACGATGGAGGACCGGCGCGAGTGGTTCTCGCACCACGACACCACCGGCCGGTACCGGGTCGTGGTCGGCGTTTCCGATGGATCGGTCATCGGCTACGCGTCCAGCAGTCGACTCCGAACCAAGCCCGGCTACGAGACGTCTGTCGAAACGAGCGTCTACATCACACCCGACGCGGTTGGCCGCGGCATTGGGACGCGCCTCTACGAAGAGCTGTTCAAGCAACTGCAGGGAGAGGATCTGCATCGAGCCTATGCCGGTATCGCCCTGCCGAACCAGGCCTCAATCGCCCTTCACGAGCGGTTCGGATTCAAGCGGGTGGCGCACTTCACCGAGCAGGGCCGCAAGTTCGACCGCTACTGGGACGTGGGCTGGTATGAGAAGCCTCTAGGAGGGTCGTAGGCTCACAAGCGCTCACGTGGCCCGGCCAGCGCATCGTGGGCGAGGCTTCCGATCACCGCGCACCCGATGCCGGCGCCGATGCCGACCACGACATACCCCGAGGCGCCGAACGTGTCGTTGAGGAGCATCAACCCGCCGCCGAGGCCGAGGATGAGCGCCACCAGCGCCCAGACCAGCCGAGTGGGCAAGGTGGAAGGCTAGCCGCCCGTTCCAGTGCGGACACCGCCACCGGCCGGGCCGATCTGAATGGTCTGCGCCAGGATCGAGCCGTCGGCCTGACGCGTCCCGGTGATCGTCACCGTCTGATCGTCCTGGAGGTCAGACGTCGACCCCAGCACCTGTTTCGAAATCGATACGGTCGGGCTGAAAGTCACCTTCACGTCGCAGCTGGTGTTGGTCACCGTCATCGAGCTGGTGTTGAGATTGGTCACAGTCCCGCGAGCGAGGCCCTGGCTGCCGGTCGCGGGCGTGGCGCCAGGTGATGGGCAGACCCCAGCGAGCCCTCGCCCACCTCCAGTGAAGTTGGATGAGCCGTTGGGGGCGCCGGTGCGGGTCCCGGCAGCGGTAGAGCTCGCGCTGACGTTGTTCTGCCCGACCTTGTAACCGCCATAGAAGCCGCCAAGGACGGCAACCACAACCGCCAACGCGATCACGTAAGTCTTCATCAAATTCGCTCCTCTACTCGTGTCTCAGGGCTTCGATCGGGTGCAGGCGAGCTGCGCGATTCGCGGGGTAGATGCCGAAGAACAGGCCGATGCCGACGGAGACTCCGAAGGCGAGCAAAACCGACGGAATCGATACCACCGGCGGTGGAAAGGTCGAGCTCGCGATCGCGGGGATGTGCGGCGCCTCGACGGCAAGCGCGGCGCCGAGGGCAATGCCCAGCGCGCCGCCGAGACCGCTCAGGAACATGGCCTCGATCAGAAACTGCATCAGCACGTCGCGCCACTTCGCGCCGATCGCTTTGCGGATACCGATCTCGCGCGTCCGCTCGGTGACGGTGACCAGCATGATGTTCATGATTCCGATCCCGCCCACGACCAGGGAAATGCCGGCGATTGCCCCCAGCACGAGGGTCAGTGCGGTCGCGATGGAGTTCGCCTGGTTGAGGATGTCCTGCTGGCTCTGGATCTGGAAGTCGGCCAGCGAAGGATCGGAGATCTGGTGGCGCTGCAAGAGGATGGTTGTGATCTCGGTTTCAGCCTGGGTGACAGCGCCCGGCGAAGACGCCGAGGCGACGATCTGGCTGATGCCTTTGCCGCGTCCACCGCTCAGGTACGCCCACACGGCGGTGATAGGCGCGACGACGACGTTGTCTTGAGAGCCGAGTCCGCTCCCGCCCTTGGCCGCGAAGACGCCGATGACCCGAAAGCTCTGGCGGTTGATCTTGATCGTCTGGCCGACTGGGTCGTTGGCGCCGAAGAGGTTCTGGACTACCGTCTGGCCCAAGACGACAACGCGGTGCTGCGCAGTCACGTCGTCCTGCGTGAAGAACGAGCCTTCGGCAATCTGATAGTCACGCACCTGCGGGAAATCGACGGTGGTGCCGGTGGTCGGCGCGAAGTAGTTCTGGTTTGCGTAGGTGATCTGGCCGCCGCTCTGCGCGATGGGGATCGCGGCCACTACATCCTGGTCCTGCTGCCGGCTGTTGATGGCGTCGACGTCCGCCATCGTCAGCGACTGGCTGGTGCCGAAGCCCTGGGAGACGCCACCGGCGCCCTTGGCGTTCGCCGGGTAGACGAAGATGACGTTCGCGCCCAGGCCCTGGATCTGATTGTTGATCTGGACGCTCGCACCGTTGCCCACCGCGACCAGCAGGATCACGGCGGCGACGCCGATGAGAATCCCGAGCATGGTCAGCGAGCTGCGCAGGCGATTCGCAAGGAGGCCGGCGAAGGCGACGCGCAGCGCCTCGAAGATGTTCATGCCACGCGGCGCTCATCGCGGACGATCAATCCGTCGCGCAGCTCCACCGTCCGCTTCGCGAACGCCGCTATGTCTCGCTCGTGGGTGATCAGGACGATGGTGCGCGCGTGCTGGTCGTTCAGCTCGGCGAGCAGCTTCATGATCTCGACGCTCGACGCGCTGTCGAGGTTGCCGGTGGGCTCGTCCGCGAGCAGGATCGCGGGATCGGTGACCAGCGCGCGGGCGATCGCGGCGCGCTGCTGCTGGCCGCCAGACAGCTCGGTTGGCTGATGGTCGGCGCGGTTGGCCAATCCGACAGCCTGGAGAGCTTCGAGTGCTCGGGGGCGGCGATTTGGCGCGCCCGAGTAGATGAGCGGCATCTCGACGTTGTGCAGCGCGGTCGTCCGCGGGATGAGATTGAAGCTCTGGAAGACAAAACCGATCTTGCGGTTGCGGATGATCGCGAGCCGATCGTCATCGAGCCTGGCGACGTCCGTCCCGTCGAGGAGGTAGCGTCCGGAGGTCGGAACGTCGAGGCAGCCGATGATGTTCATCAGGGTCGATTTGCCCGATCCGCTGGCGCCCATGATCGCGACGAAATCGCCGCTTTCGACGTGGACATCTATGCCGCGGAGAGCCTGCACCTCGACTTTGCCCATTCGATAGGTCTTGGTGACCGCTTCCAGCGTGATCATCCGCCGCTGCCGATCCGGACGCCGCCGCCGTTGAAGCGGTTGCCGCCGCCGCTCGAGCTCGAGACCCTCAGGGTGGGAATGACGACCTGGGCGCCCTCGCTCAAGCCGCCGGTGATCTCCGTGTACTGGTCGCCGACGACCCCTGTCTGGATCTGGGTCTGAACCTCTTTGCCGCCGACGTAGACGTTGACGTAAGCCTGGCCCGCGAGCCTTGTGATCGCGAGGTTGGGCACGACGACCGCATTTGCCGCCTTGCTGACCGTCACCGTTGCGTTCGTGGTCATGCCTTGCTTCAGCGACGGGTTGGTCTGGTTCAACGCCACCGTGGCGTAGTAGTTGACAACCCCGCTCTGGACGGTCGCCGCGCTGGCCACGGCTACGACATGCCCGCTGATGGTCAGGCTGGGGACTGCGTCGAATGTGACCTGCGTGTCCTGGTCGACCGCGAGCTTGGAGGCGTCGGACTCGGCGAACGGGATCACGACCTCGAGTCCGCTGATGTTGCCGATGACCATGAACGCGCTCGACGCGGCGCTGCTTGGCAGCGGGGCCTGACTCCCGGGGGCCTCCGACGTTGTGCCCGAACCGGTGATCGCCGTTTCACCGACGACGCCGTTGATGCTGTTGACCACCCCATCCATCGGTGCGACGAGGGTGGTGTTGGCGAGGTTCTGCTGCGCCGTTTGCACCGCGACCTGGGAACTGGCCAGCGAGGCCTGCGCGGACAGGATCTGGTTGGGCTTGGTCTCCGTCTGAGTGTTCAGGTTGTCCTGAGCGCTTGTGACCGAAGCGGCGGCCGAGTTGATGCTGCGCTGGCCGCTGGTCTTGTCGCTCTGCTGCTTGGCGGTGTCCAGGTTGAGCTTGGTCTGATCGGCGTTGACCTGGCTCGCGTACCCGTTGACCGCCAGCTGGTCGGCGTTGACCTTGCCCTGGTCGCTGGACACCGCGCTGAAGTCCGCCACGCATGGACCTGAATAGGGGTAGGTCTGGGTGTCGCAGCCATCGGCCTTGAACTGATCGACGGCCGTCTGCAGCGTGGCCTGGTCGGTGGTCAGGGTTTGCTTCGCCGCCTGGTAGGCGGAGTTGAAGCTCAACGCTTGCTGATCGGCTGTTAGCTGGTTCTGATCCGCGGTGACCTGGTTGGCGTCCTGCGTGTTGGTCAGGTTCACCTGGGCGACGGTGTCGTTGTAGTTCTGCTGGGCGTTGGCGAGATTGTTGTGAAGTTGGTTGATCTGGGCTTGGGTCAGGGGCGTTTGGGCCGATTGCAGGTTCGCCTGGGCAAGGGCCAGGTTGGCTTGAGCGCTCGCCAGGGCGTTCTGCTCCTGGGTCGGGTCGATCCTCGCGAGCACCTGCCCGGCGGTGACATGGTCACCGACACGGACGTCGATTTCGGTCAGGGTGCCGCTGACTTTGAAGCTGACATTGGCCTGCTGCATCGGCACCAGGTTGCCCGTGCCTGTGACGCTGGATGTGACCGTTCGCCGGCCGACGCTATAGAGGTTGAGAGCGCTGGCTGCGTTTTTCGTCCCGACGAAAACGTCGCGGTAGATGAGGCCACCGAGCACCAGCGCGATCGCCGCGAGGGCTGCCACCACCAGCCTTGTGTTCTTCAACAACCGACTCTCACCTCCATTCCTTTTGGCATCACCAGTCGAGGTCTCTAAAGGACCATCCGGTTTCCGATCCGAAGCGAGTGACCACGGCAAGCCCGAGGCCGGCGATCGCAACCGCCGCAAGCGCGACCGCGCCGAGGTAAGGGATCAGCGCCAGGTCGAACACGATCAGGGCGCCGGCCACAGCCGGGACCAGGGGGTGCACCGGTTCCAGATGAAGCCGTCTCTGCAAGAGGCGGCCGAGCGCCAGCGCTATGCAGGCGATCCCGAAGAGCGCGACCGCGACCGCGACCACGATCACTGCAGGGATGACGGCGAGAAAGATCAGCGTGAATCGAAGTAGGGCGACTGCGCCCAGCGCGAGCAGGAAGGCGGCGACGCCGGCAGCCAGTGCGATCTCGGGCCCGTGACGGCTCTCGAGCCGCTGGACCGCGACGCGGGCACGGTTGGGAAACAGCAGCAGCACCGCCAGGGCGAGGAGCACGAGTCCTGCTCCGTTGCTGAGAAAGGCGCGAAGCGCTTGCACCGGGCTCATCGTGCCCAGGCGGCCGAACGGGGACCCGAAGCTGATTCGTTCCGGAAACCTGGTCCTGATGAATCGCTCGGGATCAGGGCTTGGGCGCTGGACGAGAACGGCTTGGGATGGACCGATCAAGAAGGTTGCATACGGCCCGAGCGTGGGGCCGTAAAGCGCGGTGTCGGCTATGGCCAGAAGCACTCCCAGCAAAGCGAGTGCCCCGACTAGGAGCGGCCAACCCCAACGCCGCAGCATGGGCGGAGGGCCATTTCGACTTCTGGGGTGGGGCGGCTGTGCAGGCGGCTGCTGCGCGTCACCTGGCGACGCGCTTTCACCTTCGTTCTGGTCGCTCAAGCGCGGCGGTGCTCAGTGAGGCGAGGCGTCGCGGTCTGGTCGAGCTTTGCGAGTAGAGACAGGTGGTACGCCGCGATGGCGGTCAGCGCGATGAATGCTCCCAGGAGAAGCACGTCGGCGACCGGGATGCTTGGCAGGGGCGCGGTGCCCGAACCCCAGAACGCGAGGCCCTGGAGGTTGCTCCAGGCGCCCGAAGCGAGCGCGGTGAGGCCGTCGAGGCCGGAGACATACCAGAGGATGAACGCAGCGAGCACCGCCTCCGGGACGAGCAGGCCCCAGGCGGCGCGCGAGGCCTGGGGTTGGGGCGCGATCGAGCTCATGACGCCGGCGACCAGCGATGCGGGTGGCGCGGGCGAGCGGAGCGCTTTCATGCGAAAGGGTAGCGACACCGCCTGCTCGTGCTGACGGCGGCAGTCCGCGCAGGTGACCAGGTGGTCACGTACCGCTCGCGATGTCTCCGGTTCGGTTCGCGCGAGGTCGCCGTCGACGTAAGCCTCCAGGAGGACGCGCACGCGCGCGCACGCGAGGGCTTTCATTGGGCGCCGGCCTCCTCGGCCTCGGCCAACGAGTTCCGGAGAAGGGCGCGGGCCCGGTGCAAGCGAGACTTGATTGCCGGCACCGTCAGGCTCAAGCTCTGGGCGACCTGCTCCAGCGGTAGGTCGGCGTAATAGTGAAGAAGGATCGGCAGGCGGTAGGCGGGGTCGAGCTGAGCCAACGCGTCGAGGAGCGCGGGATCGTGCGCGGGGAAGGGTGAATCGGGCCCGGTGACCCCCTGGTCGGCGGATTGATCGGTGGGCACGGGGACGCGCTTGCGCCGGTAATTGATGGTCGTGTTGGCGGCCAGCTTCCAAAACCAGGGCTCGAAAGGGCGAGCGGCGTCGTAACGCGCGAGGTTGCGAAAGAGCTTGACGAAGATCTCCTGGGTGAGGTCGTGGGCCTCGTCGAGGTCTCTCAGATGTTGATAGGCGAAACCGTAGACGCGGCGCTGCATGCGGCGGACCAGCTCTTCAAAGGCATCCAGGTCGCCGCCGGTCGCCTGGTGCGCGAGCTGCCCCGCGGCAAGTGCTCGCGCGTCGGGAGCCCCGGTCATCGGCAACGCCTCGGCCGCCGCCTGCGCATGCATCTACGGTAACTACCCCTGGGGTCACTTACCGGTTGCCGACGGCCGAGCCTGCCCATTCGTTTGCCCTGCCCTCCGGAAGGCCACACCTTTGGCGGGCCCTCCCTTCTGATTGGCTTCCTCCCCCAAGCCTTCGCACCTTGACGCAAAGCTAGTTCAGCCGCCGGGCGCCGGCCAACCCTGGTCGTTAAGACACTCCAAACGGGGTACTTGACTCCGTATATCCGACCTCATATACTCCACCTGAAGTATATGGGTGGCCTAGACACCGAGATCTCCTCTCCGCTGGCACTTTCGATCCTCGAGCTGCTCGACGAGCGGCCGATGCATCCCTACGAGATGTCCTCGACCATGCGCATCCGCCATCAGGACGAGTTCATCCGGCTCAACTTCGGCACCCTGTATCACACGGTCGACGTGCTCGAGCGCAATGGCTGGATCGTCTCCGCCGAGCGCGAGAAGGAGGGCCGCCGGCCCGAGCGCACCATATACAAGCTCACCGATGCCGGTCGGCAGGTCTTGAGCCGAACCCTCGGCGAGCTGCTCCGCAAGCCGATGCGCGAATACCCCCACTTCGTCGCCGGCCTGATGTTCATGCACCACCTCAGCGCGGCCGAGGCTACCAGTCATCTCAATGAGCGCGCGTCCCTGCTGGACGCCCAGGTAACGAAGTTTGAGCACGTGCTCGACGAGCTCTACAAGCAAGGACTCAGCCGCTTGGCCCTGATCGAAATGGAACACAAGATCGCGATGCTCGATGCGGAGCGCAAGTGGGTTCGCAAGCTGGAAAAGGAAATTGTCGACGGAAAGCTGGAGTGGAAGGTCGGAATCGATGCCGGCCATGAGACGTTAAGGAGGAGTCATGGCGCAAGCACGCACTAATCCGTGGTTGGTCCTGTTGGTGCTCACGACAGGGTTCTTCATGATCCTGCTCGACACCACCATCGTCAACGTGGCCATACCGGCCATGAGCGCCGGGCTCAACACCACGCTCGACCAGATCCTGTGGGTGTTGAACGCCTACATCCTCGTCTACGCAGTGTTGCTGATCACAGCCGGCAGGCTCGGCGACTTGTATGGGCAGCGCAACCTGTTCGCCATCGGCCTTTTCGTTTTCACGCTCGCATCGGCGCTGTGCGGTTTTTCTCAGAACGCGAACGAGCTCATCGCTGCGCGCGTCCTGCAGGGAGTCGGAGGCGCGATCCTCACCCCGCAAACGCTTTCGATCATCACCACTCTCTTCCCGCCAGAGCGGCGTGGCGCGGCGTTCGGCATCTGGGGAGGAGTGGCCGGCCTGGCGACCATCACAGGGCCGACGGTCGGTGGCGCCCTCGTCACCTACATCGACTGGCGCTGGATCTTCTTCGTCAACGTCCCGATCGGAATCGCAGCGCTGATCGCCACGTTCGCGATCATCCCCGACATCCGGCCAGGCCGGCGCCACGGCTGGGACATCATGGGCGTAGTTCTCGCTACCGCGGGCCTGTTCGCCGTCGTGTTCGGACTCATCGAAGGCCAGCGCTTCAACTGGGGCGAGATCGGCTCCTACGGGATAACGATCCCGGAGGTGATCATCGGTGGTGTCGTACTTCTGGTCGTCTTCGTCTTCTGGGAGCGCTACCAGGCCGAGCCGCTGATGCCGCTATCGCTCTTCCGAGACCGGAACTTCGCGGTCGCGAACTGGATCGCTGCCGCCATCAGCTTCGGCATGCTGAGCCTGTTCCTACCCATCGTCATCTACCTGCAGTCGGTGCGCGGTTTTACTGCCCTGGTCGCCGGGCTGACGTTCGCGCCGATGTCGCTCACCTCAATGGTCGTAGCGCCTTTCGCCGGTCGCTTTGCCGACAAGGTGGGTGGCAAATACATCCTCTTGACCGGCATCACGCTGTTCACGATCGGATTCGGCCTGGTCGCGATCGTGGCCGGCCCCGACTCCACCTTCATCAACTTCCTCGGGCCGGCCATCATCGCCGGCGCGGGCATGGGCATGACCTTCGCGCCCATGACGACGATTGCCATGCGCAACATCACTCCTCAGATGTCGGGCGCCGCCTCGGGAATTCTCAACACCACGCGCCAGCTCGGCGCCGCGATCGGCAGCGCGGTCGTCGGCGCATTGCTGCAGAACCAGCTCGCCACGACTCTCCACAACCAGGCGGTGAGCCATGCAAGCGCCCTGCCCGCAAGCTTCCGGGACCAGTTCGTCAAGGCGTTCAGCTCGGTTGCGAGCAACGGATTCCAGATCGGCACCGGGCAGAACGGAGCCAAGCTGCCGTCGGGGCTTCCACCCGCGGTGCAGCACCAGCTGACCGTTCTCGCACACGACGTCTTCGTCAGCGCTTATATCGACGCCATGAAGTCGACGCTGGTGGTGCCGATCGCATTCCTTGCTTTCACGGCGCTGACGACTTTGCTCATCAAGCGTCGCAAGCGACCCGCAGCCAGCGAAGGTGTGCCAGCACAAGAGAAAGTAGCCGCCGCCGCGGGCTAGGCTAAGACCGGTGGCGGAACCGGCCGACGGATGGTTGGAGCGAGATGGCGTCAGCCTCCACTATGTCGAGTGGAGGCCTGACGGCGCCGCTCAGCGCGAGCCGCCTCTGCTTCTTCTCCACGGCTTGAGCTCGAACGCGCGCTACTGGGATCGGCTCGCGAGAAATCTCCCTCACCGGCGCATCGTCGCCCTCGACCAGCGGGGGCACGGATTGACAGGTCGGCCTCCGCAGGCTCCGCCCGCGACGAATGGTTACACCATGGAGCAGCTCCTAGAAGATGCCATGTTTGTGATCGGCGAGTTGGACCTCGACAAGCCCGCGGTCGTGGGCCACTCCTGGGGCGCGACCGTTGCGCTTGAGCTGGTGGGCCCGCGGCCGGCACTTGCATCCGCACTGGTTTTCATCGACGGACCAATTCAGAGCGCGGCCAACATGTTCAGCTGGGAAGATGCCCAGCGCTTCATGCAGCCTCCCCTGCCTCGCTTCGCCACGTTCGCTGATGCATTGGCGCAATCGGCGCAGGATTTCAATGGCGCCTGGAGTGACGACCTCGAACCGTTCGTGAAGGCTCGCGTGGTGCCGGACGGGAATGCTTTCGTGCTGACCCTGACAGCGGGGGCGCGGCTCGAGCTTCTCCGCGGCCTGTACGACTCCCAGCCTGATGTGCTCTGGCCCCGCATCGAGGTTGCCGCCGTCGCCCTACTGGCTCGTGGCGGGCCGGACCGGATCGCCGGTTGGAAGGAACAGGGAGCCGCGCGCCTCGCAGTGAATGCGCCCAAAACCGAGGTCCATTGGTTCGACACACCGCACGACATCCCGCTCTTCGCGCCCGCCGAGGTGGCGGCGGAGATCGAACGTGTCAGCGCTACAGCCGCAATCGGGCCAGGGTCAGAGTCGCCCACCGGATAGCAGTTTCAACGCAGCCAGCAGCACCGCGGCGCCGATGAATGCGACGACTATGCTGCCCAGGAAACCAACCGTTCCGGTCATGTGGAATAGCGCGTTCAGCAGAAACCCGCCGATGATCGCGCCCGCGACGCCAACCACGATGTCGGCGATACAGCCGAACCCGCGACCGGTCACGACACGAGCCGCGACCGCGCCCGATATCAGTCCCACGATGATCCACGCCACCCATGATCCGGGCTCGAGGTTCACGACTTCGACAACCAGTCCGCGATCACGGCGAAGACCTCCTCGTTGTCCACATCGTTGAAGGGTTCATGGTAGCGGCCCTCCAGCAGCCTGAACTCGCTCACCGAAGCCGACAGGCGATGCAGGTGCTGGCTGCCCTCGGGGTCGATCAGCCGATCGTCGGTCCCGGCCAGGATCAAGAAAGGGACGGTGATCTCGCCGGCGTGCTCGAAGATGCGTTTGCAGGCGGCTATCCATTCGGAGTAGAGGCGGCTCGAGATCTTGCTGTGAACGAGCGGATCCGTGCGATAGGCCTCGACCACGTCGGGAATTCGCGACAGCACCTTTGGGTCGACCTCGTTGTCCAGCGCCAGCTTCGGAACGATTCTCGAAGTCGCTTTGGCCAGCGCGACCTTCCAGCCAGGCACCGGAGCTTTCACCCGCAGCGCCGGGCTGGAGACGACGAATCGCTTCGTGCCAGCCAGCTTGTCAGCAAGAATGGTGCTCAGCAGAACGGCGCCGCCGAAGGAATGTCCAACGGGTACCACCTCTCCTCCGGCGATGCTCTCGACGTGCTCAACAAACGCGCCCACGTCATCCGTCCACTGTTTCCACGAGTTGACATGTCCCCGCGGGCCCGGGCTTTTGCCGTGACCGCGCAGGTCGACCGCAAACGTCGCAAATCCGTGGCGCGACATGCCGAGTGCGAAGCGCTCGTATCGGCGCGAGTGCTCGCCAAGGCCGTGCACGACGGCGAACGTGACGTCCGCCCCGGCTTTGGGCCACGCCCGGTACGAGAGCTTGGTCCCGTCCGCCGAGTCGATCGTGCCTTCGCGGGCGAGAGTGCCCTCAGCCGGCAAGGTGGCCGAAGCCTCTGAGGATCTTGAGCGCCTCTTGTTCGGCTTCCAACAGCGTCGGAGCGTAGGCCCGGATGCCGAAGAGGGCGTAGGCCCACTCCGGGCTCGGGGGACTCTGCGAGTGAAGGCGGAAGGTTGGCGGATAGAAGAGGATGCGCTCGCCCTGAACCTTCTTGATCACCGGGCGCTTCGCCAGGACCTCCTCCAGCGATTGGCCGTTCGGTAGCCGCCCGTGGTCGAACTCGAGCCGGCGCAGCTTTGCGAGCGGATGGTCCTCGTCCTTCAATGTCGTCGTGATCCCGTACTCCGCGCTCAAGTCGCGCATGAAGATGGCGATGATCAAGGCGTCGGTCTCGTCGCCGGCCATCTTCAGGAAGCCCGCCGCAGTGGTGTTGACGACGTCCTCGTTCTTGAGATGCCGGAAGTACTCCATCGCGAAGAGGTCGCGCGAGTACGAGCTGGCCACCCACGGCGGCTCGCAACGCCACGTCCGAGCGGCAGCGAGGGCTTCGAACTGGGCGTGAACTCGTTCCAGGCGCTGCTCGGGAAGCCCGTACAACCGGTAGTGGAGGACTCTCCGCACGCGATTTAGCCTACCTGTAATCGGCGGCGGTCGCGCCGCGTGCCGCGCGAGCTGCATCGCCTCCTCCTGCCACGGCGGCGCATGGGCGTGCACAGTGAGCCGGTCCGGGCCCGCTGCGAGCAAGAAATCGCCGCGCCGGGCAGCCTCGAGAAAGGCCCGCTGCTGGGGGCTGAGATGAAAAGCCGTCTCGAGCTTGGCCGCCTCGCCCGACCGCTGCGCTCCGAGAAACAGCAGAGCGGGGTTGGTGGCGACCACCGCTCCCGCTTCGGTGCTCAAGAGATCGCCCGGGTTCTGGGTCGCGAACACAAGCGACCCGTCGTACTTGCGGATCCGGCGCGCGAGATTGACGACGAAACGGCGGATGGTCGGGTCTTCGAACAGAAGGCCAAGCTCGTCAACGACGAGCATTCGGCGGCGGTCCTTGCGCTTGATGCGCGTCCACAGCGCTTCCGCCAGCAGGAAGTGGACCGGGGCGATCATCTCGTCGCGCAGCTCGCGCATCCCGAACACGACAATCGGAGCCTCGAGCTCGATGTTAGTCGGGGCGCTGAACATCTGCCCCAGGCTTCCATGCACCCAGCGCCGCATGATCGTGGACGCGCGCGAAGACTCCGGAAGCAGCGATGCGACATTGCGCAGGACCGGCTGCTCGATGGCGTCGTAGGCGGCGCGCACGGCGACTTCGACCATGGCCCGCTCCGACTCATCGAGCCCGCCGCATATGGTTCCGCACAGGTCGACCGCGTCCGCCGTCGCCGCCCCCAGCCATGACTCGTCGCGACGATCCGAGGGACGTAAGTCGAGGACGTTGAGCGAGTGGCCCGAACCGAGGGCCAGCTGCACATCGATGCCTCCGAGGAGGCGCGCAAGGTTGCCGTACTCGTGCTCGGGATCGATGACATACACCTGCGTGCCGCGGCCAAGCGCACCCATCAGCAGCGTCGACAGCAGGTAGGTCTTGCCGGCGCCCGAATAGCCGAAGACGGCGATGTTGGCGTTGGCGTAGCGGCTCTGCTCGAACGGGTCCACAAGCACTGGCACACCGCTCACGCAGCTGCTGCCCACGACCAGACCACCAGCCTGCTGAATCTCCGCGCCGAACCAGGGGAAGAGGGTCACGAGCGCGCTCGTGTCGAGGACGCGCTTGCGAGCGAGTCGGTCTATGCAGGATGGAAGAGTGGCGAGGTGACCGTCGAGCATTCGGAACGTGCAGGGCTGGATCTCGCAGAGGGTCGCGCGCGCCGCCGACTGAATTTGTTCCGAACCCATTTCAAGGGCCTGCTTCGTCGCCGCGATCAACGTGATGTAGACGGAG
>MNEW01000075.1:0-19183 GCA_001917895.1 Actinobacteria bacterium 13_1_40CM_66_12
ACATCGGGAACTGGTCGGAGCTTGGCGATCGGGTGCATCCCGACTCGAGCGGGAACTCGGTTGAGGGCGAGGCCGTGCTCGTCGACACGCACGGCAGCCTGGTCCTCGGCGATCGCCGGCTCGTGGCCGCGATCGGGCTCGAGGACATGATCATCGTCGACACCGAGGATGCTCTTCTCGTGGTTCCGCGCTCACGCGCACAGGACGTGAAGAGGGTCGTCGACGCGCTCAAGCGGGCTCGCAAAACCAAGTACCTTTAGTCCGCGATGCCCGACCAGATCAAGTTCGGCACCGACGGCTGGCGCGGGGTGGTCGCCGACGACTTCACGTTTGCCAACGTGCGGCGCGTCGCCCAGGGCTCGGCGGAATACATGCTGTCTCTGTCACCGGCCCCGCTTGCTGTGGTGGGCTACGACTGCCGGTTTGCCTCGGAGGATTTCGCCCGCACTGTGGCCGATGTCTTCGCTGCGTCTGGGGTGCGAAGTCTCATCTTCGACCGCCCGTCACCGACGCAGGTGGCGTCGTGGACGGTCATCGACCGCAAGGCAACCG
Source organism: Actinobacteria bacterium 13_1_40CM_66_12 (assembly GCA_001917895.1). The sequence goes on from MNEW01000075.1 coordinate 553, forward strand.
CGGCCGCGGTCGTGACCGCGAGCCATAACCCATATCTGTTCAATGGCATCAAGTTCAAGACGGAGACCGGGAGCTCGGCGTCGCCCGAAGTCATCGCCGACCTCGAGCCGCGCATCAACGCCCTGGAGAGCGTGCCCGTGCCGGATCGCTCCGCTTCTGGGGAAATGGTTCCCGTCTACGACCCCCGAGCGCCGTACTACGCGCAGATCGCGCGCATGGTCGACCTGAACGCGACCAAGTCCGCCGGGCTGCGCATCGTGCACGAGTGCATGCACGGCTCGGGCTTTGGCTACATCAAGGAGCTCCTCGAAGGCGGGCGCACGGAGGTGGTCGAGCTTCACGCCGACCGCAACCCGTTGTTCGGAGGCGTCAACCCCGAGCCGATTCCACCCAACATCGACTCGTCCATCGCCTACATGCGTGGCGGCGGGCACGACCTGTGCATCTGCACCGACGGCGACGCAGACCGTGTCGGGATCATCGACGAGACCGGCCGCTTCATCAACCAGCTCCAGGTCTTCGCGTTGCTGATGCTCTACATGTTCGATGTACGGCACATGGTCGGTCCGGTCGTGAAGACGGTGAACATGACCTCGATGGTCGACAAGCTCGGCGCGGAGTTCGGCGTGCCGGTTTACGAGGTGCCGGTCGGGTTCAAGAACGTCGCGCCCAAGATGATGGAGACCGATGCCGTGCTTGGGGGCGAGGAGTCGGGCGGATTCGCGATCAAGGGCCACATCCCCGAGCGGGACGGCATCCTGATCGGCCTGCTCTTCGCGGACATGAACGTAAAGATGGGCAAGCCGCTGTCACAGATCCTTGCGGACCTCGAGCGGCGCGTTGGCCCCCACGCGTATGCCCGCCACGACATTCACCTCAATCGAGAGACGTACGACCAGGACCGGACCCGAATCCTGCATACACTCGAGACGCACGAGCCAAGCCAGATCGCGGGCGTGAAGGTGGATCGGATCCGCTCCGACGACGGCTTCAAGTTCTACCTCGCCGATGGGAGCTGGGTGCTTCTCCGCGCCAGCGGCACCGAAGCGCTGGTGCGCATCTATTCCGAGGCGGCCGACAAGGCGGCCGTCGAAGCGCGGCTCGCCGCCCTGGAGGATATCGTCGGTTTGCGGGCGCATGCCTGAGATCACCCGCGCCGATGAGACGCGCGTCGACAAACCATGGGGCTACGAGATTCGCTGGGCGATCACCGACCGCTACCTGGGCAAGATCCTCCACGTCAACCGCGGCGAGGCGCTTTCGCTTCAGTACCACGAGCGCAAAGACGAATGGCTCCTCGTCAGCAAGGGCACGATCGACATCGAGATCGGCGGCCTGGATGGAGAGCTCGAGAAGGTGCGCATGCGCGCCGGCGATACGGTTCACATGCCGCCGCTCACACGCCACCGCCTGACCGCAGTCGAGGATGCGGACATCTTCGAGGTCTCGACGCCTGAGATCGACGACGTGGTCCGGCTCGAGGACCGATACGGCCGGGCGACCCCACCCCCGCGAGGCTCGCGGCGCGAGCCTGGCGGTACCGCCCCACAGGGTGGGGAGGCTAAACTTCCCCCGGTCCGATGAAGACGCCGCCGACTCCCGAAGACAGGTACGCGAGGGCGACCACGGTGGTCGCGTCCGAGCGCGACCGCGCCTTCCTCATCTTCGCGGCGGTCGTGCTGGTCTCGATCGCGCTCGGCTTCAAATCTGAGCTCCTTGGGCAGGGACAGGTCTGGGCGCTCGCGCTGGGCCTTGTCGTGATTGCCGCGCCCGCGCTGCTCGGATATCTCCGCGGGACCGCGGAGTTCCCGCGCATCGAGCACTACATCCCGGTGGCCCTCGGTGCGGTGACGCTGGCCGGCCTGTCGATTCTCGTCCCGGAGCTGTGGAAGTATCTGCTGCTCACGGCGACCTTCGGTGCAGGCTTCGTGCTGCTGGCGCGACTCGACTACCTGCGCCTTCGCGACGCAGAGAAGCGGGGCCACATCCTGGTGCAGGAGACGATCCTGGTTCTCGTCGTTGCGGGCGCCTACCTCGTCCTCGTGACGATTCCTTTCAACATCGTCCTGCGCCTGGTTTGGATCTTCGTGATCACGTTCCTGGCCTCGTACCGAAGCTTCCGGGTAAACGGGACGCCAATCGCGCCGCGGCGCGCGTTCACCTTCGCCCTCTTCGTCGCCCAGGTCGTCACCTTCCTCGCGTGGGCGATCACCGCCCTGTCGAGCTGGCTCGTTGTAAGCGAAGGACCGTTCGCGGTCATGCTCTTGTTCGCCTGGTACATCAACCGGGGGCTCGTGCGGCACACAGTCGAGGACAGCTTCAATCGGAACGTGATCCTCGAATACGCGGCCTTCGCGGCCGTCCTTATCTATCTGTTCGTCTCGAGCTATCGCCCGCCAGGTCAGTAGCCGCTAGCTTTTCTCCGGCTCCCGCAGCCAGTAGAAGACTGTTCTGGGTGATCGTTTTGGGGCTGTCCGCGCTCCTGTTGAGGCAGCCCACGCTCCTGCTGTTCGTGGCACTCCTCGCTCTGATCTTCCCGCTGCCGGTGGTGTTGCTTCTACGTCCTATCAGCTTGAGGTTCGACGGAGCTGACCTCATCTACCAATTCGGCGGGCGCGAGACGCGCGTCGGCGGCAAGGACGTCGCCAGGTGCGGTCAGGTCCGGGGGCTTGCGCGGTACAGCGGCAGCGATCGCGGGCGCCGGGGTGGGATCGCCACCGGAACCTACATCCCGAGGTACGCCTTCCGCACATCCTCGGATGCGAGCAGCTCTTTGCCTGTGCCCGTTTTCACGATCGATCCCGTCTCGAGGACGTAACCGCGATGTGCGACCTCGAGGGCTTTGTTGGCGTTCTGCTCGACGAGCAGCACTGGAGTACCGCTCGCGTTGATCTCGCGCACGATGCTGAAGATCGTCTCGACGAGGATGGGGGACAGGCCGAGCGACGGCTCGTCCAGCATCAGCACCTTCGGCTTGGCCATGAGCGCCCGCCCCATCGCGCACATCTGCTGCTCGCCGCCCGACAGCGTGCCCGCGATCTGGTGCGCCCGCTCCTTCAAGCGGGGAAAGAGCTCGAAAACGCGCTCCATGTCAGCCTTGATGTCGGCGCCGTTGCTGCGCGTGTAGGCGCCCATCCGCAGGTTGTCGAGCACGCTCATCCGGGTGAACAGCCGCCGGCCTTCTGGCGACTGGCAGATGCCGAGGTTGACGATCTTCTGCGGCTCGGTATGGGTGATGTCCTGGCCGTTGAAGTTGATCGTGCCGCGCTGCGGGTGAAGCAGGCCCGAGATCGTGCGCAGCGTCGTCGTTTTGCCGGCGCCGTTGGAGCCGATCAATGCCACGACCTCGCCCTTGTCGACCGACAGCGTCGCGCCCCGCACAGCCGCCACCCGGCCGTAGAAGACGTCGATCCCCGAGACCTCGAGCAAGGCCATCAGGCGGACTTGCCCAGGTAGGCCTCAATCACGCGCGGGTTGTTGCGTACTTCGACTGGTGGGCCTTCGGCGATCTTCTCGCCGTGGTCGAGCACGACTATTCGCTGCGAGGCCTCCATGACGACCCTCATGTCGTGCTCGATGAGGAACACGGTGATCCCGCGCCCGAGGATCGTGCGCACGAGCTCCATCAGCTCCACCTTTTCCTGCGGCGTGAAGCCGGCGGCCGGCTCGTCGAGCAGCAGCAGCTTGGGGTCTGTGGCCAGGGCACGCGCGATCTCGAGGCGACGCTGCTGGCCGTAAGCCAGGTTGCGAGCGTAGTTCTCGGATTGGCGCTCCAGCCCGACCAGCTGCAGCAGCTCCATCGAGTGCTCCGTGATCCGTCGCTCCTCATTGCGCTCGAACGGTGTCTTGAACAGCGAGTCCCACAGCTTGGAATGCATCCTGCAGTGGTGGCCGAGCCTGACATTGTCGATCGCGGACATGTAGTCGAACAGGCGGATGTTTTGGAACGTCCGCGCGATGCCGGCTTTCGCCGTGCGGTGAGGTGGCGAGCCGGTCAGGTTGCGATTGCGAAACGTGACCGTGCCCAATGTGGGCTTGTAGAAGCCGGTGATGCAGTTGAACATCGTGGTCTTGCCCGCGCCGTTGGGGCCGATGAGGGCGAACACCTCGCCCTCTTCGACGTCAAAGCTCACATTGTCGACGGCGACCAGGCCTCCGAAGCGCTTGGTCACGCCGCTGACGCGAAGGATGGCGGCCAAATCAGGCCTGCAGCTGACGCGGGGCCGCGATCGCCTCGTGCTCTTCATGCCGGAGCTCTTGCTTGCGGATCTGGCTCGGCAAGAGGCCCTGCGGGCGCAGCAGCATGATCCCGACGAGGATCACGCCGAATATGACGTATTTACTCCTGGACACCACCTCAGCGATTCCGGGCCAGCCATCTGGGGTTGACTGATTGAGAAAGCCGAGGCCGAGGCTCGACGCGAGGTTCTCCATCTGCAGCGGCGCGTTGGGCAGCAACCAGAACAGGATGAAGTAGAGGACGATGGCGCCGAGCATGGCGCCGGGGATGTTCCCCATCCCGCCGAGCACGACCATCGCCAGCACCGTCACCGAAACAATGAAGCCGAAGTTCTCGCCGCTGACATAGGAGAGCTTCGCGCCGTAGAAAGCGCCGGCGAAACCGCTGGTCGCGGCCCCGATCGAGAAGGCCAGGAGTTTGACGCTCACAGTGTTGACGCCGCTGGCGGCGGCCGCCGTCTCGTCTTCGCGAACTGCCATCCAGGCGCGGCCAAGACGCGAGCCGTGGAGGTTGTTGACCAGGATCACGACGAACGTGATCAGGACCACCATCAGGACGTAATAGGCGGTCAGGTTGGCTGTCGTGAACCTGAAGTCGGGTACCCAGCCGAAGTCCTGCCCGACCCATGGCCCCTGGAACCAGCCCGGCAGCGTGGGAACGTCGAGAGCGCTGATGCCGGGCACACCTCCGGTCCAGACCCCGCCGTTCCGGAAAACTCGCGGCACGATCTCGCCGAACCCCAGGGTGACGATGGCCAGGTAGTCTCCGCGAAGCCGGAGCGTGGGCGCGCCAAGGAGAGCGCCTGCGCCTGCGGCCACGAACATGCCGATGAACAGCGCAAGCCAGAACGGCACGTGGAGCGAGTGCTCTATTGGGGTCACGCCCAGGTGGTTCGAGGCGACGAGCGCGTAGGTGTACGACCCGATCGCGAAGAAGGCCGCGTAACCGAGGTCGAGCAGGCCGGCGAAACCGACGACGACGTTGAGACCGATCGCCATCAGCATGTAGACGCCGCCGTCTGCGGCGAGGCCCACGAGGTAATCCCCGCTGCCGCCGGAGGCGAACTGGACTACAGCCGGGAAGAACAGCGCGACCACCGCCATGAGGAAGTAGGCGATGGCGTTTGGATTGCGCATGTTGGACCTGACGAGGTCCCGCATGCGGATCACTTCTCAGGCACCCGCATCCCGAGCAGTCCGGTCGGCCTGAATACGAGGACGAAGATCAGGATCGCAAAAATCAAGACCTGCGTCCATGCCACCGAGAAGTAGCCGTCCGAGATAGCAAAGATGATGCCGATGAGCATTCCGCCAAGGGCGGCGCCCGGGATGTTGCCGATGCCGCCGAAAACCGCGGCCGTGAATGCGTACAGACCATATTGGAATCCGTCAAAGGCCTGTACGGAGTTGTAGTAGAGGCCGTAGATGATGCCGCCCGCCCCGGCAAGCGCGGCGCCGATGAAGAACGTCGCCGAGATCGTGCGGTTGATATCGATGCCCATCAACTGCGCGGCGTCGCGGTCCTGTGCCGTCGCCCGCATCGCCTTCCCCAGCTTCGAGCGGTTCACGAAAAGCGTCAGGACGACCATCAACACAACCGCTATGACGATGACCATCACTGCCTTGGCCGCGATCGTGACACCGCCACCAAGCGGGATCTGATACTCGGGCAGGAAGTCCGGGTAATGGAGGTTGAACGGACCGCGCCACACGTTCATCACACCCTCGAGCAGGGCCGACATTCCGATCGCTGTGATCAACGGGGCGAGGCGGGGGGCGCGGCGCAGCGGCCGGTAGGCGACTCGCTCGATGACCACATTGACGAGCGCGCAAAAGAGCATCGTCACGACAAACAGGCCCAGCAGCGGCAGGATGATCGCGGCGCCGGAGATCTTGCCTTCAGTCAGACCAAACGTCGGCATCAGCGCCAGGGAGAAGAACGCGCCGAGCGTGAACACGTCGCCGTGGGCGAAGTTGATGAGCTCGATGATCCCGTAGACCATCGTGTATCCCAGCGCGACGAGGGCGAAGATCGCGCCCTCCGCGAGCCCGAAACCCATGGTCTGAAAAAAGTACGTGGCGCCGCCCTGGTAGATACGCTGCACTGACGCCACTGCCGCGACCGCGACGACCGCTATGCCGACCAGGTTGATCAGCGACGCGGTTGGGGTGGAGATCACCGACGCGCGCAGCCTCTGGACCATCGCGGCCATCGGCGTAATTGTTCACAAAAGGCGCGTCTTGGCAAAAGAAAAGAGGGAGGGGCAAGGCCCCTCCCTCATGGAAGAACGCGATTAGACGGTGACGGCGATGTTCTTGACGGTAGTCCAGGCGCCGCCCTTGTACTGCTGAACCTGCAGGGCGGGGGTCGTCGGGTCACCGGCCGAGTTGAGCGTGTAGGTACCGGTGAGGCCCGGGAAGCTGGAAGTCTTGGCCATCTGGTCGATGACCTGCTGCCGGGTCGGCATGTTGCCGCCGTTGGCGTCGATCGCGCGCCCGATGGCGTCGATCAGGATGGCGGCGCAGTCGTAGCCGGCGAACGTGTAGGCGGCCGTGTCGTCCGGGGAGGGGTGCGCCTTCTTGTAGGCGGCGATAGTCGACGCAGCGCTGGCGTTGGCGTTCGCGTCCGCAACGCCCTGGGTGGCGTACATATGGTCGTTGCCCATCGTCGCGCCGGAGTCCTTGATGCACTGACCGTCGCCGATGCCGTCAGGGCCGAGGTAATACGAGTTGGCGTCGAAGATGCCCTGGCTCTCCTGGCGCGGGATGCAGCCGTACGAGGCCGAGGTTGCGCCTGCGTAGATGCCCTGCGCGCCGGCGGCCTTGGCCCGGTTCAGCCACGCGTGGAAGTCGGGCTTGCTCGAGGTGTCGAAGCCCTGGCGGGCGACGACGGTCCCGCCCTTCTTGGTGAATTCCTTGGCGAAGTTGTTGGCGACACCGAGACCGAACGGCTCCTGGTCGTCCCAGACCGCGATCGTCTTCAGGCCGAGCGTGTCATACGCGAAGTCGCCCATGGCGGGACCCTGGAAGGTGTCGTTGGCGGCGACGCGGAAGTAGTTGTTCTTGCCGGTCGGCCGCAAGGCCGCGGCCGTGTAGCCGGCGTACTTCTGGCAGTAGTCGAAGGCGAGGGTCAGACACTCGTTCGTGTTCGACGGGCTGATCATCGCCAGAGGCGCCTGGTTGGCGACCGGAATCTCGGCCGCGGCGACGCCGGAGTTGAAGGGGCCGACCATGCCCAGCAGCTTGGTGTCAGAGATCATCTGCTGGACGTTCTGAGCGCCCTTGGTCGGGTCGTGCTTGCCGTTGACAGCGTCGTCGTACGGCACGAACTTGAGCGTGAATCCCTTCACGGTGCCTGCTTGCGATACGGCAAAAGCCGCCCCGTACTGGGTGGGCAGGCCGCTCGACGCGTCGGCGCCGGATGTCGGCAGGTCGCTGCCGATGTCGATCGTGCCCTTGTTGGTGGTGCCTCCGCTTGTACCGCAGGCGAAAGCGACGAACGTCGCAACGATGAGGACTGCGAGTCCCCTAGCTCGAACCATATGGTTCCCCCTTGTGTTTGTCGGGAGGCACGAACAAATCCCTCTTGGCGGAATGCCTCCCCTCAATCGCCGCCCTCTTCCCAACCTGAGTCGGGGCGAGAGTGCGCCGGCGGCGAAAGCGGCCACATGGGGTGGCCGAACCACTACTCCGTGGTGAACTATCGACGTACGCCCGCCTCGAAGTCAAGCGGTGTTCGGGCTCACGCTGGGCTCATCTCGCGGGCGTGGGTGCGGCGCTGTATCAATATGGGAGTGAAGCGCTGTAATCAACCGCCTTCACCCAGGTCCACGGCGCGTTCGGGTCGGTGCTGGTCGATTCGAACAATGAGACCACGCGCAGGGTGGTGTCGCCGGCACCGTCGAAGCCGAAGGTCCCGCCTGCGCCCGCGTATGCCGTGGTCGCGCTCAGCTCGTTGATGACGTTGTCGCGGCCCGGCAGCTTGCCGCCGGCAGCCCGGATCGCGCGGTCGACCGCCGCGTAGAGGACGCCCGTGGAGTCGAACGCGGCGATGGTGTACGGGCCGTAGTCGGCGGGGTTGCCGTACTGGGCCTTGAATGCGGCGATGACCGGCTGAGCGGTCGGGATGGCGTCGGCCGCGGCAGCGGGAACTGTCGCGAAGATCCCGATCGCGTTGGCGCCGGCGTTGCGTATGCAGTTCGGATCCTGGGCAATGCCGTCACCGCCAAGAAAAGGCGCCACCTCGCCGAAGCCGAAGACTGAGGCCATCTGGGCGCGAAGCACACAACCGTGGTTGGCCGTGACCCCGCCGTAATACATCGCCTGGGCGCCATCGTTGGCAGCTCTCCGCATGAAGGCTTTCATGTCGAGCGACGTAGTGGGATCGAAGTCGCGATACGCGACGACGCTCCCGCCGAGTCTCGTAAATCTCGACATGAAGCCCGCTGCAAGCGCCTGGCCGTACGCCTCGTGGTCCGCGAGCACCGCGACCCGGCGCAACTTGAGGCTCTTGTAGCCGTAGTCCGCGGCGGCAGGTCCCTGCAGCTCGTCGGTCGTGGCAAGCCGGAAGAAGTTGTTGAAGCCGATCGGGCGGAGCTCCGACGGCGCCGGCAGGCCCGCCGCCTTGCACGTGATCTCGATATGGCTTGGGCTCAGCCCTGCCGGCAGATACGGCTCCTTGGTGAGGCAGCGGCTGCTGACGGCCGGACTGATCAGGGCCAGGTGGGCCACATTTGCGATGGGGATGTCGAGGCGCGCGACATTCGAATCGAATGGGCCGATAACCCCCAATACGAGCGGGTCGGCGCCGAGAGACTTGACGTTGCGCTCGCCCTGCGCGGGATCGTGCAGCCCGCCGACCGCGTCATCGCGAGGTACGACTTCCACGCTGAAGCCGTCGATCGTCGGATGCTGGTGGACGAAGAACTGCACGCCATTGAGGGCCGGCGTACCGGCGCGTCCATCGGCCCCCGAGAGGGGAAGGTCGACCCCGATCCTGATCACCTTCGTCGCGGTCCCCGTGAAACACGAGGTCGCGCAAGCGAGGCCCACGACGGACGCGACAGCCAGCATTCGTGACCACTTCGGCGGCACTGCGAGATTGTCGCCTGAGGCCAAGCTATAGTTATCCCCTCACCTAGCCAGGTCATAGGAGCGCGCCCCATTGAAGATTGAGTCAGGCGAACACCTCAAGCCCCGCTCGCAGTACGCGGAGGATGCGGTTCAGCTCGCCATCGCCGGCAAGTGGGACGACGCGGTAAAGCTGAACAAATTCATCATCGACAGTTTCGGCGCCGACGAGGAGGCCCAGAACCGTCTCGGCAAGGCGCTGTCAGAGCTCGGGAAACTGAAAGATGCGAAGTCCGCTTATGAGGCCGCGCTCAAGCTCAACCCGATGAACTCGATCGCCAAGAAAAACGCGGCGCGGATCAACACGCTGCTCCACCAGAAGGAAGGACTGAAGGTCGGGGGCACCAGGGTCGACCTCAACCTCTTCGTCGAAGAGATGGGGAAGACGGTCATCACGACGCTCGAGAGCAGCAGCGCGGATATTTGCTCGAAGGTCGCGGCGGGCGACGTTGCCGAGCTCAAGATCGAAGGCGACGGAATCGTCGCCGAGACCTCGCGTGGGGTTCGGCTGGGGCTGCTCGAGGCCAAGCTCGCGCGCCGCTTGATAAAGTTCATGCGCGGGGGCAACCGCTACCAGGCCGGGGTCACCTCGTGCGATGGCAGCGCTGTGAAGCTGATCGTTCGAGAGACCTACCAGGACCCGCGGTTTGCCGGCAAGCCAAGCTTCCCGATGCGGCGCAAGCGCGAGGTCGAGTTCCGACCGTACACGAAGGAGAGCCTGCTCGCCCGCGAGGTCGAGGTTTTCGCCGAGGATGAAGAGGAAGAAGGGCTTGTCGCCGGCGCACCGGCGACCGAGGACATCGAAGAGGGTATGCACGCGGTCGAAGACGAGGCCGAACCGCTCGACTTCAGTGAGGATGGGGAAGCCGCCGCCGACGATGACGACGAGGACGACGACGATGACAGCTAGAGCGGTCTCAGAGGCCCGGGCCCGGAGGTCCCTTCACCGACCCTAGTAAAGCGGCCCGCCACCGAAGGACCTCGCATCTTCGCGTCCTAGGCGGCCGGGCGCCATCCCACCCCACGAAATCTGCGATTTCGCGGGGACCCCGGGCGGCGCTGAAGCCGGCGTCGCCTCCTGCGCGCGCTCGGTCACGCATCTACGCGATGCGCTCCCTCGCGTGCTCGTCGGCTCCTTGGCTCCGGCCGCCGATGCCGCGAATATGCTTCGGTCCTCGATGACGGGCCGCTCCGTGCCGGCGGCGACTCCGCAGCTGGGAGGCGTGCCGGGGTTCCGCGACCTCCTGCCCGATGAGGCGGAGGCCCTGCGCGAGGCGCAGGAATCACTTCTCGAAGAGATGCGGCGGTGGGGCTACCGGCACGTGGTGACGCCGATGGTCGAGAGCATCGACGTGCTCGAGCTGGGGCTCAACGCGGAGCAGCGCCGGCGGCTCTTCAAGTTCAGCGACGCGCGCGGGGAGGTCGTGGCCCTGGTCGGCGAGCGGACGATTCCCGTCGCTCGACTCGTCGCCGGCAAGCTCCGATCCGCTGCGCTGCCCCTGCGCCTCTGCTATGCCGGAGCTGTGCTCTCGGCGGACGAGGGGCGATTCCACCAGCGCCGCGAGACATACCAGGTGGGCGCGGAGCTGGTCGGTGCGGCAGGGCCCGTCGCCGACGCCGAGGTCATCGCGCTCGCCGCGCGCTGCCTCGAAGCGGCCGGTTTGCGTCACTACCAGGTCGACGTCGGCCACGCCGAGTTCTTCCAGGGCATCATGGACGCGGTCCGGCTTCCCGCCGCTGTGAAAGCGGGCGTGCGCAGCGCGCTTGCCGCCCGCGACTTCGTCGCGCTCGAGGAGCTGCTGGCCCGCACACCTCTTCGTTCCGCGGAGCACGAGCTTTTGCTGCGATTTCCCGCCCTTCGGGGCGGACCGGAGATCCTCGACGCCGCCGGAGGCCTGGTCCGCAACCGGCGCTCGGAGCAGGCCCTCGTGGAGCTGGCGCGCGTTCGAGAGCTGCTCGTCGCGCATGGGTTGGGTGCTGTGGTCGGCCTGGACCTTGGCGCGATCCGCGACTTCGATTACTACACCGGAGTGATCTTCGAAGGCTATGGGCCGGACCTCGGCCGTCCCGTCGCGCATGGGGGCCGTTACGACCGGCTGCTCACGCGGTTCGGCCGCCCCGCCCCGGCCACCGGGTTCGTGGTCCAGCTCGACCTCGTGTGGGAGCTGCTGTCCAGCGCGGCGCGCCCGCCGGCACTGCCTCGTATCGATGCCGCGATCGCCTGGACCGGAGCGGGCCTCGATGCGGCGCTGCGCCTGGGATCGACGCTGCGACTGTTCGGGATGCGCGCGGTGGTCGACACGGAGGCGAGGCGCGATCGCGATGCGCGCGCGTGGTGGCGCGCACTTGGTGCTGAAAACTTGATCCAGTGCCGAGGCGCATCGACCGTGGCGTGGACGGCCCGCCGCGGACGCACGCGCTCGCTTCCGCCCGAGCAGGTCGCGGCCCGGCTGGCGGGCTCGCTCGCATGAAAGTTTCAATCGCGGTGCCCACCGGCATGCTTCTTCCCGGCGCCCTGCGCTTGCTTTCACACGCCGGCGTCATGCGCCTCAGCGCCGCGGAGCTTGGCCGGCGTCTCCTGGTCGAGAGGTCAGGCGTGCGGGTGATCCTCGTACGGCCCGCCGACGTGCCTGCCTATGTCGATCACGGGGCCGCCGACCTCGGAATCGTCGGCAAAGATGTGTTGTGGGAATCGAACGGCTCCCACTACGAGCTTGTCGATCTGCATTTCGGACCATGCCGCCTCGTGCTCGCGGTGCCCGAGCAGTCGAAGCTGAACGGACCGGAGACGTGGCCGCCGCTAATGCGCGTGGCGACGAAGCTTCCGCGCACGACCGCGGCGTGGTTCGAGGCGCGCGGCCAGGCGGTCGAGGTCGTCCGCCTGCAGGGGTCGGTCGAGCTCGCGCCGCAGGTGGGGCTCGTGGACGGCATCGTCGACCTCACAGCGAGTGGGCGCACGCTCCGCGAGAACCGGCTGCGCATCACCGCCACGCTCGGTTCATCCACGGCGCGCCTGATCGGCAACCAGGCGAGCCTCAAGACGCGCACGGAAGCCGTGCAGGCGATGGTGGCCCGTCTACGGGAGGCGGCGAAAGATGCCGATTAAGCGATTCGACGTCGGCTCGTGGCTCGACTCGCCGCTGTCACGACGTCGACTGGATCTCTCCCAGTTCGCCAAGGAACGCGCCACGGTGGTCGACATCTGCGCGCGCGTCGCGGCGGAGGGCGATGCGGCGCTGCGCGAATTCGGTGAGCGATTCGACGGCTGGGCGCCGCGCGACGGCGAAACCTTCCAGGTCCCGCCCGGCGATCTGGTCGCGGCCGCGAATCGCCTCGCGAGCGCCGACCGGTCGGCCCTGGAGTTCGCCGCGCAGCGGATCCGGGATTTCCACTCCAAGCAGCTGCAGACGGCGAGCAGCGGACCTCCAGGCTTGAAGCTGGTTACCCGGCCGGTGCGGCGGGCGGGCGCCTACGCGCCCGGGGGCCGAGCGTCATATCCGTCGACAGTGCTCATGACCGTCATCCCAGCGCGAGTAGCCAAGGTGCCGGAGGTCGTGCTGGCCACACCGCCGAGCGCCGACGGCAGCGTGCCGGCGGCCATCCTCGCGGCAGCTCATATCGCGGGGGTGGATGCCGTCTATCGCATCGGCGGCGCGCAGGCGATCGCCGCGCTCGCGTACGGCACGGCTTCGATTCCGCGCGTGGACGTCGTCGCCGGCCCGGGCAACATCTACGTCACGCTTGCCAAGCGCGAGGTTTTCGGCGCGGTCGGCGTGGATGGGATCGCTGGTCCGACCGAGGTGATGGTGATCGCCGACGCGGGTGCCCGCCCCGATTTCGTCGCCGCCGATCTGGCGGCTCAGCTCGAGCACGACCCGCTCGCCTGGGCGGTCCTGGTCACCGATTCAGATGCGCTCGTTGACCGCGTGGAGGAGGAGCTGCGCAGTCTCATCAGCGGGCTCGACCGTGCGGAGATCATCAACGCTGCCACCTGCTGCCTGATAGCGGCCGATGACCTCGAGCAGGCGATCCATCTCGCCAATGACTTTGCACCGGAGCATCTTTTGATCGTGGCCGAGAACGCGGGGCGGCTGGCCACGCAGGTCCAGAACGCGGGCGCGATTTTCGTCGGCGCCTATGCGACTGTGCCCCTCGGCGACTATGCCGCGGGTCCAAATCACACGCTGCCGACATCGGGCGCCGCTCGATTCGCCTCGCCATTGGGAGTGCACACATTTCTCAAGCGCAGCAGCGTCCTGAGCCTGAACCGTGGCGATCTCGAGATGCTTCGGGACGCGACGCTGCGCCTGGCGGCCCTGGAAGGGCTGACCGCGCACGCGCACGCCGTGGAAGTCCGCCTTGAGTAGGGGCCCCCGCGAACTCAAGGCGAAGCCTCTGAGTTCGTGGGGAATACGAACGGCGGAGGTCGTGCGCAAGAGCAAGGAGACGCAGCTGACGGCGAAGGTCGTCCTTGAGGGCCGCGGCCGAGTCAAGGTCGCGACCGGGCTGCCGTTCCTCGACCACATGCTCGAGCAGGTGGCGCGCTATGGAGGCTTCGACCTCACGTTTCGCGGTGCGGGCGACGTGCACGTCGACACGCATCACCTCGTCGAGGACGCGGGCATCGTATTGGGCCAGGCGCTGTCGCAGGCGATGGGAGACCGCGCCGGCATCACGCGGTTCGCATCGGCGTATGCGCCCCTCGACGAATCGCTCGCACGTGTGGTCGTCGACCTGGGCAAGCGTCCCTACCTCTCGTACAACGTGCCGCTGCGCGGACGCGTGGGCGCGCTCGAGTCGGAGGTGCTGGAGGAATTCTGGAAGGCTCTCTCGATTCATCTCGGGGCGACGATTCACGTCGACGTGATCCGCGGGCGCAATCGCCATCACGTTGCGGAGGCGACGTTCAAGGCTCTCGGGCTGGCGTTGCGTTCGGCCATGGCTGTCGGCGGCGGTCCTGGTGTCCCATCGTCGAAAGGTCTCCTCGGATGATGTACCCCAAAAAACCCGCACCCCGCTCACCGCGGTTTTTTGGGGGCCCCTAATGATCGTCATCGTCGATTACGGGGTGGGCAACCTGCGCTCGGTCGAGCGCGCGCTGCTCCAGGTTGGGGCGAAGTCGAAGCTCACCGCGGATCAAGACGAGCTGCAGCAGGCGGACGGAATGGTGCTGCCGGGGGTCGGCGCGTTCGGCCCGGCGCTGGCGAAGCTGTCCGAAGGCGGCCTCGGCCGCAGGGTCGTGGAGCTGGCCAACAAGGGGAAACCCGTACTCGGCGTGTGCCTCGGTTATCAGCTGCTGTTCGAGGAATCGATGGAGCACGGCCGGCACGAGGGCCTTGGGCTGCTCGATGGTCGCGTGGTCGAGGTGACGCAGGCCGAGCACGTCCCGGTCATCGGTTGGTGCCGGCTTGCCCAGACCGAGGTTTCTCCGCTGTGGCAAGGAATTCCCGATCGGGCGTACTTCTATTTCGTGCACTCATACACGCCCGACGCGTCCCGCCACGCCATCGCGTCCACCGAGCAATCGCCCGCCGCGGCGGCGGCGCGTCGCAACGTGATGGGGACGCAGTTCCATCCCGAGAAGAGCGGTGCCAACGGTCTGCGTGTGTATGAGAACTTCGTGTCCCTTTGCGGCTGAGGAATCGATGCCCGCGAAACGCATAATCCCGTGCCTCGACGTGGACGACGGCCGCGTCGTCAAGGGCGTGCGCTTTCAAAACCTGCGCGACGCCGGCGACCCCGCGGAGCTGGCGGCGCTTTACGACCGCGAGGGGGCGGACGAGGTCGTTTTTCTCGACATCACTGCATCGTCGGACAACCGCGCGATTCTCCTGGACGCAGTCGCGCGCACGGCGGACCAGGTGTTCATCCCCCTGACGGTCGGCGGCGGGGTGCGCAGCGTCGAGGACATGGCCGAACTGCTGACCCACGGCGCCGACAAGGTGTCGGTAAACACCGCGGCGCTCGAGGACCCGGAGCTCATCACGCGCTGTGCGGAGATGTTCGGGTCTCAGTGCGTGGTGCTGGCGATCGACGCCAAGCGCCGAGCGGAGCGCCCCGGTTGGGAGGTGTTCAGCCACGGCGGCCGGCGCGCGACGGGCCGCGACGTCGTTGAATGGTCGGTCATGGGCGAGAAGCTGGGAGCGGGCGAGATTCTCTTGACGTCGATGGACAACGATGGCGTGCAGGACGGCTACGACGTGGCTCTGCTGAGCGCGGTCACGGACGCCGTGCGCCTGCCGGTGATCGCCTCGGGTGGCGCGGGCAACGCCGCCCACATGTACGACGCCATGACGGCGGGCGGCGCTGAGGCTGCGCTGGCGGCGACGATCTTCCACTTCGGCGAGGTGTCGATAGCCGCTGTCAAGGACGAGCTAGCGAAGCGCGGGCTGGAGGTCAGACGATGAAGCCGGACTTCTCGAAGGGGCTCATCCCGGCGGTGGTCCAGGACGCGGACACGGACAAGGTGCTCATGCTCGCCTATATGGACGAGGAGGCCTGGACGAAGACCCGCGAGACGGGACAGGCCTGGTTCCATTCGCGCACGCGCGGCCTGTGGGAGAAGGGAGCCACATCTGGAAACACGATGGAGGTCGTGGAAACGCGCATAGACTGCGACGCCGACACGGTGCTCCTGCGCGTCAAGCCCTCCGGTCCCGCGTGTCACACCGGGGCCGAGTCGTGCTTCTTCAACGAACCAGAGTAATCGCATTTTTATACAGTCATTCCGTATACTCATGCGTTCATGGGTGGGAGGCTGAAAGCGGCGGTCGCCGGGGCCAACGGCTATGCGGGCATGACGGTGGTCAACCTGCTGGCGCGGCATCCCGGCGTCGAGCTGGTGCAGCTCACGTCCCGCTCGTTCGCCGGCACGGCTTACGCCTCCGTCTTTCCACTCCTCGACCTGGGAGGCGAGTTCTTACCCGAACCTGAGCCGGTGGGGCTGGACGTGGTGTTCAGCTGCCTGCCGCACAACGTGGGCGCCGCCAAAGCCGGCGCCTGGCTCGCGGCGGGGGCGAAGGGGGTCGACATGAGCGCCGACTTCCGGCTCAAAGAGCCAGGGCTGTATCCGAGGTGGTACCGGCAGGAGCACCCGGCGCCGGCGCTGCTGGCCAAAGCGGTATTCGGCTTGCCGGAGCTGCACGAGCGCGAGCTGGCCGGCGCGGAGCTCATCGCGGTGCCGGGCTGCTACTCGACGGCGGCCATCCTGGCCCTGGCGCCCGCGGTGGCTTCGGGGCTGGTGGGGTCCGACATCGTCGTCGACGCCAAGTCGGGCGTCAGCGGGTCCGGCCGGTCGCCCTCGATGGGCGTGCATTTCAGCGAGGTCAACGAATCGCTGGGTGCTTATGCCATCGAAGGTCACCGCCACTTACCTGAAATTACTCAGGAACTCAATTGGCTGCTCCACTCCCACACCCGCGTGACGTTCGTGCCTCACCTGGCGCCGATGACACGCGGCATCCTGGCCACCTGCTACTTCGACCTCAAGGGTTCGCTGACCCAGCTGCAGAGCGCGTATGGGGAGTTCTACGCCGGCCAGCCCTTCACGCGAGTCGTCCCGCAAAGTCCGACCACCAAGCTCGCCAGCCACTCGAACATGTGCCTCATCAACGTGGCCGCGCAGGACGACAAGGCGGTCGTAACAGCGGCGCTCGACAACCTCGTCAAAGGGGCTTCGGGACAGGGCGTCGAGTGCTTCAACATCGCGTTCGGGTTCGATCGCAAGACGGCGCTGGAGGCGCCGATCCAGTGGCCCTGACCTTCGCCCGCGGATTTCGGGCCGGCACCTCCGCGTGCGGCATCAAAGCTTTCACAGCCGGCGCGAGCGCGATCCCGACCGGGCAACGCGACGACCTCTGCGTCATCTATTCGAGCAATCCTTGCGACGCCGGCGGAGTCTTCACGACCAACAAGATCAAGTCGGCCTCGGTGGTCATCGACCAGCTACACCTTCAGCACAACAGGGTGCAGGCCCTGGTCATCGCGTCAGGCAATGCCAACGCGTGCACCGGCGCCCAGGGTTTCAAGGACGCTCTCCTTATGGCCAAGCTGACCGCCGACCGCCTCGACCTCGACCCCGACCAGGTGCTTGTCGGCACCACCGGCGTGATCGGCCGCTACCTGCCGATGGACGCCGTCAAGGCGGGGATCACGGCCGCGTGCGCTTCGTTGAGCCCCGACCACGGCGTCGACGCGGCCCGGGCGATCATGACCACGGACACCGTGCCGAAGACCGCCGCGAAGGAGATCGAGATCGGCGGCCGGGGCGTGAGGGTGGGCGGGATGTGCAAGGGGTCGGGGATGATCCACCCCAACATGGCGACCATGCTGGCCTACATCACCACCGATGCGGCAGTCGAGCCGGGTCTCACGGCCAGCTTGGCGAAGCGGGTCGCCGACCGGAGCTTCAACCAGGTCACAGTTGACGGCGACAGCTCGACCAACGACACGTTCCTGATTCTTGCCAACGGCGCGGCCGGCAATCCGCCGATACGCCACGGCACGGCCGAAGCGGAAGAGCTGGAGGCTGCGATCGTCGGCGTCGCCCGTGACCTGGCCCGAGCCATCGCGCGCGACGGGGAAGGGGCTACCAAGATGATCGCGGTCCGCGTGCAGGGCGCTGAGTCGGATGACGAGGCGAGGATCGCGGCCCGCGCCGTCGCCTCGTCGAGTCTCGTCAAGACCGCGGTGCATGGAGGTGACCCGAACTGGGGACGCATCGTCTGTGCGCTCGGCTACAGCGGCGCGGAACTCGCCCTCGACAAGCTCCACCTGAGCATCGGCGGGCTGGTCGTTTTTGAGCGCGGCGCCGGTGTCGACGTCGACCTCACCGCTGTGCGGCGAGCATTCGAGCAGTCGGAGATTGAGATCGTGGCGAAGCTGGGCCTGGCCGACGGCAACGCGGAAGCCTGGGGCTGCGATTTATCGGAGGAGTACGTGCGAATAAACGCGGAGTACACGCCATGACATTGACAGTCGAGGAGCGAGCGAAAGTCCTCGTCGAGGCGCTGCCGTACATCAAGCGATTCCACGGCCAGATCGTCGTGATCAAGGTCGGAGGCAATGCGCTCGAGCAGGCAAGGGACGAGACGCTGCTCGACATCGTGCTGCTCCGCTACGTCGGCATGCAGCCGGTTCTCATACATGGCGGTGGACCCGAGATCACGGCGATGAGCGAGCGGCTCGGCCTGAAGGCCGAGTTCAAGAACGGCCTCCGCATCACAGACGACAAGACGATGGAGATCGTGAAGATGGTGCTCAC
>MNEW01000075.1:19293-32336 GCA_001917895.1 Actinobacteria bacterium 13_1_40CM_66_12
CTCGGCCGGGGTTACATTCCGGTGATCGCGTCGATTGGGCTCGGCTACGACGGTCACGCGTACAACATCAACGCCGACACCGTGGCCGCCGAGATCGCGCTGGCCCTGGGCGCCGCCAAGCTCATTCTCCTGACCGACGTCGAGGGCGTGCTCGGGGTCGACGGCCACGTGGTGGCGGTGCTGACGAGCGAGGACGCGAGGCATCGCATCGAGGCGGGCGAGGTGACCGGGGGGATGATCCCGAAGCTCGAGTCGTGCTTGCGAGCGCTGGATGGGGTTCCGCTCGCGCACATCGTCGACGGGCGCACGCCGCACTCGCTGCTGCTCGAGCTCTTCACCGAGGCGGGTATCGGCACGATGGTGACGCGGTGATGACGTTAATGAGCTGGGTTGTGGGCATGCCGGTGCGGCCGTACTCTGGGCGCCACACAAAGATCCCCCAAATCGGGTGGGCGGGGGGTAGTGGGTGGGTAAATAAAGACGCGTCCTTAATAGAAGCGGTCGGGCTGCCGTGAGCACGCTCGAGCTCGCTGACAAGTACCTCATGCAGACCGGCCGGCGGCTGCCGGTCACCTTCGTGCGCGGGCAGGGCTGCCTCGTCTACGACGAAGCCGGCCGCGAGTACCTCGATCTCGTCGCCGGCATCGCCGTCAACCTCCTGGGCCACTCGCACCCGGAAGTGGCGGCGGCGGTGGCCGGGCAGGCCAAGACGCTCATCCACACGTCCAACCTCTACTACACCCAACCCCAGGTCGAGCTGGCGCGCCGGCTGGTCGAGCTGTCTTTCCCATCACGCGTTTTCCTCTGCAACTCCGGCGCCGAGGCCAACGAGGCCGCGATCAAGATCGCCCGCAAGTGGGGCGCCCGGAATCGCAACGGCGCCTTTCAGATCATCACCACCCTGGGTTCGTTTCACGGTCGCACCCTGGCCACCGTCACAGCCGGCGGGCAGCCCAAATACTCGGATCCGTTCAAGCCGCTGCCCGACGGCTTCATCCACGTCCCCTACAACGACCTCGACGCCATCAAAGCCGCCACCGGCGCGCAAACCGTCGCCGTGATGCTCGAACCCGTGATGGGCGAGATCGGCATCGTTCCGGCCAGGCCGGGATACCTGGAAGGCGTGCGCAAATGGTGCGACGAGAAAGGTCTGCTCTTGATCCTCGATGAGGTCCAGACCGGGCTCGGCCGCACTGGCCGATGGTTCGCCCACCAGCACCACGGCATCACACCGGACGTCATGACGCTGGCCAAAGGGCTCGGCGGCGGCGTCCCGATCGGGGCGTGCCTCGCCGCCCCCAAGGCCGACGTCTTCGAACCGGGCGATCACGGCTCGACGTTCGGCGGCAACCCGCTGGCTTGTGTCGCCGCGCTCGCGGTGCTGAAAGTGATCGAACGCGATGGGCTCGTCGGCCACGCCGCCGAGATGGGAGAGATGCTGCATGCGGTGATCGGTTCGCTGGGCGGCAAGGACGTCCGCGGCCTCGGTCTGATGCAGGCCATCGAGTTCGCCGAGCCCCGCGCGAAAGCGTTTCAACAGGCGTGTCTGGACGCAGGGCTGGTCGTCAATGCAGTCGACGACAACACGATCCGCTTCGTGCCACCGCTCATCATCACGCCCGACCAGATCGATCGAGCGCAGAAGACAATGCAAGAGGTCGCGAGGTGACCGTCACCAAGGGCCAGCGGCATCGGGCGATTCTCGACGTCGTCAACCGTGGCGCCGTGCACACGCAGCAGGAGATCGCGGAAGCGCTCGCGCGGCGAGGGCTGCAAGCGACGCAGGCCACCATCTCGCGCGACATCCAGGAGCTCGGGCTCGTCCGCTCCGGCGCCGGATATCGCAGCGCGGCCGCTCTGGTGCGCGAGCTAGTCCTCTCGGTCGAGTTCGTTTCGCCCGTGGCGGTGATCAGGACCCCGCCCGGCACCGCCAACCTGGTCGCGCGCCGCATCGACGAAGCTGCGTTGCCCGGAGTGGTGGGGACCGTCGCCGGCGACGACACGATCATCGCCGTGCTGCGCCGACCGAGCGCCGGTAAGGCGCTCAAGGAGCTCCTCGCCAATGCCGGCTGAAAAGTTGGTCCTCGCATATTCGGGCGGCCTGGATACCTCAGTCGCGATCCGCTGGCTGAAGGAGCAGGGCTGGGACGTGATCGCTTTCACGGTCGACCTGGGCGAGAAGAAGGACCTCGACGCCATCCAGGCCCGCGCGCTGAAGACGGGAGCCTCCGCCGCCTACGTCGCCGACGGCCGTGCCCCTTTCCTGCAACTGTTCGTGTGGCCGTCGCTTCAGGCGGGTGCGGTTTACGAGAAGGAATATCCGCTTGCCACCGCGCTCGGCCGGCCGCTGATCGCGGCCATGATGGTCGAGGTCGCGCGGCGCGAGGGCGCGACGGCCATTGCGCACGGCTGTACCGGCAAGGGCAATGACCAGGTGCGGTTCGACGTCGCGACCGCAGCTCTTGCCCCCGAGCTGAAGGTCGTCGCGCCCGTCCGCGAGTGGAGCATGAATCGAGACGACGAGATCGAGTACGCGACGAAGCATGGGATCGAGGTGCCGGCCACCGTCCGCTCGCCCTACTCGACCGACGAGAACCTGTGGGGCCGCTCGATCGAGGCGGGCATCCTCGAGGACCCGTGGGCGGAGCCGCCGGCCGACGTCTATGCGTGGACGCGAGACCCGCGCGATTGCCTGGACGTACCGGCGTATCTGGAGATCGGCTTCAGGCACGGCATCCCGGTCTCGCTCGACGGCGAGGCGATGGATCCGCTGCAGCTCGTCACCGAGCTCAACAGGGTTGGTGGCGAGAACGGCGTGGGGCGCATCGATCACCTCGAGAACCGGCTGATCGGGATCAAGTCGCGAGAGATCTACGAAGCGCCGGCCGCGGTGCTCCTGCTGCAGGCACATCAGGCGCTCGAGGACATCACGCTGCCCAAGGAGGTGGCGCGCTTCAAGGACCTCGTCGCCCAGCAGTGGGCGCAGATGGTCTACGACGGGTTGTGGTTCAGCCCTCTGCGCGATGCCCTGTACGCGTTCGTCGCCGAAACCCAGCGCCACGTGACCGGGGACGTGCGGTTGAAGCTGTTCAAGGGCTCATCGCAGGTGGTCGGCCGCAAAGGTCCTGCTCAGCTGTACCAGCACTCGCTCGCCACCTACGGCAAGGGCGATGCGTTCGACCAGTCGGCCGCCGCGGGCTTCATCAAGCTGTGGGGCATGGGCGTGCGGACGGCGGCGCAGGTTCAGGGCCGGCTGCAGGAGCGCGAGTTGAAGGGATTGCTGGGCGACGTGAAGAGGTTGACGCCATAGGCAAGCTCTGGGGCTCTCGATTCAGCGGGCATCTGCTTCCTGAGCTGGAGCGGTTCTCGTCTTCGCTGGAGACCGACTACGAGCTCTACCCGGTTGACATCGCGGGCAGCGTCGCTCATGCGCGGGGACTGGCAGCAGCCGGCCTGTTGTCCAAAACGCGATTGACGGCGATAGAGCGAGGGCTGCGCCTCATCCAGCGGGAGCTGGACGACGGCACCTTCAAGTTCCGAGACACCGACGAGGACATCCACACCGCAGTCGAGCGGCGACTCACGGAGATCACGCCGGCCGGCGCATCTCTGCACGCGGGCCGTTCTCGCAACGACCAGGTCGCGCTCGACCTGCGGCTCTACAGCCGTTGGGCGGCCGCCCAGCTGGTGCTCGCTGTTTCGGGTGCCGTCGATGCGCTCGCCATCAAAGCCCGCGACCACGCCGCCTGGCTGATGCCCGGCTACACGCACCTGCAGCGGGCGCAGCCGATCACGGTCGGCCACCACCTTCTTGCGCATGCCGAGCCACTGTTGCGCGACGCCGAGCGCTTGCGCCACGCGTATGACTCCGCCGACGAGATGCCGCTGGGCTCGGGAGCGCTGGCGGCGACCACGCTTCCGCTTCAGCGGGAACGGATGCGCCGCGAGCTCGGGTTCGCCCGGCTGACGGTCAACAGCATCGATGCTGTTTCCGATCGCGATTTTCTCCTCGACCTGATCTACGGATGCACGTGCGCGGCAATTCACCTGAGCCGTCTCGGGGAGGACGTAGTCCTGTGGGCCAGCTCGGAGTTCGGCTTTGTGCGGTTGCCCGACGAGATCTCGACCGGCTCTAGCCTCATGCCGCAGAAGAAGAACCCCGACATCGCCGAGCTTTTGAGGGGCCGTACAGGCCGCGCCCTCGGCAGCCTGGTCGCGCTGGCCAGCGTTTTGAAGGGGCTGCCGCTTGCCTACGACCGCGATCTGCAGGAAGACAAGACCGCGCTCTTCGCCGCCGTCGACAGCACCCTTGATTCCCTGACCGCGGCGGCCCTCCTGGTCGAGCACCTCGCGTTCGACCGCAAGCAGCTCGCTGCCGCTGCGAGCGATCCCGGCTTGCTGGCCACTGACGCGGCGGAAGAACTGGTCCGCTCGGGCGTGCCCTTCCGCGAAGCTCACGGGCGCATCGGAAAGCAGGTCGTCGAGGGCACTGCCAAAGCGCCCTGGAACGCCCGCGCCTCTCTCGCCAAGCGCGATCTCGTGGGCGCTCCACACCCGCGTCGCGTTGCCGCCCGTGCCACCGCGGTGCGCCGGCAGGCCGCCGCGCTGAAACGCTGGAGCGAGACGCACCCCCCCGGCCTCCCAAAGTAGAGTTCAGGCGGATGCTCCTGGCGGTCGACGTCGGCAACACCAACGTCACGCTGGCCCTGTTCGAGGGCGAGAAGCTGGTCGCCGACTGGCGCGTGACCTCGCATCGCGAGCGGACCGCGGACGAGATGGCCGTGGAGCTGAAGGACCTCTTCGGGCTTCGGGGCTTCGAGCTGAACGTCGTCACCGGCGTCGTGATCGCCAGCGTGGTGCCCAACCTGAACCCAGCGCTGATCGAGGCCTCTCGCCGCTATCTGAAATGCGAGCCCGTGATGGTCGGCCCGGGCGTCAAGACCAGCGTCCGGATCCGCTACGAGAACCCCAAGGATGTCGGCGCCGACCGCATCGCCAACGCCCTCGCCGCCTATTCGAAGTACGGGGGGCCGGTGGTCGTCATCGACTTCGGCACGGCCGTCACCTACGACGCCATCAACGCCCAGGGCGACTACCTCGGGGGCGCGATCGCACCGGGGGTCGAAATCTCGCTCGACGCACTGGTGTCCCATACCGCGATGCTGCGGCGCGTCGAGGCGGTGGCGCCTGACTCCGTGATCGGCCGCAACACCGTCACCTCGATCCAATCCGGGCTGGTATGGGGCTTCGTGGCCCAGGTCGAGGGGATGGTCGAGCGCATGGTGGCGGAGCTGGGAGGGACGGCCAAGGTGATCGCCACGGGCGGCCAGGCGTCGCTGGTCGCGGGCCTGACACACGTGATCGAGGCGACCGACCCACTCTTGACCCTGGAAGGGTTGCGCTTGATCTACCTGCAAAACGCCGACGGTGCCGGACACTAGAGAGCCTTGAAGACAACCCAAGCCTTCGTCGTATACCTGATGCCGGGCCTCGAGAACGGCGAGCTGCCGGCAGTGCTGGCCGAGCTTGGGATCGAGGGCCTCGGCCTCGACGACTCGCAGACCGTCATCACGCCCGCCCTGGTCCTGCACGACTCCGGTGAGGAACCGCCGCCCGGCCTCGGAGACATGGCATTCGCGGTGCCAAAGGACGCCTCTCGGGCGGCGCTCCGCGAGCTCCTGCGTACAGCGATGGAAAACGCGGCGCTGAAGCGTGAGCTGAAGCAGCTCGAGGAGCAGGCGCGGCGGCAGCACCGCCAGTTCGAGGAGCTGAACCGCATCGGGATCGCGCTGTCGGCCGAGCGGGATATCGGCAAGCTGCAGGAATTCATCCTCATGACCATGCGCCAGCTCACCAACGCCGACGGTGCGAGCCTGTGGCGCAAGACGGTCGGTGAGGATGGATCGCCTCAGCTGTTCCTGGCGTCGAGCCAGAACACCTCGATCGACAACACGTACCAGGCGTTCACGGTTCCAGTCGACGACAAGACCGTCGTCGGCTATACGGTCACAGTGGGCTGGAGCCAGATCTACGACGACGCCTACACTCCGCCGCCGGGCAAGCCGCAAGGCGGCAAAGGCTTCGACGCGCAGTTCGGCTACCGGACGAAATCGATGCTGACGGTCCCTATGCGCAACTACAAAAACGATGTGGTGGGCGCGGTACAGCTGATCAACGCGAAGCGCAACTTCGACACGAAGCTGACCATCGCCAACGTTCCGAGCGAGGTCGTCAGCTTTCGACCCGAAGACCTCGAGATGATCGAGTCGATCGCGAGCCAGGCCGCGGTCGCGCTCGACAACAAGAGCCTCCTGGATTCGATCCAGGCCCTGTTCGACGGTTTCGTGCAGGCGAGCGTGACTGCGATCGAGCAACGAGACCCGAGCACCGCAGGTCACTCCGGACGTGTCGAGGCACTGACGACGAGCCTTGCCCGCGCGGTGACGGACATGGGAACCGGCAAGTATCGCGACGTGTACCTGACCGAGGACCAGCTCAAGGAGCTGCGGTACGCGTGCCTGCTGCACGACTTCGGCAAGGTCGGCGTGCGCGAGCACATCCTCATCAAGGCCAAGAAGCTGATGCCGGGCCAGCTGGAGGTGATCCAGGCCCGCTTCGAGTTCGTTGAGCGTTCCGTGCAGGTGAAGTACGCCAACGAGAAGCTGGAGGCGATGCGCGGCGGCGCCGCCGGCGAGGCCGCGCTTGCGGAGATCGATCGAAGGCTCGAAGAGGAGCTCGCTCGCCTTCGGGCATGGATCCAGGGCATCGTCGCCGCGAACGAGCCGACGGTGATGCCGGAGGACAAGGCGACGATGCTGGAGGCGCTGGCGCAGGAGACGTATCACGACATGGCCGGGCACGCGCATCCGATGCTTGATCCGCAGGAGTTCCGCTTCCTCTCCATCCGCAAGGGCACGCTCGACCCGCAGGAGCGTCTCGAGATGGAGGCGCACGTGACCCACAGCTTTCACTTCCTGACCAAGATCCCGTGGACGTCGGTGATGCGCGGTATCCCCGAGATTGCCTACGGACATCACGAGAAGTTGGACGGCTCCGGCTATCCGCGAGGGCTGACCGGGGACCAGATCCCGCTGCAGGCGAAGATGATGACGATCTCGGACATCTACGACGCGCTGACCGCGCAGGACCGCCCATACAAGCGCGCGGTGCCGCGCGACGTCGCTCTCGACATCCTCCATGCCGAGGCTGCCGACGGCAAGCTCGACAATGACCTGCTCGACGTGTTCGTCAACAAGCGGATCTACCAGGTGACTGCGCCGCGATGAGGATCAAGTTCTGGGGCACGCGCGGTACGAGGCCGACTCCAGGCAGGAAGACGCTGCGCTACGGCGGCAACACGACGTGCATCGAGGTCCGCGACAAGGACGACAACCTGATCATCATCGACTCCGGTTCGGGCATCGCCGAGCTCGGAAGTGGATTCGAACAGGCAGAACCGCTGCAGGCTCATCTTCTGATCACGCACACGCACCACGATCACATCCAGGGATTTCCCTTTTTTCCGCCTGCCTTCGTGCCCGGCACGCACCTCACGATCGTCGGCCCGGCAGGGTCAGCCAAATCGCTGCAAGCGGCCTTCGCCGACCAGATGGATCCCGCGTACTTTCCGGTGCGCCTCGACCACATGCCGGCGGAGATGGAGTTCATCGAGAGGAATCCTGGAGAGACGTTCGAGGTCGGCGGCCTGCGAATCACGCCGCATCTCCTGATGCATCCCATCCCAACGTTTGGTTATCGGATCGACGAGGGCCCGACGCGTTTTGCGTTTGCAACCGACAACGAGATCGCGATGTTCGCCAATAACGAGAACGGAACGCTCAAGGAAATGGCGAGCTGGTGCCAGGACGCCGACCTGCTCGTCCACGACGCGCAGTACAGCCGCGAGGAGTACAAGACGCACGCCGGCTTCGGCCATTCGACCTACGAGGAGGCGCTAGCTCTGGCGGAGCAGGCAGGGGTGCAGCAGCTGGCTTTCTTTCACCACGACCCGGCCCACTCGGACAGCGACATCGACGCGCTGATCGAGGAGGCGCTGGGCAACCACCGCCAGTCGGGCGGCACCGACGTCGTTGCGTTTCCGGCGGCCGAGGATCAGGAGGTGTCGCTCTAGCCACTGGTCTTTCTCCCTTAGTCTTTCGGGGACGTGCCTGATGAAGACGAGCCGGAGGTAATTCGCGACCGGCGGAAGAAGCTCGAGCGGATGCGCGCGGCCGGAGTCGATCCGTACTCGCGCGGTTTCAAGCCGACGCACTCAACCGCCGAAGCGCGCGCTTTGCTTGGAGAAGGCGAGCGCACCGAGCCGGTCGCCGTTGCGGGCCGGCTGATGGTGAAGCGTTTGATGGGCGGCTCGGTCTTCGCCGATCTTCAGGACCAGTCAGGTCGCCTTCAGCTGTTCGCCAGCCGCGACATCGTCGGCGAGCGGGACTTCGATCTATTCGCGGATCTCGACCCGGGCGATTTGGTGGGCGTGAAGGGCCCCATCTTTCGCACGCGTCGGGGCGAGATCACTCTCGAGATCCATTCGTTCCAGCTGCTGACCAAGTCGCTGCGTCCCCTACCCGAGAAGTGGCACGGGCTCAAAGACGTCGAGATTCGCTACCGGCAGCGGTACGTGGATCTCATCGCGAATCCTGAGGTGCGCGATGTGTTCCGGGCCCGAACGAAGGTCATCGCTTCCCTTCGCAACCTGCTCGACGGGCGAGGGTTCCTCGAAGTTGAGACGCCGGTGTTGCAGGAGGTGCCCGGCGGCGGTCATGCCCGGCCGTTCATAACCCATCACGAGGCGCTCAATCGCGACCTGTACCTGCGGATCGCTCTGGAATTGCATCTGAAGCGATTGCTGGTTGGCGGCTTGGAGCGCGTGTACGAGATCGGCCGCGTTTTTCGCAACGAAGGACTTTCGCCGCGGCACAACCCCGAGTTCACCATGCTCGAGTGCTACGAGGCGTACGCGGACTACAACGATGTCATGAGGCTCGTCGAGGACATGATGGTCACGGCGACAGCGGCTGCGGGCCTCTCGTCGAAGATCACATACCAGGGTGAAGAGATCGACCTCACGCCACCGCTCCGCCGTGAGCGAATGGCCGACCTGGTCCTCGAGCACACCGGCCGGCAGGCTGCCGGTAAAGAGCTCAACGACCTGTTCGAGGAGCACGTCCAACCCAAGCTGCGCGAACCGACCTTCGTCACCGACTACCCGATCGAGATCTCGCCCCTCGCGCGGCCGCGCGATGACGACCCGCGATTCGTCGAGCGGTTCGAGCTCGTCATCCTGGGCCGCGAATATGCCAACGCGTTCACCGAGCTGACCGACCCCATCGACCAGCGCCAGCGATTCGAGGCGCAGGCGGCGCAGCGGGCGGCGGGGGACGTCGAAGCACACCCCATGGATGAGGATTTCCTGCGCGCCGTCGAGTACGGGTTGCCGCCGTGCGGTGGGCTGGGCGTCGGCATCGACCGGCTTGTGATGTTGCTGACCAACCAGCCGTCGATCCGCGATGTGATCCTGTTTCCTGTGATGAAGGCAGAGTCTTAGCCGTGCTGCCCCTTGAGCTGATCCGCAAAGACCCGGAACGCGTGCGCCGCGCCGCTCAGCTGAAGGGCGAGCCGGCGCCGATCGACGAAATCCTTGCCATCGATGAGCGCTGGCGCCAGAAGCTGATGCAGGCCGAGAACCTGCGCGCGGGCCAGAAGATACTGTCCCGACAGTTCGCCCAAACTAAAGACGATCGTGTTCGCGCCGAGCTGAAGGACATTTCCGAGCAGGTCAAATCGCTCACGGCCGGTGCAGACGAATTGCGTGCGGAGCTGGACGACCTGCTGCTGCGAGTCCCCAACCTCTTTCACGAATCGGTGCCGGTGGGGGAGGGTGAGCAGGACAACGTCGTGTTGCGGGATTGGGGATCGAAGGCCGACCTCGGTTTCGCGCCGCGCACGCATTACGACCTCGGAGAGGCGCTCGGCATCATGGACTTCGAACGCGCGGCTCGAGTCGCGGGCTCCCGATTCGCGTTTTTGATCGGGGAGGGTGCTCGATTGGAACGGGCGTTGGCGCAGTTCATGCTCGACGTGCACACGCGTGAGCATGGCTACACGGAGGTGTGGCCGCCGATGCTGGTGAACAGCGCCTCGATGACGGGGACGGCCAACCTCCCCAAGTTCGGCGCCGACGCATTCAAGGTCGAGGGCCACGACCTGTGGCTGGTACCGACGTCGGAGGTTCCGCTCACCAACCTGCACCGCGAAGAGATCCTCGACGGCGACCGTCTGCCCCTGAAGTACACGGCGTACACACCGTGTTTCCGCTCTGAAGCCGGGGCGGCGGGAAAGGACACGCGGGGTTTCATCCGCCTGCACCAGTTCTCGAAGGTTGAGATGGTGAAGCTCACGACCGCGGAAACGTCGATGGACGAGTTCGAGAAGTTGACGGCGGACGCCGAGGACATCCTCAGGCGCCTCGGCCTCCACTACCAGGTGATGGTGATGTGCACCGGCGACATGGGGTTCGCGCAGTACAAGAAGTACGACCTGAACGCGTGGTGTCCTGGATTGGGGCGCTACTTAGAGGTGTCGTCGTGCTCGGTGTTCGCTGATTTCCAGGCGATGCGGGCGAACATGAGATACCGCCCGGCGCGGGGCGCGCCACCGCGCTTTGTGCACACGATCAACGGCAGCGGGCTGGCGCTGACGAGAACCATCGACGCGATCATCGAGACTTATCAGCGGCCTGATGGGACGGTCACAGTTCCGGAGGTGCTGCGGCCGTACATGGGCGGCCTGGAAGTCATCGGCGCGCGTTGATCTAGAGGCGCCTCCTAGAATCCGTCGTGCCCTGTGGAGGGGTGGCCGAGTCCGGTTGATGGCGACAGTCTTGAAAACTGTTATAGGTGCAAGCCTATCCAGGGTTCAAATCCCTGCCCCTCCGCCACATCTCACGAACAACTCCACCATCCGGCGATGTTCAGTTCCACATCAACTGGGGAGTACGTGCTGGCCCCAAGGCCGGCGTACACATAACCGCCGTCTTCCAGGTTGTCGATCGTGAGGGAACCCGCCGTTGACGCCCACAGTCTTCCGGTCGCGTACTCACGGATTGCGACCTTCGCCACTCCATCGGGTACGCCCAACGTGGCGTGAGGCCAAGGCGCCAGGGCATAGGTTCCCGGGCCGTGGTAAGCGCCATTCACCTCGACGTAGAGCAGGAAGTCATGCTTCGTGCCGTGCAGCCGTTCGACCCGCGCGTGGTCGAACGAACCTGTTGGACAGCTGAGCCCTTTGTCCACAGATGCGCATTCGCGGAAGAATCCCGTAAGCGACAGCTGGGTGGGTGCGCAGGGGCCGTTCCAAGGCGACGGCTGAGATCCTGATGAAGGACTTGGCGCCGGCGCGATCACGCGGTTGAGTTGGCGTGGAATCAAATAAACGGACGAGGCGAGCGTGACTGCCGCGACCGAAACAGCAATCAGAAAAACCCGGCGGACCAAAGTGTTTTCGCGATGGTCGGCTGCCATGTCTGACGCTGAATCTACCCCGGCCAAGACCGCGCGGTTCCAGGTTCTAGGCCATCACACGGTTAGAGCGGCTTCTCGAGCACGGTGTCGAGCCGGCGGTCGAAGCACCCGGAGACGGGCCCGGGCCCACATTCGAAGACCGCAAGGGCAGCCGCAAGCGCGACCAGGCGCTGGACCACGGGCCAAGAATAGGTCTGGGCGGGCGGAGTTCATCCCGCTTCAGCGGGTGCGAAAGGTTCGCTCGATCGTGAGCCGCCGAAGGTTCAGCCAATCGGCCAGCAAGCGCAACTCCATGCGCGCTGCGTCTCGGTCATCAGGAGACGTGCCCGGCTCCATGTGCAGGGCGGGTACCCGCAAGACGCCCGCCCTCCGTTCGGCTTTGACGTCGGCTTTCGCCACCAGCCGATCGCCGTGCAGCACCGGGAGCACGTAATAGCCCCACTTTCGCTTGGCCTGCGGGACGTAGATCTCGAGCTTGTAGTCGAAGCCGAACAGCGCGAGCGCGCGCTCGCGGTCATAAACAAGTCGATCGAACGGTGACAGCAAGGCAGTGCGGCCTTCGAACGGCCGCTCGAGCAGCTCAGCATCGGCGACCCATGGACCTTTCACGCCCTCGACCTCCACCTGTGTCCCGATGTCGCCGACCGACTTTGGTCGGGCGATCCCCAACGAGCGCAGCCTGCGCTCGGCGAGGATTCGCTTGGCCTCAGTCGCCTGAACCTCCGGCATTTCATTCGGGAGGACACGCGCGGCCAGGTCCCAGATTCGCTCGTTGCCCTCGCGCCTGGTGACGGCAACGTCACCGCGGGCCCAAAGAAATTCGAGCATCTGACTCACGTTTCGTTCGTGCGTCCAGCCACTGGAACGCCAACCGACCTGCGCGCGATCTTCGAGGTCCCGTGAGCGCAGCGGGCCGCGTGCCTTCAACTCGGCCATGACGTAGTCACGAAACGGCAGGTTGGCAGCGAGCCAGTCGCGCCGGCTACCTTCAGGTGGCCACGCCATCATCACCGGCTTGTAGAGGGGGTAGTCGGCGGCGGGGTAGATGAAAGCCCTGTATTCAAAGAGAAGCCGATTTCGGATCAGCTCCGCCATCCCTTGCGGGCGAAACTGAACGCCCAACCTGCTCCAGAGAACAAGGTCTTCGCTTCGCGCCACCGCGGCCGTCGGATCGATTTGCAGGAATCCGAGCCTCGACACCGTGTCGAGGATGTCAAGCGGGCGCTTTGCATCGAGAAGCTGAGCCATGACAGCGATCTGCCGCGCCCGTTCCTGAGTGAGACGAATCACGGCCAAGACGCTAGCTAAACGGCGCGTCGAGAAGTCTGCGAGCCGGCCGCTGGTGCGACCGGCCCTCCATCTCTGCTAGGGAACGTTAGCGAAGTTGTGCTGGTTGCCTGAGAACTGGTTGTTAGAAGTCTTCGTTCCCGCTCCGGCCTCGAAGAGAAGCAGGCCAGTTGAGAAGTATTCCCGGCCTTCGGGATTGTGGCCGCCAGGGTTCAGTCCTAC